>JBJMIO010000159.1:0-13490 GCA_045806765.1 Marmoricola sp.
CGGACCTCGACTGGGACGCCTACGTACGGACGATCCCGCTGAACCGCCGCGGACAGGCCGAGGAGGTCGCGCAGGCGGTCCTCTACCTCGTCTCGGACGCGAGCCGCTACGTCACCGGCACCAACCTGGTGATCGACGGCGGGATCGCCGCCGGCCGGCGCGGGACCTGACCGTCCCCGGGCTCACCCGTCGAGCAGCGTGATCGCGCCCTCGGGGCAGGACCCCGCGGCGTTGCGGGCTTCCTCCTCCTGGTCGGGCGGCACGTCGACGATCTGGCCGCGCGCGGTCACGAAGCCCTCGTCGTCGTCCTCGAGGAGATCCTCGGCCAGGGTGTAGCAGCGCCCGTGCCCGCGGCACAGCGATGCGTCGATCGAGAGCTTCATGCCGGGACCTCCCAACGCAGCGGGAGTCCGAGCAGCGTCATCATGGCTCCCCCGCCACGCTCGAGGAGAGGTTCACCGGTCGCGATCTCGAAGTCGGGGATCACCGCCAGCCACTCCTCTACCGCGACCCGCATCACCATCCGGGCCAGGTGGGCCCCCAGGCAGCGGTGCGGCCCTCCGGCGAAGCCGAGGTGGTTGTTGGCCTTGCGGTCCACGACGAACTCGTCCGGCCGGTCGTAGACCCGCGGGTCACGGTTGGCGCCGGAGACGAGTCCGTAGACCATGTCGCCCTTGCTCAGCGGGCAGCCGTGGAAGTCGGTGTCCTGGGCGACCTTGCGGCCGTCGCCGAAGATGATCGTGTACAGACGCAGGGACTCCTCGACCGCGAGCGGGATCAGCTCGGGCTCGGCGACGAGCCGCTTGCGGTCGCCCGGGTTCTCGGCCAGGTGCCGGAACAGGTAGCCGAGCTGCCCGCGGGTGGTGTCCAGCCCGGCCAGCACCAGCACCGTGAGGATGTCGAGGATCAGGTCGTCGCCGAGCGGGAGACCGTCGATCTCGGAGTGGATCAGCATCGCGACGAAGTCGCCGTCGCGCAGGACCGCCTCGCTGCGCCGCGCCGCGAGGACGTCGACCCAGTACTGCCGCATCCCGCCGAGCGCGGCACCCATGGCCTCTTGCTGGGCGAGGTCACCGCCGAACCCGGCGAAGAAGTCCTCGACCCACGGGACGAACAGGTCCGCGTCGGCGTGCGGGACGCCGATGATCGTCAGGAAGATCTCGGTGGGAAGGCGCATCGCGAAGTCGGTCACGAAGTCGCACTCGCCGCGTGCCGCGAAGTCGCGGACCAGCCGCTGCCCGAGCTCGTGGGCCTGCGGCTCGATCCGCCGCACCGCGCTGGGCGCGAACCACCGGCTGACCAGCTGTCGGTAGCTGCTGTGCTCGGGCGGGTCGATCTGGGTCGGCACGAACCGGTAGACCGGGTCCGGCTCCCACGGCGTGATCGACTCGGAGGAGAAGATCTCGGGGTGCTGGTACATCTCCCGCACCTCGTCGTACCGGGTGAACATCCAGTAGCCCTGCGCGTGGGTGTTGAAGTACGTCGGGCTGGCCTCGCGGAGCTCGTTGGCGATCGCCCAGTGGCTGCCGGCCTCCAGGGGCGGCGAGGCGTCGAGGTGGATCACGGGGCAACCGAGGGGCACCCGCGCGGCGGCGTCCACCCGTTCCACTGCGGTGTCGTTCATCTGCGGTCCCACTCTCCGGTGGCATCAGGATGCACATCTCGCGAACTGAGTTCGGTTTGGTGTGCTGACTGTAACCCGGGTCACAAACCCAGCGCAAGGACCTGGCACGGATGTCCAGTGGCAAAAGCACGAGAGCCCGGTCCGAAGGACCGGCCGAGGGGACTCAGTCGTCCGATCGAAGACGAGACCGGCATCGATGGCTTTCCTCGTTTCGGGAGCCACCAGGAGAGACCGTTCTGCCCGGGTCTGGCCCGTTGTGAGCACAGACGTGTTGAATCTGCTGCCCCGGGAGAGTGGTAGCGCCCGGCGCAGGCGGGCGCTGACAATGGGCATCGATGACGCGTGCCCCAGCTCCGAAGCAGATGCCGTCGCCGGCAGCCGTGACGATTCGGCTGCTCGGCGAGGCATCGATCGTGCGAGCGGGGGACGACGTCTCGGCACATGCGAGCCTGGCGGTGCAGCGACTGTTCGCCGCACTGGCCCTGGCCGGCGGGAGACCTGTCAGCCGGCTAGCCCTGGCCGCGAAGTTCTGGCCCGAGTCGCCCGAGCAGCAGGCTCGGACGAACCTGCGCAAGCAGCTGCACGAGCTCCGGCGCACGATGCACGACGTCGACGACCTGTTGGTGATCTCGGCGCAGGACGTGTGCCTTCGCCCGAACGCTTCCTGGGTCGACCTCGCGGTATTCGTCCGCGCGGTCGCAGCCGGTGACGACGTCGCCGCGGCGGCTGCCTACGGTGGCGAGCTGCTTCCGGACTGCTTCGACGAGTGGACCCTCGCCGAGCGCGAGCGCTTGCGCGATGACGCCGGCCACGTGCTCGCCCGCCTCGCCTCGGCTGCCGGGGAGCACGGCGACCATGCCGCGTTGCTGCGGCACGCGAGCGCGCAGCTCCGGCTGGACCCGCTGAACGAGTCAGCTCATCGCAGTGTGATCGCCACCCACGCCCGGCTCGGCGACCGGGCGCAGGCGCTCGCGGCGTACCACCGCTGCGCCGATGTGCTCGACCGCGAGCTCGGCGTGGAACCCGACGAGACCACCCGAGGCCTGTACGACGCCCTCCATGCGGACGCCGGCCGGCCTGTGCGCAAACGGAAGTCGCTGTCGCTGGTCGGCCGGACCGCCGAGCTGGCAGCTCTGCGCAGCGAGTGGGACGCGGCGGCGGCCGGGCAGAGGCGTCTGGTCCTGGTCAGTGGCGAGGCGGGGATCGGCAAGACCAGGCTGGTCGACGCACTGGTCGACGAGGTCGCGCCTACCACCACGGTGGCACGGGCCCGCGCGTACGAGTCGGCCGGTCGCCTTCCGTGGGGACCCGTCGTCGAGTGGCTGCGAGCACCGGAGATGGCGCGACGGGTCGGTCGTCTCGCGGCCGGCTGGCGCGCCGAGCTGGGCGCGTTGCTGCCAGAGCTCGCGGGCGGGCCGGCGGCAACGTCGGCTGATCCGAGCCGCCGCCGCCAGCTGTTCGACGCCCTGGCAGCGGCGCTCGTGGGTGAGCCCGGTCCGGTTCTGCTGGTTCTCGACGACGTCCAGTGGTGCGACCGCGAGACGCTCGAGTTCGTCGGCTTTCTCACCGCCACGCTCGGCGACCGGTCGCTGCTCGTGCTGGGCACCGTCCGTCCCGACGAGATCGACGAGACACATCCGCTGCCCCGGGTGTTCGCCCACCTGGACGGCCACGGTCAGGCCAGCACCCTTCGACTGGGACCGTTGAGCGCAGACGAGACCGCCGCCCTGGCGCGCGCTGCGGGTGCCGAGGACGCGTCGATCGAGGCGATCTGGCAGAACACCGGCGGTCATCCGCTCTTCGTGGTCGAGGCCGTGCGCGCCGGCCTTTCCGGCGACCCGGTGGGCGCGCTGACGCCGACGGTCAAGTCGACGATCAGCGGCCGGCTCCAGCTCCTCGGCCCCGCAGCGCGCGAGCTGGTCGACCTCGCTGCGACGTTCGGCCGCGCGTTCACGATCGATGAGCTGCTGTCCACGAGGGTGCTCGCCGAGCCCGAGCTGCTCGACGGGCTCGACGAGCTGTGGCGCCGGGAGGTCGTGCGGGAGCACGACGGTAGCTACGACCTCTGGCACGACAAGATCCGTGAGGTCGCCTACGAAGGTTCCGGACCCGGCCGACGCCGCGTCCTGCACGACGCCGTGGGGACCGCGCTCCTGCTCCTCTACGGGGAGGACCGGGCCCACGCAGCCGAAGCGGCCATCCACTTCGAAGGCGCCGGACGCCTGGCGGAGGCGGTCGCCGCGTGTTCACGGGCGGCGCATCACGCGATCGACGTGTACGCGCCGCGCGACGCCATCGAGCAGTGCCGTCACGCCCTGGTGCTGCTGGACCGCCTTCCGGCGACGACGTGGCGCGACGAGCTGGAGCTGCGGGTTCTGCAGCTGCTCGTCTCGGTCCTCGGCCTGCACAGCGGCGCGGCCGACCCCGAGGTGGTGCGCGCCTGCGAACGGTGCCTGGCGCTGTCCACTGCGCTCGGCCTGGTGCCCGACGCGGCGGCGATGCGCGGGCTGGCCATGGCCGGCATCGTGCAGTGCGACTTCGACCGTGCAGAGCACTACGGAGCCGAGCTGGCGGGGCGTACCGATGATCCTGTGGCCCACACCGAGGGCGAGTACCTTCAAGGCGTAGCTGCGTTCTGGCGCGGCGATCTGTCGCGCTCTGCCAGCCACCTCCAGCGAGCGATCGACTCCTACGACGAGGAGTACGGCGGCCAGCACCGTGCCCTGTTCGCGCTCGACCCCAGGGCCGTCTGCCTGAGCCGTCTCGCGCTGACCCGGCAGTGGCAGGACGACGTGGAGGGCGCGCGAGCGCTGATCGCCGAGGCGATCACCTACGCACAGCAGTTGCGGCACCCGCCCAGCGAGGCCTACGTGCGGGTCTACGCGTGCTTCATCGCCACCGAGGTCGACGACCGGCACCTGCTGCGCGACAACGTCACCCTCGGCCAGACCCTCTGGGACGAGCACGAGCTGGCGTTCGTCGAGCACATGGGCCTGTGCCTACCGCCGTGGCTCGGGGTGCTGGACGGCGAAGCCCGGGCCTACCGACGACTCTCCGACCTGGCCGACGCCGGCGCAGACGACCCGGTCGCGACCGTGCACTACGCCTATGTCCAGAGTCTGCTCGGCCGCGCGGCTCTGCTCACCGGACGGCTCGAGGAGGGCCTGGTCGCGGTCCGCCGGGGCATCTCCTGGGGGGAGGATCGCAACCAGCGCTACGCCGAGGCGCTGCTGCGACGCATCGAGGGCGAGCTGCTTGCGGCGTGCGGGGAGACCGAGCTGGCGCGCTCTGCCTGGAGCATGGCGATCGAGGTCGCGAACGCGCAGGGCGCGGCACATTTCGGTCGAACCGCCGCAGAGCTGCTGGCCCGGGGCAGCGTCGACTGAGGAACAGCTCCCGGGAACGCTTCAGGAACGCCCAGCCCACGAAGGTGGCACCAGAACACTGAGGCCCGGACGAGAGGCACGGCAATGAAGACTCCCATCGAGGTATGCATCATCGGTGCCGGCATCACGGGCCTGAACGCGCTGGTGGTCGCCACCGAGTACCTGTCACCGGGCGACAAGGTCGTGCTGGTCGACAGCCGACGCCGTTCGGGCGGAATGTGGGTCGACACCTACGACTACGTGCGGCTGCACCAGCCGCACCCGATCTTCACGGCCGGGAACATCCCGTGGACGCTGGATCGGCCCGCGGACTACCTCGCGACCAAGTCTGAGGTCCTGACACATCTGGAGCACTGCCTCGACGTGGCGAAGAGCCGGGTCCAGGTCGACGAGCGGTTCGGCTGGTCGTACGAGTCCCACAAGGACGGCGGCGACCACGTCCGTGTGACGCTGCGCTCCCCGGACGGCCGGACCGAGGAGATCGTGACGAAGCGGCTGATCAAGGCCCTGGGCCACCGGGTCACCCCGAACGACCCGCTGGTGACCTCGAGCAGGCAGGTGCGATCGATCACCCCGGAGTCTCTCGACCTCGCTGCCGTCGGTGCCAGCGCCGAGCCGATCTGGGTCATCGGCAGCGGCAAGACTGCGATGGACACCGCCCACGCGCTGATCACCGCGCTCCCCCGGCGCGAGATCAACCTGGTCGCCGGCTCGGGCACCTACTTCAGCAGGCGGGAGTCGTTCTTCCCGAAGGGCGCGAAGCGCTGGTGGAGCGGTACGCCGATCAACTCGATGTTGCGCGAACTCGGGCGCCGGTTCGACGGGGAGAACGAGGTCGAGGTCCGGCACTGGTTCCGCTCGACGTACGGGACCGGACCGTTGGAGGAGGCAACCGACTCGTTCAGCGCCTACCTCTCGGATGCCGAGTGCGCCGTGATCCGGTCGGGGCTGCACCACGTCGAGCCGGGCTACTTCGCAGACGTCGTCGACACCGCGGACTGCCCGCAGCTGGTGTTCCGCAGCGGTGAGGCCCGATCGATCGAGCCGGGGACCTGGATCGTCAACTGCACCGGCTCTCTGCTGCGGACCGCACATCCCTACGAGCCGTTCGTGTCGGCCGGCGGACGGGTGCTGTCGATCCAGATGCGCTCCAGCGTGACCGGCCCGTTCACCTCGTTTGCCGGCTACTACCTTACCCACCTGATGTTCCGCGACAAGCTCGAGTCGGCCGGCCTCTACGAGCTCGACGTCGAGGACCTGCACACCAAGGCGACCGACGCGGTCCTGTTCGCCTCGGTGAGCGTGACCATGCTGAACCTCGGCAAGATCTCCAAGCTGCTGCCGCCGAAGGTGATCACCGGCTGCGGGCTCGATTTCGACCGCTGGTACCCGCTGCCGCGGCGCCTGGCCGGGGTCGTCGGCTTCCTGCGCACCCAGAAGAGTGACGGCGCTCACCACCGCCAGACCCTGGCGACGATCAAGCGTCGGTACGACGTCCGCTGCGGGCCGCTCGAGGCGGCCTCCCTGACCAACCGCTAGTACCAAAACCCGCCCACAGCGCGACCACGTCGCCGGCAAGACCGCCGGCCGATGCGATCGCGCGCATCCAGACAAGGGGACTGTCATGTCGGCACCCGAAACACACACACAGGCCTGCTGCGTGTCCGCTCGGCACTGATCGTCACACTCGTCTTGGCCCTGGCCCTGACGATCTCCTCGGTGTGTTGCCCGAGCCCGTTTCAGCGGAAAACGAAGAAGCGGTCCCTCCCAGCGTCTCCGCTGGTCAGGACCGCTTTTCCGATCTGTACCCCCGACGGGATTCGAACCCGCGCTACCGCCTTGAGAGGGCGGCGTGCTAGGCCACTACACAACGGGGGCCTGAGCGACCGCGACTCTATCGGTTGGTCGGCGGGCCGACCAAATCCTGTGAGCCGCACTACTCGCTGGGATACAAGGACTCGAACCTTGACTAACTGGACCAGAACCAGTCGTGCTGCCAATTACACCATATCCCACTATTCGGACCCGCTGCCGTGGCGGCCGGACCGAGGGGAAACCTTACACGGGCGCCGCCGCAGGCGGCAAAACGGGAACCGTACGACGGGGCTCCAGACCCATCCGCCGGGCCACCAGCAGGACGAGCACCAGGTACACGCCGTTCTGGGTCGCGGTCAGGATGATGTTCGACCACGCCACCGAGCTGACCTTCAGGCTGTCGTCGATGCTGCCGAAGGCGAGCGCCAGCCCGAAGGCCACCAGGTTGTTCCACACGTGCAGCGCGATGCCGGCCTCCAGACCCCCCGTGCGGAGCACGACGTACCCGGCCATCACGCCGAAGGTGAAGCGATCCAGGAACAGCGGAGCGTTCTGCACCCCGTGCGCGAGGGCGAAGAGGAGCGAGCTGATCAGGATCGCGAACCACGGGTTGCGGGTCAGCGCACCGAACGCCTGGGTCAGGTAGCCGCGGAAGACGTACTCCTCCCCCATGGCCTGCAGTGGCGTGCTGAGCAGGACCACCAGCGCCAGACCGACGAGCCGGCCGTCGACGTGGTGGGCCGGTCCGCCGAGGTCGTCGGGGTTCGAGGGCAGCAGCGAACCGACCAGCAGCTGGGCCCCGATCGCGACCAGCGCGATGCCGAAGCAGGCCCAGAAGAACTTCCAGCGCACGCCCGGTGCCACCGAGGTCAGCCATCGCGGGCGAACGCCGTGCACGAACCGGACGATCCACCACGCGACCAGCACCAGTGCGGCCAGCGTGAGGTTGAGGTAGAGCATCGCCTGCCACGTGACCGGGTCGAGCTTGGCTGCGGCGCTGTAGGCGGCGGAGAAGCTGCCGTGGTGGTCCAGCGCGACGGTCAGACCCAGCACGGGCAGCAGCACCACCGGCACCATCACGAACATCGCCAGCGGTACCGCCACGATGCCGATCGCCGGACGCCACCACCGGTAGTCCGGCGCGTCCCGCAACGTCAACGGATACGTCGACTGGGCCCTTTCCGCCCGCCTACTGGGGTCTTCCTGCACGGCGAGCCGGCCCGTTCTTCTCAGACGACCGTGTCGAGGCGGCGCAGTGACTCCTCGCGACCGAGCAGCTCGAGCGACTCGAACAGCGGCGGGGAGACCTTGCGTCCGGTGATCGCGACCCGGACCGGCCCGAAGGCGTTGCGTGGCTTCATCCCGAGCTCCTCGACCAGCTTGGCGCGCAGGGCCTCCTCGATGGCAGCGGTGCTCCAGGCACTCAGGGAGCGGAGGGCCTCGCGGGCTGCGGCCACGACGGCGCGTCCGTCCGTGTCGAGCACCTGGGCCACGTCGGCCTCGTCATAGGCCACCTCGTCGGCGAACAGGAAGCCGAGCATCTCGGGCGCCTCGGTGAGCTTGTTGATCCGCTCGGCGACCAGCGGCATCGCGAGCTCGAGGAGCTGGGTCTCGGACTCGGTGATCGGGTCCGAGAGCACCCCAGCGGCCTTGAGGAACGGCAGCGCGCGGTGGGTGATCTGCTCGACCGGGAGCAGCCGCATCTGGGAGGCGTTGATCGCCTCGGCCTTCTTGAGGTCGAAGCGGGCCGGGTTCGGGTTCACGTCGGCGATGTCGAACTTCTCGACCATCTCGGCCAGCGAGAACACGTCGCGGTCCGCCGCGATCGCCCAGCCGAGCAGGGCGAGGTAGTTGAGCAGGCCCTCGGGCAGGAAACCCTGGGCGCGGTAACCCAGCGCGTCGGCCTCCGGGTCGCGCTTGGAGAGCTTCTTGTTGCCCTCACCCATGACGTAGGGAAGGTGGCCGAAGGCGGGAGTCGTCGTCGCGATGCCGACCTCCTTGAGCGCCTCGTAGAGCGCGATCTGGCGCGGGGTGGAGGAGAGCAGGTCCTCGCCACGGAGCACGTGGGTGATCTCCATCAGCGCGTCGTCGACGGGGTTGACCAGCGTGTACAGCGGGTCGCCGTTCGCGCGGCACAGCGCGTAGTCGGGCACGAACTCGGTCTCGAAGGTGACCTCGCCGCGCACCAGGTCGTTCCAGGTGATCGACCCCTCCGGCATCCGGAACCGCACGACGGGCTGGCGACCCTCGGCGACGAACGCCGCGACCTGCTCGTCGGTGAGCTCACGGCAGAACCCGTCGTACCCCTGCACCTTGGAGCCGGCGGCCTTGCGGCGCGCGGTGGCTTCCTCGGCGGTGCAGTAGCAGTCGTAGGTGAACCGGCTGGCCTTGAGCTTCTCGAGCGCGTCGGCGTACAGGTCGCCGCGCTCGCTCTGGCTGTACGGCGCGTGCGGGCCGCCGACCTCCGGGCCCTCGTCCCAGTCCAGGCCGAGCCAGCGCATCAGGTCGATGATCGAGCTCAGCGACTCAGGCGTGCTGCGCTCCTTGTCGGTGTCCTCGATGCGGAAGACGAAGGTGCCGCCGTGGTGGCGCGCGAAGGCCCAGTTGAACAGCGCCGTCCTGACGAGGCCGACGTGCGGGGACCCCGTCGGGCTGGGGGCCATCCGGACGCGGACGCCCTCGATCTTGCTCTCAGTCACACGCTTCTCAGTCACGCCGTTTCACCTTGTTGGTCAGGTTGCCGATGCCCTCGACGAAGATCTCCATCTCGTCGTCGGGCTGGACGGGTCCGACACCCTCGGGGGTGCCGGTGAGGATGACGTCGCCGGGCAGCAGCGTCATCACCGAGGAGACGTACTCGATCAGCTCGGGGACCTTGAAGATCATCTCCGAGGTACGACCGTCCTGCTTCAGGTCGCCGTTCACGTAGGTGCGCACAGCCAGGTCGGTGACGTCGAGCTCGGTCTCGATCCACGGGCCGAGCGGGCAGAAGGAGTCGAAGCCTTTCGCGCGCGTGAACTGGCCGTCCTTGCGCTGCAGGTCGCGGGCAGTCACGTCGTTGGCCACCGTGTAGCCCTGGACGACGTCGGCGAACTTGGCCGCCGGCACGTCGCGGCACGGGCGGCTGATCACGACCGCCAGCTCGCCCTCGTAGTGCACCTCGCTGCTCTGGCGCGGGTAGAAGACCGGATCGTTCGGACCGACGACGCTCGTGTTCGGCTTCATGAACATCAGCGGCTCCGCGGGGACCTCGCCGCCCATCTCCGCGGCGTGCGCGGCGTAGTTGCGACCGATGCCGATGACCTTGCTGCGCGGGATCACCGGCGAGAGCAACCGGACGTCGCCGAGGCGGAACTCCTCGTTGGTCAGGTGGATGCCGACGTGCAGCGGGTCGCCGGCGAGCCCCACGACCACGCAGTCGTCGTCCGGGATGCCGTTCTCGTCGACCTCGCCGGTGACAACTCCGAACAAGGGGTCTTCCCCGGTGGTGAACCTCGCGATACGCACCCGCGGAGCCTATCCGGTGGGCGTGGCGACGTACTCTGCTGGCCGTGCCGTCCACCGCGCCCGTGCTGCCCCGCGAGGAGTGGACCGCTCGCGCCCGGGCGCACGCCGAGCGACTCGAGCCGCTGGTCGGGCCCCACCTCGAGCGCAGCCTGCGCGGCGAGGCGCACCCGGTGCACGACTTCCTCTTCACCTACTACGCGCAGCGCCCGGCCGCGCTGCGTCGCTGGCACCCGGGGTACGGCGTCGTGCTCGAGGACGCTCCCGAGTACGACGGGCTCAAGGGGTACGACGGCGGCACCGTCACCGCGGCCTACCTGGCCTCGCAGCGCCCGTTGGTCGAACAGCTGCACCGGCTGCTCGCGGCGACCGCTTCCCGACCCCCGACGCTGGGCTGCTTCGGGCTGCACGAGTGGGCGATGGTCTACCGCTCGGCGCCGACGGGCGAGGAGCCTGGCAACGTGATGCGCCACGCCTGGCCGCTGCGCCTGGGTGCGGTCGGGACCGACGAGGTCGTCGAGGGACACAGGATCGGGTGCTCGCACTTCGACGCCTTCCGTTTCTTCACCCCGCAGGCCGTGCCCTTGAACACCCTCCAACCCGGGAGTGACGACCGGCCGGTCTTCGAGCAGCCGGGTTGCCTGCACGCCGGCATGGACCTCTACAAGCACGCCTTCCGGCTCACGCCCCTGGTCTCCTCCGACCTCGTCGCCGACGCCTTCGAGCTGGCCTGGGACATCCGCATCCTCGACATGCGAGCCGCGCCGTACGACTTCACCGGCGTGCGGCTCGACCCGAGCGGGGACGAGTGGACTCCGGTGCGGATCGAGACGCCGGAGGGCAAGGCCGAGTACGTCGCAATGCAACGGGAGTTCAGCGAACGAGGAGCACCCATCAGGCAGAGCGTCATCGAGGAGTGCGACCGGCTGCTGGCGGCTGCTTCGTGATCAACTGAACAGTCGGCGATCATCCTCGTCGTCGGTGCCAGCCTGGCCCCTCTTCTGATCCAAGATCTTGCCAAGTCGCTTGTCGGGCCATTTGCGCCACACCTTGCGACACCGTCCAAGCACCTTCTGTTCGACAGCATCGTTGACGACCTCGTCAGGCACTCCAACACCTGCGGCCAAAGCCGTCGTGTCGAGACGACGATTGGCTCGGTTCACTCGCGACTTGGCACGCGGGATGTTCTTGCGCGAAGCCTTGTCGTTCTCGCCGTAGGAGTTGCGTCGGTCCTTCTCCAGGCTCAGCCGCTTCTTCTCCTGCGGCGTCTTCGGGCGAGGCATGTGAACAGAGTAGGGGCGCGGACCACCCATCTACCTGATCAAGCTCCTCCGGGCTTGCAAGACTCGTCCGTGACAGGATTCCGGCGTGAGTGATGTGGAGTTCGACCAAGACGAGTTGCGCCTGCTGCGCGCTGGCCTCTTGGAGTGGGGCGGACCTGCTTCCCCGACCGACGCCCTGGCGCGCGCCCTTGGGTTCAGTGGCTCGAAGACGATGTCTGGTGAGACCCGCGACCTGTGGTCTCGCATCGAGCGGGGCGACCAACTCGAAGCCGGCGAATGGCGGCGGGTATTGCTCGCTGTAGAGATCGTGTTCGCAAGTGATGTCGTCGGCTCGGGCATCGATTGGTCCATTACCACCGGCATTCCCGACGTCGAGGCCATCGCCGTCCTGCGTCGGCTCCAACGAAAGTTGCCACGCTGGCGCGGAAGCGCACAGTTCACCGTAGGCGACGACGGTCGCCTCTCCATCAACGATCCTGAAAGGCCACCGCCGTGAGCCGAAGCCTGGAGCGGGAGGTCAAGGAGGCCAAGAAGCACCTCGCCAAGGACTACGGCTCCCATGAAGCGTGGGCGACCCTTCACGATGCCCAACGGCGGTTAGCGGCTTCTAAGAACGAGCCCTGGGCCGAGCCTCTCGATCTTGGTGTCACTTGGGACTCCGGCGCACCCCGCCCGCACCTGCTCTCCAACGGCCACAAGGCGGTGCTGGTCTGCCACGCTTCGGCGGTCGATCCGAACTGGGACGGAACCTACGCGACCGTCATCACGCCTAACGATCCGGAGCCATCCGCGATGTTGGAGTTCACCTTCACCGGCTGCCAATCCGTGCAGCTCGGAGGGCCCAACGACGAGGTCTTGCACGGGCACCCTCTCTACAGTCGGGGGCTAGACGGCTACGGACCGCACGTTGTGCACAACTCGGATTGGATCGCGAGCGAGGAGGCGATCAACTCCGTACACGACCAGCATCGTGGAGGCTGGCACCAGCAGCTGAATCACTACTTCTTCGTGTTCCACGACGAGATGTTCGAGGCTCTCGCTGAGGCGGTAGCAGTGGGTTCGGTTCGGGCGACTATGGCTGACTGCCTCGCAAGCGCGGCCCGCTCGATCCTGGAGGACTGATCACCGTTCGTCGCTGCAATCAACACCGCAAGCGCAACCCTTCCGCCCGTAAGCAGGTCGAGCAACGCGACGTGTCGGTACCTTGATCCAAGGTCAAGACATGAAAGAGCGGGATGCCAGCGTGGCCGGCGGACTTTCCAGCGTCGTGCCCGCCAGGGGACGCCGCCGCTTCTGACGACGCCCTCACCAGACCGGTGGCACGCGGTCCTTCCACGGCGCGGCGGCCTCGACCTGGGCGGCCAGCGAGAGCAGCAGCGCCTCGGCTCCCGGAGCGGCGGCGAGCATCACCCCGACCGGCAACCCGCCGGCGCTGTGGTGCAGCGGCAGCGAGATCGCGGTGCTTCCGGTGACGTTCCACATCGAGGTCCACGGGGTGAACCGCTTCTGCGCCTCGAAGTCCGCTGCCGGGTCGGAGTCGTCGCGCAGCGCGCCGACCGGCAACGGCAGCTGGGCCAGCGTCGGGGTGAGCACCGCGTCGTACGGCGCGAGAGCCGCCAGCGTCCGGGCGGCGATGCGGCGCAGCTCGCCCAGCGCCAGCCCGAAGTCCGGCCCGCTGATCGCCTCGCCCCGCTCCCCCAGCCACCGCGTCAGCGGCTGGATCCGCGCCCGCGCGTCCGCGTCGAGTCCGGCGGTGGACAGCCCGGTGAGCACGGCCCAGCAGATCTCGAAGACACCGACGGCGTCGCGCGGCATCGGTGCCTCGATGTCGACCACGTCGTGGCCCAGCGACTCCAGCAACCGGCTGGCGTCCTCCCA
>JBJMIO010000160.1:0-12303 GCA_045806765.1 Marmoricola sp.
CGACCGCTCCCTGCTCAGCAAGGGCGGGATGATCGTGCCCCGCGCCAGCAAGGAGATCGAGCTGACGCCCCAGGTGCGGCAGGCGCTGGGCATCGCGTCGGGGGTCGAGCGCCTGGACGGCGAGGGGCTGATCCGCGCGGTTCTGACGGCGCCGGTGGAATTGCTGTGGAACGGCGGCATCGGCACCTACGTCAAGAGCGCCGCCGAGAGCGACGCCGATGCGGCCGACAAGTCGAATGACGCCATCCGGGTCGACGGCGCCGAGATCCGGGCGCGGTGCGTCGGCGAGGGCGGCAACCTGGGCTTCACCCAGCTGGGCCGGATCGAGTACGCGCTGAACGGGGCCGGTGGCTCCGGGGGCCGGATGAACACCGACTTCATCGACAACTCCGCCGGCGTGGACACCTCGGACCACGAGGTGAACATCAAGATCCTGCTCGACCGGGTCGTCGCCGAGGGCGACCTGACCGGCAAGCAGCGCAACGAGCTGCTGGCCTCGATGACCGACGAGGTCGGCCACCTCGTGCTCGCCGACAACTACGACCAGAACCTGGCGCTGGCCAACGCCGAGGCCCAGTCCCCGGCGCTGCTGCACGTGCACGAGGACTGGATGCGCTTCCTGGAGGCCGGCGGGCTGCTCAACCGCCAGCTGGAGGCGCTGCCGAGCCGCCGCGAGGTGGCGGGCCGCATCGAGCGCGGCGAGGGTCTCTCGGGCCCCGAGCTCGCGGTGCTGCTCAGCTACACCAAGATCGTGCTCGCCGACGAGCTGCTGGACACCGGCATCGCCGACGACCCGTTCCTGCGCGGCGACCTGTACCGGTACTTCCCCACCACGATGCGCCAGGGCTACCGCTCGGCCATGGAGGCGCACCCGCTACGACGCGAGATCGTGGTGACCCAGCTGGTCAACCAGCTCGTCAACGGCGCCGGGATGACCTACGTCCACCGGCTGGCCGGTGAGACCTCGGCCGGGACCGACCAGCTCGCGCTGGCGAACTTCCTGTCCCGCGAGATCTTCGGCGCCGCGGCACTGAACCGGCAGATCGCCGCGCTCGACAACGTCCTGGACGCCGAGGTGCAGACCCGGATCCGGCTCGAGGTGCGCACCCTGGTCGAGCGGGCCAGCCGCTGGCTGGTCAACAACCGCCGGCTGCCGCTGGACAGCGAGGCGGTCGTGGAGGAGTTCGAGGTCGTGGTGGAGAAGGTCACCACCGCGCTGCCCGAGCTCATGGTGGGCGCCGAGCTCGACGCCTTCACCACCCGCTGCGAGGCGTTCACCGCGATCGGCGTGCCGGAGGACCTCGCCGCCCGGGTGGCGGCCTGCCCGCCGGCGTACATGGTGCTGGGCGTGGTGCAGACCGCCGCACGCAGCGACGTCGACCCGCTCGAGGTGGCGCGGGTGCACTTCGCGGTCGGGGAGCTGCTCGGCCTGCCGGGGCTGGTCACCCGGATCCTCGCCCTGCCGCGCCGTGACCGGTGGCAGACGATGGCGCGCGCGACCCTGCGCGACGACCTGCACAGCGTGCACGCCCAGCTCACCGGCCAGGTCCTCGAGCTGACCGGGACCACCGCGGAGGTGGGCGCGGAGGAACGGGTGCGGACCTGGCACGAGCAGAACGCCGCCGCGGTCGACCGGGCCGTGGCGACCTTCGCCGGCATCTGCGCCGACGACGAGGCCGACCTGGCCCGGATGTCGGTGGCGCTGCGCGTCGTGCGCTCGCTGGTGGAGGCTCCCTGACCTGGGACGATAGGTTCTGGTCATGAATTCGGCTGACCTGCCGGCCTACGAGCTGGCCCGTCGCACGGCGTCCGGCGAGCTGACCGCGACCGCGGTCGTGGAGGCCTCCCTGGACCGCATCGCCAAGCGCGATCCCGGCCTGAACGCCTTCTCCGTGGTGCTGGCCGACCAGGCGCGCGCGGACGCGGCGCGCCTCGATGCCGACCTGGCCTCGGGCGTGCGGCCGGGCCCCCTGCACGGGGTGCCGGTGGCGATCAAGGAGGAGCTCGACGTCGCCGGGTGCGTGACCACCTTCGGAGGCCGCGCCAACAGCACGCCGGCCGCGCGCGACGGCGAGGTCGTCCGACGGCTGCGGCACGCCGGTGCGGTCGTGGTGGGGAAGACCCGGATGCCGGAGTTCGGCCAGTGGCCCTTCACCGAGTCCGTCGAGGGCGGCATCACCCGCAACCCGTGGGACCGCAGCCGCACCCCGGGCGGTTCGAGCGGCGGTACGGCGGCCGCGGTGGCTGCCCGGATGGTGCCCGTCGCGATCGGCGGCGACGGCGGAGGCTCGATCCGGATCCCGTCGGCCTACTGCGGCCTCTACGGGCTCAAGCCGACCCGCGGCCGCGTCACCAGCGACCCGGCGCCGCACCTGTGGTGGGCCCTGGGCACGACCGGTCCGCTGACCCGCACCGTCCTGGACGCAGCGATCGTCTACGACGTCATCCGCGGCAACCTGGCCGGTGACCGGTTCACGGCCCTCGAGCCCGAGACCACGTTCACCGCCGCGACCGGGCGCGACCCGGGCCGGCTGCGGATCGGGTGGTCGACGGTGCCGGTGACCAAGGGCGTGCGACCCGCCCCCGAGCACGTCGCCGCGGTGCACGAGATGGCGGCCTTCCTGGCGGGGTTGGGCCACGACGTGCGCGAGGTCGATCCGCGCTACCCCGACCCGACGGCCGCCTTCGTGCCGCAGTTCCTCGGTGGTGTGCGCACCGAGGCCGACGCGATGGAGCACCCCGAGCTCCTCGAGCGCCGGACCAGGGAGACCTACCGCCTGGGCGCCTGGGTCTCCGACTCGGTGCTGGAGAAGGCGCTGGCCGCGGGGGAGAAGGTGGCCGAGCGAGCCAACCGGGTCTTCGAGGAGGTCGACGTGCTGCTGACCCCGACCATCGGTCCGCGGCCGCGCCGGGTCGGCGCGCTGGACCACGGCGGCACGTTGCGGATGGCGCTGCGCTCGCGGCCCGTGGTCGCCTGGACGGCGCTGTGGAACGTCACCGGCAACCCGGCCGCCTCGGTGCCCACCGGGCTCGCGGCCGACGGGATGCCGGTCGCGGTCCAGCTGGTCGGGCGGGTCTCGGACGAGGTCACGCTGCTCTCGTTGTCCGCCCAGATCGAGCGGGAGCGCGGGTGGCCCCAGCTGTGAGCCTGCTGCTGACTCCCCGTGCCTTCCTGCGCCGCCGCGTCGTGGGCCTGGTCCGGACGTTGCCGAGCCCGCTGGCCGGGCGCACCGTGATGGTCACCGGGGCCTCGTCGGGGATCGGCGAGGCGACCGCCCACGCGGTCGCGGCCCGCGGTGCCACGGTGCTGCTGGTGGCACGTCGCGCCGAGGAGCTCGAGCGGGTCCGCGGCGACCTCGAGGCGGCCGGCGGGACGGCGTACGCCTATGCCTGCGACCTGACCGAGGGGGCCTCGGTCGATGCCCTGGTCGCTCGGGTGCTGGCCGAGCACGGCGCCGTGGACATGCTGGTCAACAACGCCGGCCGCTCGATCCGGCGGTCCCTGGAGTACTCCTACGACCGGATGCACGACTTCGAGCGCACCATGGCGGTCAACTACTTCGGCCCGGTCCGCCTGATCCTCGGGCTGCTGCCGGCGATGCGCGAGCAGCGCTTCGGGCACGTGGTCAACGTGGTCACCTGGGGTGTGCAGATCAAGGCGCCGCGCTTCGCGGCGTACATCGCCTCCAAGACCGCGCTGGACACCTTCAGCCGGATCGCGGGGCGCGAGGCGTACGCCGAGAACGTCACCTTCACCAACCTGCGGCTCTCACTCGTGCGTACCGAGATGATCGCCAGCGTCGACCACTACGAGCGCTCACCCTCGAAGTCGCCCGAGCAGGCGGCGGCGCTGGTCGTGCGCGCGCTGGAGGACCGGCCGCTGACGATCAGCACGACGGTCGGCAACGTGGCCGAGGTGCTGAACCTGCTCGCGCCGCGGCTGATGGACGCGGTCGCCTCCGCCGCCTCGCGGCGGTTCCCGGACTCAGCGGCTGCGCGCGGAGAGGGCTGAGGTGGCCTTCGCAGTCTTGGCCGGCCGCGTCACCGTCGTGTAGCTGACCGGCGTCGCGAAGACGATGATGTTGCTCGTGTAGTACGAGCCCGTCCACCCGGTGCAGGTGACCAGCACGAGGCGGTTGTCGGGGCGGTTCTGGCCGAAGAGCTCATCGGCGTGCTTCGAGAGCTGTTCCTTGGTGTAGACGAAGACCTTGGTGGTGTAGTACTCGATCGTCGCGCGCTTGGTCTTCACGTCGATCTCGGCGCCCGGGCGGAGGTTTCCGAGCTCGTTCATCACCCCGCCGCCGGTGTGCACGGTGTGGCCGGTCAGGAGGGTCTGACCCTTCGGGGAGCCGGGTCTCGCGCTGGACCTCCACCAGCCGACCTCGTGGTAGTCCGAGGGCGGGTGCAGCACGTTCTCGCCGTTCTCGGAGACCATCGAGATCGGGACGATCGGGGCCCTGAGCCTGATCGACGGGACGATCAGCAGCTCGGGGTCCCCCGGGTTCGAGAGGCCGCGGAAGACCTGGCCGGGCCCGGTCCTGATGCTGGGGGTGCTCAGGCCCGGAGAGGGAATGACGAAGCCGGCGATCACCATCGCGAGGAGCAGAACGACGAGTCGTTTGGTTGCTCCCCCGACGCGATCGCCGGCTTCGCCTTGGGTCACTTGGTCAGCAGGCGGCGGTAACCGACGAGACCGGCGGTACCAGCGAGCAGCATCAGTGCGGTGGTGGCCATCAGCACGTCACGCGTGGTGTGGCTGGCACCGGACAGACCCGAGTCCACCACGGTCGGGGTGCCCGGGGGCTGCTCCGACGGCGGCGGGGTGGTCGGGGGACCGGCAACCGCACGGTTCGGGCCACAGGTGACCTTGCCGATGGTGCCGCTGATCAGCGCGGAACCCGTGAACTGCGCGGCACCGCCGAGGACGACGACCTTCAGGGCCGTCGCGGTGACGCTCTTGCCACCGTCACCCGGGGTGACGTCGTTGACCACGAGCTTCAGGATGTTGTCGCTGATCGCCTGGAGCGCCGGCTTGAGGGCGTTGACCAGGGCGGTGACCAGCGAGTCCTGGACGGTCTGCAGGATCGGGCCGACGACGTTGCCGAGGGTGGCGATCTTGCCACCGAGGGCGGTCGCGAGCTCGTCCTTGACCGCGTTGATGATGGCCTGCGTGGCCTGGTCGAGGTGGATGATCACATCGGTGCCACCCGGCTTGCCCGGGAGGTCGACGTCGAGGTTCGCCAGCACCAGCGGCTGAGCCACACCCGGCAGGGTCAGGCTGATCGGGATGGTGTGGTGACCGGAGGTGTCGACGATCTGCGCGTCGCCCTGGGCACCGCTCGGGTCCGCGGTGCAGGTGGCCTCGACGGCAGCCAGGCCACCGGTGATGCCGATGTCGCCGAGCCCGGCGCCCTTGAGCGCGCTGGTCAGCTGCGTGACGACGCCGTCCAGAGCGTTGCCGAGCTGGGCCACGACCGGACCGAGGGCGTTGTTGAGCGCCGAGGTGATCGCACCGTCGCCACCGATGAGGTGGGTCAGGTCGAGGTTCAGCGAACCCAGGCCGACCGTGAGCGGCTTGCCGTCGATGTTGCAGGAGCTGGTGCCGACGGTGACCAGGCCGCCGCCGGTGCCGGCGATGCCGGCGCAGGCGTAGGAGGTGCTGTCCGCGTTGGCCTTGGCCTGCTGGACCGCGACACCGAGGCTCAGGGCGTTGTCACCGGGGATGAGGCCCGCGAGCGGCGGCAGCGTGCTGGCGTTGTTGCGGGTCTCGGTCTTGCCGTCGTTGGTGGAGGTCAGCAGCTGCGTGACCGCGGAGGTGCCCCCGATCGAGAGCTGGAGGCTCTGGGCGCTGGCCTGCGAGACGGGCTCGCTGGCCGCGAAGACTGGTGCAACGGCGAGCGCGGAGATCGCCGCGGCGCCGAAGATCGCGCTGACGCGCAACATACGTCGGTTCAAGGTGGTTCCTCCCGGCAGGGCACCGCACTTGCCGCGACGCCTGTTTCGAAACACAGGGCACTCATGGCGAGTGCCCTGGTAATCGTGCCTCATCTTAGGGATCTTGGCGCTGGTGTTGCAAAATATGACTGAGGTTACATTGTCAAAACGGCATCAATCGCATTTTGACGGACAACCGTGCTGATTCGGTCAACTCGCCTTCTTGGCAGTTTTCTTGGGCGCCGACTTCTTCGCAGGGGCCTTCTTGGCGGCTGACTTCTTGGCCGCGGTCTTCTTCGCGGCCGCCTTCTTGGCAGGGGCCTTCTTCTCCGGCTCCTCGCCGCGGGCCGTGCGGGCGGCGTCCACGCTGCGCTGGAGCGCGGCGAGCAGGTCGACCACCTCGCCGCCGGTCTTCTTGGCTGCCGGGGTCTTCTTGACCTCGCCCCCCTCGATCTTGGCCTTCACCAGGGCCTCGACGGCGTCGCGGTAGTCGTCCTCGAACTCGTCGGGGTCGAAGTCGCCGGCCAGGGTCTCGACCAGCATCGTGGCCATCTTCACCTCGGCGGGCTTGGCGTCCTCGACGTCGACGGAGGTGAAGTCGGGCTGGCGGATCTCATCAGGCCACATCATCGTCTGCAGCACGATCACGTCCTCGCGCACCCGCAGCACCGCCAGGGACATCCGGTTGCGCAGCGAGACGGTCACCAGAGCCATCCGGTCGGCCTCGACCAGCGCCTGGCGCAGGAGCGCGTAGGGCTTGGCGCCGGTCTTCTCGGGCTCGAGGTAGTAGGACTTCTCGAAGAGCATCGGGTCGATCTGCTCGCTGGGGACGAACTTCTCCACGCTGATCTCGCGGCTCGAGGTAGCCGGGAGGTCGGCCAGGTCGGAGTCCTCGAGGATGACCATCTCGCCGTCCTCGGTCTCGTACCCCTTGGCGATGTCGGCGTACGCGACCTCCTCGCCGTCCAGGGAGCAGATCCGCTGGTACTTGATCCGGCCACCGTCCTTGGCGTGCACCTGGCGGAAGGAGATGTCCTTGTTCTCCGTCGCCGAGTAGAGCTTCACCGGGACGCTGACCAGGCCGAAGGAGACGGCACCCTTCCAAATTGCGCGCATGGACCCAGGATGACGTGCCGGGTGGACAGTTTCCAGTGACAACCGTGGAGCAGCGCGCTCACAGGGTCCTCACATCCTCAGCCCCGGGGGCGCACAGCCGCGGCCGCCAGCCTCCTCGGCATGGCGAAGCGAGAGAAGTGGTGGGGCGGCCTCGCGGTGCTCGTGCTGGTGCTGGCCGGGGGCGGGGTGTGGCTCACCACGGCGGGCGGCGCGAGCAGCACCGGCACCCAGCGGATCACCAGCACGGTCGCGAAGGGCACCTACAAGACCACGGTGTCGGCGACCGGCACGATCACCCCGAAGCACGACGAGGACCTCACGTTCTCCTCCTCCGGCACCGTGACCGCGGTCGAGGTGGTGGTCGGGGACAAGGTGCTCGAGGGCGACGTGCTGGCGAAGATCGACGACACCGCCCTGGTCGCCCAGCGTGAGGCTGCCGCGTCGCAGGTCACCGCGGCCGAGAGCCAGCTGTCCGAGGACGCCGGCGGCACCTCCACCCAGATCGCCTCCGACGAGGCCGCGCTGTCCTCGGCCCGCGCGCAGCTGACCCAGGCGCAGGACGCGGTCGCGAACGCCACGCTGCGGGCACCGTTCAGCGGCACCGTCTCGGCCGTCGGGTACGCCGTGGGGGACACCGTCGGCGGCACCGGCTCCCAGGGCGGCGGCACCAGCACGCCGGCGATCACGGTGATCTCGGCCAAGAAGCTGCTCGTCGACGCGAACGTCTCGGCCTCCGACGTCAGCGAGCTGAAGAAGGGGATGCAGGCCACCATCACCCCGACCGGTGGCAGCCAGACGGTCTACGGCGTCGTCACCCAGGTCGGCGTGATCGCCTCAGCCTCCGACAGCGGCGCGGCGCAGTTCCCGGTGACGATCGAGGTCACCGGCGCCCCGAGGGGGATGTACCCGGGGGCGAGCGCGACCGTGGAGATCACCGTCAAGCAAGCCACCGACATCCTCGCGGTCCCGACCGCGGCGGTGCACACCGCGAGCGACGGCACCAGCTACGTCAACGTGGTCAAGAACGGGAAGGCGACCCGGACCGACGTGAAGCTCGGTGAGGTCTACGGCGCACAGACCCAGGTCCTCTCGGGGGTCGAGGTGGGCGACGTCATCGAGATCATCTCGATCACCGGCCGTCGCGGCACCGGGACGAACAGCAACGGCAACCGCGGCAACTTCTCCTTCCCCGGCGGTGGGGAGATCCCCGGCGGCGCGACGTTCTCCGGCGGCGGCAAGGCACCTTCGTTCGTGGGGAACGGCGGATGAACCCCGTCATCAGCCTGACCGGGGTCCGCAAGACCTATGCGACCGGCGCGGTCTCGGTCGAGGCGCTGCGCGGGATCGACGTACGTATCGGCAGCGGTGAGTACGTGGCGATCATCGGACCCTCGGGCTCGGGCAAGTCGACCCTGATGCACATCCTGGGCTGCCTCGACGTGCCGACCGAGGGCACCTACGAGCTCGCCGGCCGCGACGTCAGCGACCTGGGGGAGGCCGACCTGGCGGCGATCCGGAACCGGGAGATCGGTTTCGTCTTCCAGCAGTTCAACCTGCTGGCCGACCTGACCGCGCTGCGCAACGTCGCCCTGCCCCTGGTGTACGCCGGGGTTCCGGCGCACGAGCGCGAGCGCCGGGCCCGCACGGCGCTGGAGCGCGTCGGGCTCGGCGACCGGGCCGACCACCGGCCCGGTGAGCTCTCCGGCGGCCAGCAGCAGCGGGCCGCGGTCGCTCGGGCCCTGGTCACCGAGCCGTCGATGATCCTGGCCGACGAGCCGACCGGGAACCTGGACTCGGCCTCGAGCGCCGACGTTCTCGGGCTGTTCCGCGAGCTGCACGCCTCGGGGCGCACGATCGTGCTGATCACCCACGACGCCGAGGTGGCCGCGGCCGCGGACCGGGTGCTGAGCATCTACGACGGCGCGATCCGCGACGACCGGTCCGCCGGGGCGACCTCGGGGGTGCCGGCATGAACTGGCTCGAGACCCTGCGCACGGCCGGCGACGCCGTCCGCGCGCACCGGATGCGCTCCCTGCTGACGATGCTCGGCATCGTCATCGGGATCTCCTCGGTGGTGCTCACCGTCGGGCTGGGCCTCGGCGCGCAGGACAAGGTGCGCTCGCAGATCGACGCGCTCGGGTCCAACCTGCTGATCGTCTCCCCGGGCAGCAGCACCGGCACCGGCGGCGTACGGGGCGGGTTCGGGTCCTCCACGACGCTGACGCTGGCCGATGCCCAGGCGATCGCCGATCCGGCGGTGGCCCCCGACGTGGAGAACGTGGCCCCGGCGACCTCGACGTCGACGTCGCTGACCAACGGCACCACCAACTGGACCACCAAGATCACCGGCACCACGGTGAGCTGGCAGGACGTGCGGGCGCGCACGCTGTCTTCCGGGCGGTTCTTCACCCAGGCCGAGATCGACCGCGCGGCGAACGTCGTGGTGCTCGGTCCGGACACCGTCGACGAGCTGTTCAACGGCCGTGACCCGGTCGGTCAGACGGTCACCGCGGACGGCGCTTCGCTGACGGTCATCGGCGTCCTGAACGTCTCGGGTGCCAGCTCGGACGACGCGAACGAGGACGACGTGGCCGTCGTACCGATCACGACGGCTCAGCGGCTCTCCGGCGCGACGAGCACGGCGGTGGCCAGCATCTACGTCCAGGCGAGGAGCTCGGGCACCTTGTCGGCGGCGTACCAGGAGGTCGACAACGCCCTGCTCACCGCGCACGACGTGACCGCGTCCGCGGCCGACTTCTCGATCGCCACCCAGGACGCGCTGCTGAAGACGCAGAACTCGACCAACCGGACGATGACGATCCTGCTCAGCGGGGTGGCCGCGATCTCGCTGCTGGTCGGCGGCATCGGGGTCATGAACATCATGCTCGTCTCGGTCACCGAGCGGGTCCGCGAGATCGGGCTGCGCAAGGCCCTCGGCGCGACCCCGTCAGCGATCCGCCGTCAGTTCCTCCTCGAGGCCTCGCTGCTCGGCGTGGCCGGAGGGGTCATCGGCTCGGTGATCGGCGTGGTCGGCGCCCTGGTGTTGCCGAGCATGATCGACCAGCCGGTGAGCATCTCCGCGATCGCCATCCTCGCCGCGCTCTGCGTGGCCCTCGGGCTCGGCGTCGGCTTCGGGGTCTACCCGGCCGACCGGGCCGCCCGCCTGACTCCCATCGACGCCCTGCGCAGCGAGTGAAAGAGAGAACCGTCGTGAACACCCACCTCCTCCCCAGCCCCTCCGTGCGGCGCGGTATCGCCGCCGGCCTCGGCGCGGGCCTCCTCCTCCTCGGGGCGGCCGCGTGCGGCAGCTCGGGCAACGGCAACGGTTCCGGGAGCGGCGCCCAGGGGGGCGGCCCGGAGAGCACCTTCCAGGGCGCCGCCGGGAGCGGCCGGTTCCCCGGTGCGACCGGCAAGGTCGCGGCCGTCTCGGGCTCGACCGCACAGGTCCAGAACGCCCAGGACGGGCAGGTCGCGGTGACCTGGAACGGTGCGACGATCTTCAGCAAGCAGGTCAGCGCGAAGCTCGCCGACGTCGCGGTCGGATCGTGCGTGATGGTCGGCTCCGCGAGCACCTCAGCCGGCAGCGGCGGGTCGACGACGGCTCCGACGACGGCTCCGACGACGATCAGCGCGACCACCGTCCGGATCAGTGCGAAGGGCACCGATGGCACCTGCACCGGCGGATTCGGCGGCGGGAGCCGACCGCAGCTCAGCGGCAACGGCGGTCCGCCGCCGTCCGGTGCGCCGGGGCAGCTGCGCGGCTTCGGTGGCGCGTCCGGTGAGGTGACCGCGGTGGGTGCGAGCTCCTTCATCGTGAGGTCGACGGTGCCGGGCGCGACGACGTCCACCGATGTCACGGTGAAGGTTGGCACCGGCACGACCTACACGAGGACCGGCAGGGGCACCGCCTCCGACGTCAAGGTCGGCGTCTGCGTGCGGGCGCAGGGCAGCACCGGCAGCACCGGCGCGGTGACAGCGCGCAGCGTCGAGGTGAGCCCGGCTGTCAACGGCCAGTGCGACGGCGGCTTCCGGCGCAGCTTCTCCGGCGGCGGCCCGGGCACCGTGACGCAGGAGTCCTGAGGTGCGCGCGCGTGGCAAGCGGATCACCTGGCCGGCGGCGGTCGCGGCCGGCCTGGTGATCGCCGGAGCCGGTACGGCGTACGCGGTGACCAACCGGTCGGAGACCCCGACGTACCGCACCGTGACCGCGACGACTGGTGACGTCGAGCAGACGCTGACGCTGGCCGGGCTGGTCGACGCCGCGAAAAGGGCGGACCTCGCCTTCGCGGGCGACGGGACGGTGGCGGAGGTGGAGGTCGCGCAGGGGCAGAGGGTGCGGGCCGGGCAGGTCATCGCCCGCCTCGAGACCCAGGCGCTGGAGGCCGACCTCACCTCGGCGGTGGCGGCCCTGGCCAAGGCCCGGGCGCAGCTCGCGAGCGATGAGGACTCCCAGAGCTCGAGCGTGCAGGACGCCGCCAGCCAGGGGTCGAGCAAGCCGAGCGGCAGCACGGGACAGGACAGCACGGGACAGGACAGCACCAGCCCAGCGACCACGGCGCTGCTGAGGAAGCTCAAGGCCGAGCAGCAGGCGGTCGTCTCCGCGCAGAGCACCGCGTCGGCCGCGCTCGCGGCAGCGGCGGACGCGCTCGCGGCACAGACCGCGGCGTGCGCGTCGGCGTACTCCTCCACCCCGTCGGACAGCGCGACCACGCCGGCCACCCCGACCACCCCGACCACCCCGGCCACGGACCAGGACGCCGCCTGCGACGCGGCGCTCGCCGCGGTGCAGAGCGCGCAGACCGCGGTGAAGACGGCGCAGGACGACCTGCAGGAGGCGCTGAACACGCTGGCCGGGACGCTCGGGTCCGCGCTGGGAAGCCTGGGTGCCTCCCCGCCCACCTCCGCACGCACGGCGGCGACGCAGACGCCGGCATCGAGCAGCAGCCAGTCCGCAAGCAGCACCGTCACGGCCGCGCGGCTGGCCGCGGACCAGGCGCAGATCGACCAGGCGAAGGCCGACCTGGTCACCGCGCAGGCGGCCCGGTCGGCGGCGACGTTGCGCTCGACCCGAAGCGGCACCGTCGCCTCCCTCGATCTCGCGCCGGGCGATGCCGTCACCGCGGGGACCGCGGTGGCGGTGGTGATCGGTGGCAGGGCGGTGACCCTGACCGGCACCGTGCCCGAGTCCGCGATCTCCGAGCTCCAGATCGGGCAGCAGGCGCGCGTCAGCGTCCCGGGATCCTCGACCACGAC
>JBJMIO010000161.1:0-5430 GCA_045806765.1 Marmoricola sp.
CACCTACGAGGTGCGCGACGTGATCGACACGATGCCCGCGCTGACCTCGGTCGCGGTCGACGGCGGCGCGGCAGCGAACGACCTGCTCTGCCAGCTCCAGGCCGACCTGCTCGGCGTACCGGTGGAACGGCCGCGGATCGTGGAGACCACCGCGCTCGGCGCCGCGTTCATGGCTGGTCTCGGCACCGGCGTGTGGGACTCGACCGACGCGCTGCGCGAGACCTGGCAGCTCGACCGCACCTTCGAGCCCGACCCGGACGCCGCCGAGCGCACGGCCGCCGCCTACGCGCTCTGGCTGCGCGCAGTCGAGCGCAGCAAGGGATGGGCCTAGCTCAGCGGAGCTGGTCGAGGGCCTCGCGCGCCTCGGCGAGGGCCCGCTCGGCGTCGGCGAGCTCCGCCTCCGCCTCCTCGACGCCCTCGTCCGCCGCCTCGACGTCCTCGTCGAGGTTCTCGACGTCGTCCTCGAGGCCGGCCAGGCGGCGACGCAGCTCGTCGATCTCACCCTGGAGCTGGAGCCGACGGGCCTGGAGCTTCTCGGCCCGTGCGCGGACGTGCTCGAGCTGCTCGCGGGCACTCGCCTCCTCCAGGACCGCCTCGTCGAGGCGATCCTGCGCGGCCTCGAGACGTACGCCGTCGTCGGGGACGAGCGTGAGGACAGGAGGCCCCGGCTCGGCCGCCTCGACCGGCTCGGCCCGGCGGCCCAGCGCCTCGGGCACCGCGCACACGGCCGCGACGTCCACCTCGGAGACCCCGGTCGAGGTGAACGCGGTGACCACCAGGCCCGAGCGGACCACGTCGGCGGCGACCGGGTCGAGCATCGCGGCGGTGAGCATCCCCTCGACCTGGTCGGCCACCGAGGGCGAGAGCTTCACGCCCTCCTCGCGAACCAGCCGCGATGCCGCGGTGGTCAGCGCCGCGGTGAGCTGGCGGCGCTGCCGGGTCAGGCTGCGCAGCTCTTCACCGTCCAGGGACTCAGCAGCCGTGCGCAGGGCGACGGCGAGCCCGAGGACCTGGTCGATCTGCTCGGCCTCGCGACGTACCAGCAGGTTGACCGCCCACGCCGCCACCGACGGCTTGCGCAGCGCCTTGACCCGTACGCCGGCCTCCTTGCCGATCTCCTGCGCCGCCTCCTTCGCCGCCCGGTCGCGCGCGGCGGTGAAGTCGGCGACCGGTGCGGCGTAGAGCCGGTCGGCGATCGCGACCAGGTCAGCCGAGCTCATCGGCCAGCGCTTCCAGAGCGGCACGGCACGCAGCCGCCCGGATGCCGGCACGGTCGCCGTCGAAGGCGTGCCGGTGCACCCGCATGCCCTTCGGCCCGGCCACCGCGACGTAGACCGTCCCGACAGGCCGGTCGTCCTGCTTCTCCGGGCCGGCCACCCCCGTGGTCGCCAGCGCCCAGTCGACGCCGAGCCGGTCGCGGGCACCGAGCGCCATCTGCGAGGCGCAGTCGGCCGAGACGACCTGTGCGGCCGTGACGTCGAGCAGCGACCGCTTGAGCCGCGTCGCGTAGGTGACCAGTCCGCCGGCGAAGGTCGCCGAGGCCCCGGGAGTGGTGCTGAGCGCTTCGGCCAGGGCTCCCCCGGTCAGCGACTCGGCGCACCCCACCGTCTCCCCCCGCGCGAGGAGCTCCTGGTGCACCCGCGCGGCGATGTCCTGGGTCGTCATGTGCTCCAGGCTAGCCTCGGGTGACATGTCGCCCCCGAAGCACCGGACCCTGCCGATCGAGGACTACGCGATCATCGGGGACCAGCACACCGTGGCCCTGGTGGGGCGCAACGGATCGATCGACTGGCTCTGCCTCCCGCGCTTCGACTCGCCGTCCTGCTTCAGCTCCCTGCTCGAGGACGAGGACCACTCGCACTGGCAGCTGGTCCCCGCCCAGGAGCACACCACCACCCGGCGCTACCTCGAGGGCACCAACGTGCTCGAGACGACCCACACCACCGCGGACGGCGAGGTACGGGTCACCGACCTGATGCCGACCGGCGACCGGCGCGCCGACATCATCCGCCGCGTCACCGGCGTGCGCGGCACGGTGCGGATGCGCCACGAGCTGGTGATCCGCTTCGACTACGGCCGGATCCGGCCCTGGGTGCACCGCACCGAGCACGCCGGGCAGGAGGCCATCGTGGCGGTCGCGGGAGCCGACAAGCTCGTGCTCACCGGCCCCCGGCTCCCCCGCGCCGTGGACGGCCGGCACCAGGACGAGCTCGACGTCTCCGCGGGCGAGACCCTCGACTTCACGCTGATCTGGGTGCCCTCGCACCGCGACGTGCCCGACCCGCGCGATGCCGACGAGCAGATCGAGCGCACCGTCTCCGAGCAGCGGGCCTGGCTGGCCGAGGAGCCGGACCACGGCCGGTACGCGGACGCGGTCAACCGCTCGCTGCTCACCCTGCGTGCGCTGACCCACGAGGACACCGGCGGCATCGTCGCCGCGCCGACCACCTCGCTTCCCGAGGACTTCGGCGGCGAGCGCAACTGGGACTACCGCTACACCTGGCTCCGCGACGCCTCGCTGACCATCCAGGCGATGATCGGCAGCGGCCGTCCCGAGCGTGCCGCACCCTGGCGCGACTGGTTGCTGCGCGCGATCGCCGGCGACCCCGAGGACCTGCAGATCATGTACACCGTCGACGGGGGCCGCCACATCCCGGAGATCGAGCTCGAGGGGCTCGGCGGGTACGCCGGGTCCCGGCCGATCCGGATCGGCAACGCCGCGGTCGACCAGCGCCAGGGCGATGTGGTCGGTGAGCTGCTCGCCGCCCTCGCCGACGCCCGCGTCATCGGTCTGGAGGAGACGCCGGACAGCTGGAGCCTGCAGCGCTCGCTGACCAACCTGCTCGTCGAGACCTGGGACGTGCCCGACCACGGCCTCTGGGAGATCCGTGGCCCGCGCCGCCGCTTCACCCACAGCCGCGTGATGATGTGGGTCGCCTTCGACCGGATGATCCGGGGCGTCGAGGAGCACGGCTACGACGGTCCGGTCCAGACCTGGCGCAAGGTCCGGGACGAGATCCGGGAGACCGTCCTGGCCACCGGCTTCAGCACCGAGCGCGGGTGCTTCACCCAGCACGACGAGACCCAGGACGTCGATGCCTCCCTGCTGCTGCTCCCGCTGGTCGGGTTCATCGAGGCAGACGACCCGAGGATGCTCGGCACGGTCGCTGCGATCGAGGAGGACCTCCTGCGCGACGGCCTGGTGCTGCGCTACCGGACCGAGACCGGGGTCGACGGGATCTCGGGGGACGAGTACCCGTTCCTGGCGTGCTCGTTCTGGCTGGCCTCGGTGCACGCGCTCGCCGGGCGCCACCAGGATGCCGAGGAGCTGATGGACCGCCTGGTCGGCCTGGCCAACGACGTCGGGCTGCTGAGCGAGGAGTACGACAGCATCCGAGCGCGGATGGCCGGGAACTTCCCGCAGGCCTTCACCCACCTGGCCCTGGTCCAGGCCGCCCGCGTGGTCGAGCGCACCCGGCCGCCGGCGAGCGAGGGCTGAGGGTTCCTCAGGCCTCGGCCCGGGCGCCCGCGCCGCGCCGGTGACGCATCACGTCGCGCGCGAACTCGTAGCCCGAGGTCATGGTGAGCACCACCGCCACCGCCATCAGCACGATCGCCGCCCACCAGAGGACCTCACCGGGCACGTCCCAGAACCCGTGCAGGTAGTGGAAGGGCCCGATCAGCCCGCCGAGGGCGAGTGCCTGTGCCATCGTCTTGACCTTGCCGCTCTGGTTGGCGGGCATCACGACCTGCTTGGCGATCGAGAGGCGGGCGAAGGTGACCGCCCACTCCCGGACGAGCACCGGGACGGTGATCCACCACAGCACGGGGTAGATGACCGAGAGGCCGATGAACGCCATCCCGGTGATGGCCTTGTCGGCGATCGGGTCGGCGATCTTGCCGAAGTTGGTGATCAGGTCGAGCTTGCGCGCCAGGTCGCCGTCGATCTTGTCGGTGACCATCGCGATCACGAAGAGCAGGTAGGCGGTCCAGCGCCAGCCGGTGCTGTCCCCGCCGTCGTGCAGGAGCGCGAACCCGAAGAACGGCACCATCACGATCCGCAGCGTGGTCAGGGCGTTGGGCACGTTCCAGTTGCTCGAGGCCGTCGGCTCGCTCATGTGCCCTCCTCCCCTTCCCGGGTCCTCAGACCGGCTCGGCGACCAGGTCGACGCCCTCGGTGCCGATCACTGTCGCCTCGATCATGTCACCCACCTGTACGGGACCGCGGAGCCCGGTCAGGGTGGTGGAACCGTCGACCTCGGGGCCCTGGCAGGCGGCCCGGCCCTCCACGCCCCCGTCATCGGCGTCCACCGACTCCACCAGGACGGTGACCCGCTCCCCGATCCGCTCCTCGGCGCGCTGCGCGGTCAGCTCGTCGCACAGCTGGGTCAGGTGCTCGACGCGCTCCTCGATCTCCTCGGCGTCCAGCTTGCCCTCGTAGGTCTCGGCCTCGGTGCCGTCCTCGTCGGAGTAGCCGAAGACGCCGATGGCATCGAGCCGGGCCTCGGTGACGAAGTCGCACAGCGTCGCGAAGTCCTCGGCCGTCTCGCCCGGGAAGCCGACGATGAAGTTCGAGCGGACCCCCGCTGACGGAGCCTGGCGGCGTACGTCGGCCAGCAGCGCGAGGAACGAGTCCGGGTCGCCGAACCGGCGCATCGCGCGCAGCACCGGGGCCGAGGCGTGCTGGAAGGAGAGGTCGAAGTAGTCCGCGACACCCGGCGTCGTGGCGATCGCGGCGACCAGGCCGGGACGCGTCTCGGCGGGCTGGAGGTAGGAGACCCGCACCCGCTCGACGCCCTCGACGCCGGCCAGCTCGGGCAGCATCGTCTCCAGCAGCCGGATGTCGCCGAGGTCCTTGCCGTAGGAGGTCGAGTTCTCCGAGACCAGGAACAGCTCCTTGACCCCCTGCTCGCCGAGCCAGCGGGCCTCGGCGAGGACATCGGCCGGGCGGCGGGAGACGAACGAGCCGCGGAAGCTCGGGATCGCGCAGAACGCGCAGCGCCGGTCGCAGCCCGAGGCCAGCTTGAGCGGGGCCATCGGGCCGCCGTCGAGGCGGCGTCGCACGGCTCGCGGGCCCGTCGACGGCGCTCCGAGGCCGATGTCGGCGAGATCGGCAGGAGCAGCTGCGACCTCGAAGCTGTGCCCCGGTACGACGACGTCGGTGACCTCGATGCGCTGGGTCGGGGAGATCGGCAGGAGCTTGCGGCGGTCCGCGGGCGTGTGCGGGTGCTGCTTCTCCCCCGCCAGGATCGCCCGCAGCCGGTCGGCCAGGTCCGGGTAGGCGTCGAAGCCGAGGACGGCGTCGGCCTCTGGCAGCGAGGTGGCCAGCTCCTCGCCGTACCGCTCGGCCAGGCAGCCGACCGCCACGACGGAGCGCGTCGTGCCCTCGTCCTTCAGGTCGGCGGCGGCCAGCAGGGTGTCGACCGAGTC
>JBJMIO010000162.1:0-18247 GCA_045806765.1 Marmoricola sp.
CGACGCGGTCGCCGCCGACGCGCCCGAGGAGTCGGTCCCGGTCGTCCCGGCCCGCACGGTCGCCTCGACGCAGGCGCTGGCCAAGCCGCCGGTGCGCAAGCTCGCCAAGGACCTCGGCGTCGACCTCGGCTCGTGCGCTGCGTCGGGCCCGGGCGGCCTGATCACCCGTGAGGACGTCGAGGCCGCCGCAGGCTCCTCGCCCTCCTCGCCGGTGGCCGCGGTGCAGGCCGCAGGCACGCCTCGGAACGCGGCGACCAGCGCGGCGGACCGCGAGTACCGCGAGCCCATCAAGGGCGTGCGCAAGATGATGGGCCAGGCGATGGTGGCCTCGGCCTTCACCGCGCCCCACGTCACCGAGTGGGTCACCCTCGACGTCACCCGGACCTCGGAGTTCGTGGCACGCATCCGCGGACGTCGCGAGTTCGCGGACGTGAAGGTCACCCCGCTGCTGGTGCTCGCCGCCGCGTGCATGCGGGCACTGCGCCGTACGCCGGTGGTGAACTCGACCTGGGACGAGGCGGCGCAGGAGATCGTCTTCAAGCGCTACGTGAACCTCGGCATCGCCGCGGCCACCCCGCGCGGGCTCGTGGTGCCCAACATCAAGGACGCCGACTCGCTCTCGCTCCTCGAGCTCGCCGGCGCTCTCGGCGACCTGACCGCGGTCGCGCGCGAGGGACGCACCCAGCCGGCCGACATGGCGGGCGGCACGTTCACGATCACCAACGTCGGTGTCTTCGGCGTCGACGGCGGCACGCCGATCATCAACCCCGGCGAGTCGGCGATCCTGTGCTTCGGTGCCACCCGGCGGCAGCCCTGGGTGGTGACCGACGCCGACGGCAGCGAGTCGGTGCAGATCCGTGACGTGTGCACGCTGACGCTGTCCTTCGACCACCGGCACGTCGACGGCGAGAGCGGCTCACGATTCCTCGCGGACGTCGCCGCGATGATGGAGGACCCGGCAGCCGCGCTGCTCTTCTAGGGGTATCTCCGCAGCATCCCTGGCAGGGGCCGGTCCGACCTGGACCGGCCCTTGTCGCCTACCTCACACGAACCATTTTCCGTTTATCGCGTGATCAGGCCTCGGTGTTCCGTGTCCCTCAGGGGATCGCACCCTGCTGTCCTCGCGCCCACCAGCGCCGACGTGCCGCAGGTCCAGGCAACCCGAGGACACCCACTTCATGGCGCACGGCACCCACCGGCTCTCCCGGTCCGAACGACCCCTGACGCAGGCCCGAGGTCCGCGAGTCCTCCGGATCCGAGCGAGGCGGATCCTCCTCTCGGCCGCGGCCGTGGCGCTCGTCGTCGTCAGCGCGCCGATCGCCCCGAGCCTGGTGACGCCGACCGCGGGGGCCACGGTCCCGGGTCAGCCGGGCACGCCGCAGGCCTCGACCGTGGTCTACAGCGAGGACTTCGAGAACGGCACCGACAACACCGCGACCGGCGCCCAGTCCTACTCGGCCGCCGGGTCCACGCCGTACGTCGGTGCGGGCGGTCAGACCTACACCGGTTCGCCGAGCTGGATCAACGCCGCCCGCTGCAACGGCGTGATCCTGAGCTACGCCAACACCACGACCCCGCCGTGGGCGCAGTCGACCGTCACGAACCCCAACCGGTGCGCCGACTCCGCAGGTGTGCGCAGCTACCAGTTCCTGCGGATGCTCGCCCTGGCGATGGGTCAGCAGCTCACCCCGGCTTCGCCGACCACCGACCACATCGACAGCTCCTACACCGAGTGCCAGTCGACAGCCGTCAGCGGCGGCCTCTGCGACATCATCCCCAGCGGTCCGACCAACGGCGTGATGTTCAAGACCGTCACACCGATCCCCGTGACGGCCGGCCACTACTACGCCTTCCACGTCGACACCGCGTACATGAACTGCAAGTCCTCCACAGGCCCCGACCCGGCCGACCCCGGCTACCAGTTCGCCTGGACCGACGCCGGCAACGTGGCGCACCCGATCGGGGCACCCCTCGACGGATGCCTGACCGCGAACACGTCGACCAGCACCAGCTTCACGCAGACGGTGACGAGCACGGTGGGCGGCCTGTTCGGGACGGCCACCAAGGACGTCCGCGTCAACTCGATGACCACCGACCAGGCGTTCCAGGCCACCAGCAGCACGCTCGGCATCCAGATGTGGAACACCAACGGCACCACCAACGGCAACGACGGCGCCTTCGACAACGTCCGCCTGATCGACGTCACCCCGCAGCTGGACAAGTCGTTCAGCCCGACGACCATCGCGGCCGGCGGGACCTCGACGCTGACCCTGACCGTCACCAACACCACCGACCTCGACGCCAAGCAGGACTGGTCGATCACCGATGCGCTGCCGGCCGGGCTCAAGATCGCGAGCCCGCCGGCCGTCGGAGGCACCTGCGCCGCGGGCTCGACGGCAGGGGCGGCGTACAGCGTCACCGCGGCAGCGGGCAGCGGGTCGATCGCCGTCACCGGCGGCGACCTGGCCGCCGGTCAGGCCTCGTGCACCATCACCGTCAACGTGACCGCCTCCACGCCGGCCACGTACTCCAACGGTCCCTCGAACATCACCTCGAACCTCAACCCGCCCGGGACGGCGACCCTCACGGTCACCCCGACCTGCGCGCTGCCCGCCCCGATCTACACCGTCGACAACGGGACCGGTCTGACCCCGGCGACCGCGCCCGAGCTGATCAGCTACGACACCGCCGGCAACGTGCTGGCGACCGTGCCGCTCACGACCGCCTCCGGAGCGAACCTGCTCGCCCCGGTCACCGACGTCGCGATGAGCTCCAACGGATCGAAGCTCTACGGCATCGCGGTCCCGACTGCCGGGACCCCCACGTTGTACACCTTCGATCCTTCGACGGGCAGGGCGACGGCGACGATCGCGGTCACCGGGATCACCTGGGCGAACTTCACCACCCCCGACGCGCTGAGCGTCCTTCCCGACGGCAGGATCCTCATCGGCGCCGCTGCGGGCACCGACAACCGGAAGCTCTACGCGATCGACCCGGCGACGGGTGTCGCCACGCTGTACGCAACCCTGCCGACCGGCTACTTCTCGGCCGGCGACTTCCTCACCCTGCCCGACGGGACCGTACTGGTGCTGGCGAGCCAGACCGCCGTCCCCACCACGACCCTGTTCCGCTACGACCCCGTCGCCGGCACGTTCGTTGCGGTCGGCTCGGTGCCCGGATCCACCGGCGCGACCCAGGTCGGCACGATGGTCTACCTCGCGGGCAGCGACGGCAAGCTCCGCACACTCGGCACCTCGGCGATCCCGACGACGACGTCCGCCGCGAACCTGCCGACCACGGTGCTGGCGTCGCTGGCCGCCGGATCGGTCTACAACGGCGCCACCTCGGCACAGGATGCGTCGCCGGTGGTCTGCCTCAACGCGACCAAGTCCGCCGCGGCCGTGACCGGCCCGGACGCGAGCGGCGTCTACTCGGCGAGCTACACCGTCAAGGAGATCAACAGCGGCACCGCAGCGTCGTACGGCGCCTTGACCGACACCCCCGCCTTCGCCGCGAACCTGGTGCCGACCGGCGCGACCTGGACCGGACCCCTGGGCAGCGGGAGCGCGACGGCGCCGGCCTCGGGCCCGTTCAGCTTCGTCCTGGCTCCGGCCGGCACGCTGATCGCGGGTTCGACCACCGACACCTACGCGGTCACCGTCACGTTCAAGTTCGCCGACAACACGGTCCCGCCCGCCTGCGGTGGTCCCGGGACCGGGCTGTTCAACGCAGTCACGGTTCCCGGCGGGCAGGAGACCAGCACCAGCGACGACTCCGCCTGCGACACCCCGCCGACGCGCTTCGGTGTCTACCTGCACAAGGTCGGGCCCAACGGCAGCGGCGCGACCGTGTCCCTGGCCGGGTCGACGTGGACGCTCCAGGCGGCGGCAGCCGGCGGTGGGCCCGGGCCGGTCATCTCGACCGGCGTGCAGCCGGTCGCCGGTCAGACCGGCGAATTCCAGCTGCAGAACCTCCAGCCCGGGACCTACTGGCTGACCGAGACCAAGGCGCCGAGCGGCTACGAGCTGCTCGGGGAGGCCATCAAGTTCGTCGTCTCCTCGACCGGTGCGGTGAGCATCACGGGTGGCGCCAGCCCCGCGATCACCGTCGGCACGCACACCGGGAGCCCGGAGATCGTCGTCGGCGACCAGGGCGCCCTGGTGATGCCGTTCGCGGGAGGTCCGGGGACGCGCGCCTACGCACTCGGTGGGTTCGTGCTGCTGGGTCTCAGCGGCGTCTTCGCCCTGCTCTACCGGCGCCCGCCGCCGACCAGGGGGAGGCGGGTGAGGAGGTAACCCCGATCACGCGCACCGACGCGACACCTGCACGCGAACCAGCACCAACACCAGGCAGTCAACAGAAAGCGATACAGACCATGTCCCACGCCACCCTCGGGCGCCTCCGAGCGCTCGTCCTCTCGATCGCGGCGATCGCCGTCGCGATGATCGGGCTCGGCTCGGCTGCGAACGCAGCGTCGCCGGCGCTGCCGGACGGCAGCCAGACCGGCTCGATCATCGTCCACAAGTACAAGCAGCCGGTGTCGCCGACGAACCTGCCCCACGACGGCAGCGCCGTTGACCCGACCCTCCTCGCCGGGCTGTCGCCGCTGGCGAACGTCGGCTTCACCGTCCAGCAGGTCCAGGGCATCGACCTGACCACCAACACCGGATGGTCGAACGCGAGCGCGCTCAGCAGTTCGTACAACCCCGCGAACGCGCAGGGCTCCATCACCGCGGCCGGCTACACCCTCGGGGCTGCCACGACGCAGAACACCGACGGCACCGGCACGGCCACGTTCGGCTCGCTGCCCGTCGGCCTCTACCTCGTGACCGAGTCGGCCCCGCCGGCCGGAGCGACGCCGTCCGCACCGTTCCTGGTCTCGGTGCCGCTGACCGACCCGTCCGCGCACGACCACTGGCTCTACAACGTGAACGTGTACCCGAAGAACGGCATCAACGCGGTCACCAAGACCGTCTCGGACGCCAGTGCCGTCAAGCTGGGCGACCCGATCGCCTGGACGATCCTCGGTGACATCCCGGACGTCGCCACCATCGACGGCTACAAGATCACCGACCAGCTCGACCCGAAGCTCGACTTCGTCAGCGCGGTGGTCACCCTGAGCGACAACAGCGTGTCGCTCGTCGCGGGCACCGACTACACCCTGACCACGACCGGCAACCTGGTCTCGGTCCAGTTCACCGCAGCAGGTCGCGCCAAGCTCGCGGCCCACAGCTCGGCCCAGGTGAAGGTGGTCGTGAACACCAAGGTCAACGCCATCGGCGAGATCGCCAACACCGCCGTGCTCTACCCGAACGCCGGCAGCTTCACCGTCACGCCGGGCCAGCCCGGTGGTCCGGTCGAGACCCCGCCGGTCGTCACCAAGTGGGGCAACGTCACCGTGCTCAAGACCGACCAGAGCGGTACCGCGCTGACCGGTGCGGCGTTCAAGGTCTACACGAGCCAGGCCGACGCCGAGGCCGGCACCAACGCGGTCGACCTCGGGACGCCGAACCAGGAGTTCGTCGTGGGCGCCAACGGGCAGGTCACGATCTCGGGCCTTCGCTACTCCGACTGGGCCAACGGTGCCGCGGTCGCGAGCGGTGACCCGAACTACCGCACCTACTACCTGGTCGAGACCAAGGCGCCGGCGGGTTACGAGCTGCAGGCGGACGCCATCCCGTTCACGGTGACGGCTGCCTCGACCACGGTCGGCGTGGACGTGACGGTCAAGGACGTTCCTGCCAACGCCGGCTTCCAGCTGCCGTTCACCGGTGGGCACGGCCTGCGCAACTACTACATCGCTGGCGCATTCCTCATCGCGCTGGCGCTGCTCCTCACCGTCCGTCGTCGTCAGACGGACTGAGCACCTGCACCACCGCGACGGCGCGGGCGTCGATCCTGACCGGGTCGACGCCCCGCCGTCCGGCCGGAGCAACCCCTCCGGCCGGAGCAAACCCCTCCGGCCAAGAGCCACGAGAGAAGAAGGATCCATGTCCCAGAAGTTCGCACAGGGGCTGCGCAGGTTCGCCCTGGCGGTCGTCGTGGCCGCCACCGTGGCGCTCGGCCTGGTGCCGATCGCGTCGGCGGGCTCCCCGTCCCTGCCTGACCCGGGACAGGTCGGCTCGCTCACGATCCACAAGACCAGAGCGGGCGATGCTCTCTCCGGCGTACCCGGCGCCCCGATCGCCGGTGTCACCTTCTCGGTCCAGCAAGTGACCGGTATCGACCTGGCCACCACGCAGGGCTGGCAGGACGCTTCGACCCTGAGCGCGTCGTTCGACGCCGACGACGCTTCCGGCTCGATCCAGGCGGCCGGTCACGGGCTGGCTGCGGCCGCCGGCTCCCCGGTCGCGACCGACGCCGCGGGTGAGGCTTCGCTGAGCGGGCTGCCGCTCGGCCTGTACCTGGTCAGCGAGACCAGCTGGCCCGCCGGCACCACACCGTCAGCGCCCTTCGTGGTCGCGGTGCCGCAGACGCGGACCGAGGGCACCGGCTGGCAGTACGACATCGACGTGTACCCGAAGAACTCGGTCGACGGTGTGACCAAGACGGTCGAGGACGCCGGCGCCCTGGCGCTCGGCGACCTGGTCAGCTGGACCATCACCGGCGACATCCCGAACGTCGCGAGCATCGACGGCTACAAGATCGTCGACCACCTCGACGCGAAGCTCGACTACCGCAGCGCGACGGTGAGCCTGGTCGACGGCACCAGCGTCAGCCCGGGCACCGACTTCACCGTCGCCTTCGACAGCGCGACGCACACGGTCGCGGTCACGTTCACAGCTGCCGGGCGGACGCTGCTCGCAGCCCATCGTGCGACCCAGGTCGTGGTGGTCGTCGAGACTGCGGTCAACGCGGTCGGCGAGGTCGCCAACATGGCCGTTCTCTACCCCAACCAGCACAGCTTCGACATCGCGCCCGGTGAACCGGGCGGCCCGGTGACCACGCCTCCGGTGCTGACCAAGTGGGGCTCGATCACCGTGCAGAAGACGGACACGAGCGGCACGCCGCTCGCCGGTGCGGTGTTCAGCGTCTACCCGAGCAAGGCCGATGCGCAGGCCGGCACGCGCGCTGTAACCCTCGACGGGCGCAGCAGCTTCCCGGTCGATGCGGCAGGACGCCTGACGATCTCCGGCCTGCGGTACTCCGCCTTCGCCAACGGCGCGGCGGTGGCTCCGGGCGATGACGGCTACCGGACCTACTGGCTCGGCGAGACCGCCGCCCCACAGGGTTACGAGCGCCTCGGCGAGCCGATCGAGTTCACCGTGACCTCGAAGACCTCGAGCGTCGGTGTCGACCTGGTGGTCGCGGACGTGCGGACCGCTGTGGAACCTCCCCACGGCTGCAAGAACGCCGACGAGTGCGCACCTCCCGGGGTGGTGCAGATCATCCACGGCGTCCTCCCGAGCACCGGCGGACCGCGGCTGGTGATCCTTCTCGGAGGCACGTTGCTGCTGATCGGTGGGGTCGTCCTGGTGCGGACGAGCCGGCGCCGCGACGAGATCTGAGCAACACCATGACATCCCTCCTCGAGACGCCTCCCGCGCGGCCTGCGCCCGCCCGCCAGCGCTCGTCACCGCCCGATCCGGGTCGTCGGCGCCTGCGGTGGTTCCGGCGACGTCCGGCGGTCCTCGCCCGGTGGTCGGTGCGCCGTGCGCTCGTGGTCCTGATCGGCGCAGCCGGTCTGAGCGTGCTGCTCTACCCGCAGGCGGGTGCATGGTTCAGCGACCGTGCGCACGCCGGCACCGTCTCGGGCTACGTGCACACGGTGACGTCGATGACTCCGGCGCAGACGATCAAGCTGCTGGACGCCGCGCACTCCTACAACGAGCACCTGCCGACCGGACCGTTGCTGGATCCGTACAGCGCCTCGGGCGCCGGTCGGGAGACCGTTGCCGGTGGGGCCGCCGAGCAGTACCTGCACACGCTGGACGTCGGGCCGGACGGCATCATCGGGGTGCTGGCGGTCCCGCACATCGGGGTGAGCCTGCCGATCTACCACGGCACCGGGTCCCTGGCCCTCGAGCGCGGGCTCGGCCACCTCTACGGCACCTCCCTGCCGGTCGGCGGCGCGGGCACGCACGCGGTCCTGGCCGGCCACTCGGGCATCGCCGGGGTGACGTTGTTCAGCAGGCTGAACGACGTACGGCTCGGTGACAGCTTCACCGTCACCGTGCTGGACCAGACCCTGACCTACCAGGTCGACCAGATCCGGACCGTGCTTCCTTCCGAGACCCAAGACCTGCGCCCGGTGGTGGGCAAGGACTTCGTCACGCTCCTCACCTGCACCCCGATCGGGGTCAACACGCACCGGCTCCTGGTCCGCGGCATCCGTGTCCCGACGCCCTCGGACAGCCTTGGCCCGGAGTTCCTGCACGGCGGCGGTGGCCCGGGGTTCCCCTGGTGGGCCGTCGAGGCGGCAGCGGGGCTGCTGCTCCTGCTGGTGCTGACGGTGTCCCTGGTGCGCCGGCGCACGCCTCGGCGGCGCGCGGGTCGACGCTGAACAGAGGAGTCCCCCGCATCCGGCGCCCTGTTCCCCCGAACCAGGTGCAGGATGCGGGGGACTCGTCCGTCACCCCCCAAGGGTGGTCTTCAGAGGGTCAACGAGCGAGGAGCGGTGCAGGTCACGGGTTCGTGACTGGTGTCACTGGTCCCTGAATCGGATCAAACCGGCCAGGGTCGGCATGTACGCCGCCCCGTCCGGGCCGAGGTAGATCGAGGCGTAGTGGTTGTTCCACTGGATGCCGTTTCCGGTGCGCTGCATCCACCGGGTGGCGCCCGTGCGCACGTCGACCGCGGCGAGGTACCAGCTGTCGTCGAGGATATTCGACTTCGGCTTGGCGTACAGGTAGAGCAGACCGTTGGCCAGCGAGACCTTCGGCACCGGGGTCGGGGAGACGATCGGGTTGGTCCAGTCGACACCGCAGGTGTGGTGGTCGGCGTTCAGCGTCACCTTCGCGACACCGCCGGTCGCGGTCTTGCCGAGCATCGTGGACTGCACGCCGTCGTAGCCGTAGTTGTTCTCCACGATCACCGAGGAGGCGCCGTCGGTCGTCCCGGCGTACGTGAGGCTGTTCTCGGTGTCGGAGGCGCCGGCCCCGAAGACGGGTGCCTCGCAGAGCAGGTGACCCGCGTCGGGTCCGGAGCGCTGGTAGAACTGCACGTGCATCCGTGGGTCGGCGTTGTCGGTGATCGCCACGATGTCCGAGCCGATCAGGGCCGGCGTGGTGCCGGAGCCCTGGGAGAGCTGGCCCGACTTCTGCTGGCTGCCGCGGTCGTAGGCCGCGGACCACCGGATCGCCGGGGTGCCGTCGGAGCCGGCGGCGACGGCGTACAGCTTGTGGTCGGTGACGACGTAGATCGCGCCGGTCTCGTCACCGGAGATCGAGTTGTAGATGCCCTCCCCGGCCGGGAGCTGGAGCGACTTCACCGAGCCGGTGGACGGGTCGATGTCGCCGACCACGCCGCCCTGGGTGACGAAGAAGATCCGGCCCGACCAGTCGGGGAGCGTGGCCACCAGGCAGTCGCCGCTCGGCACGACGCCGGAGACGTCGTACGAGCCGAGCTTGGTGAAGCCGCCCGCGTCCACGCGCACCTTGATCACCTGGCGCGCGGTGGTCACGACGTAGGCGACGTCGTCGTTGCTCAGCGAGAAGTACGTGCCGCCGCAGATGTCGGTGAACGGGTTCTGCAGCGGGAAGAGGCTGCGTGCGGAGGTCTTGAGGTCCGCGCCGATGGTGCGCAGCGTCGTCGGGTCGATGAGCCGGAGCTTGAAGCCGTCCAGGCCCCCGCACAGACCGACGATGCGCCCGTGGCTGTCGAAGGCCATCGTGGCGCACTCGGAGACGCCGTACGTCGCCGAGCGGACCTTGAGGTTCTTGCCCAGCGGGCCGCTCGTCGCGTAGGCGTTCGTCGCGTAGGCGTCGTCGTGCATGGAGTTGGTGCCGTTGGCCGAGAGGAACGGGTTCTGCGGGATCGGCAGGTAGGGCAACGGGTTCGCAGTGGCCGGGGTGCCGCTGAACGACTCGGTGAGGAAGTCGGTGGGCAGCGAGGGGATCGGGATCGCACCGTTCGCGCCGGCGTGCTGGACCGGGAGCAGCACTGCGGTGGCAGCGAGGAGGGCCAGGGCGGCGGTGCGGGCGCGCTTCATGGTGCTCATTTAACAGCCTTTGTTGATTCGCGGGGTGGGTTTCAGCCCGGGAAGGTGGTCAGCTCGTTGCTGCGGGGAGGGCGCGTGTTCAGGATCGCGTCGGTGCCGCCGTCGACGAGCACGAGGTTGCCGACCAGGAGGCTGGAGTCCTGCGAGAGCAGGAACGCGATCAGCGCCGCCACCTCCTCGGGCCGTCCCGGTCGGCCGAGCACGTTGGGGTAGACGTCGGCGAACGGGCCGAAGACCGGGTCGCGACGCAGCTCGTCGGTCATCGGAGTGGCGATCAGCCCGGGGGCGATCGCGTTCACGCGGATGCCTGATCCGGCCCAGTCCGCGCCGATCCCGGCCGTGCGGGCCCAGGTCGCCAGCGCGAACTTGGAGGCGGGGTAGACGTTCACGGCCTCGAGTCCCGATGCCGCCTTCCGGGCCGCGTCCTCGTCGCCCTCCAGGCACGCCTGCACGGTGTCCTCGGGCCAGCCGGGCTGGCAGGTGACCGAGTTGGAGGCGAGCAGGACGACGGCCGCCGCGTCCGAGCCGGCGAGCAGGTCGCGCAGGCCCTCGACCAGCCCGATCGCGCCGAAGTAGTTGACCGAGATCAGCAGCGCCGGGTCGGTCCCGGTGTACCCGGCAATGCCCGCGCACGGCACGACGCCGTCGATGCCCCCGTGGCTCAGGGCGCGCACACCGGCGACCGCGTCGGCTCGTCCCTCGGTCGTGCTGAGGTCAGCCTCGACGTCGGTCCCGCGCAGGTCCACCCCGATGACCCGGTGCCCGTCGCGCTCGAGCCGCTCCCTTGTCGCCGCGCCGATCCCCGACGCCGACCCGCTCACCACATACGTTCGCATGCCGCCTATTGGAACTGAAACACGTTCTACTGTCCAGCGCTGCGTTGACGGGTCGGCGGGGCGGTGGCGAAGCGCAGGGATCGTACGGCGCGCAGCTGGTCGACGTCGCTGTGGAACAGGGCGGCGAGCTCGTGGGCCAGCACGTCGCCGACCCGGCGGCAGAACGCCTCGGCCTCCTCGGCGGCGTCCGGGTGCTCGGCGATGATCCTGTCGACCACACCCACCTCCCGCAGGTCGAGAGCTCGAATGCGCTGCGCGCGCGCCATCTCCGGGGCGTGGTCGGTGTCGCGGTGGACGATCGCGCTCGCGCCCTCGGGAGGCAGCGGGGAGAGCCAGGCGTGCTGGGCGGCCACGACCCGGTCGGCCGGGAGCAGGGCGAGCGCGCCGCCGCCGTTGCCCTGGCCGAGCATCAGGCACAGCGTCGGCGCATCGAGGGTGACGAGGTCGGCCAGGCTGCGCGCGATCTCGCCGGCCAGCCCGCCCTCCTCGGCCTCCGGGCTCAGCGCCGCGCCCGGGGTGTCGATCACGGTCAGCAGCGGGATCCCGAGCTCGACCGCGAGCCGCATCCCGCGCCTGGCCTCGCGCAGCGCACCGGGCCCCATCGGCTTCGCGGTCGTCTGCCCGCGCCGGTCCTGGCCCAGGAAGACGCACGGTGCGTCGCCGAAGCGCGCGAGCGCGATCATCAGGCCCGGGTCCGCCTCGCCCTGGCCGGTGCCGTTGAGAGGAACGACGTCCGTGGCGGCGTACCGCAGCAGACGACGTACGCCGGGCCGGTCGGGCCGGCGCGATCGCAGCACCGCGTCCCAGGTGTCAACCTCGCCCACCGGCTCGTCGGGCCCGGCCGGTCCGGGGGCGGCGGCCGGGCGCGCGAGCAGCACCTCGAGCGTGCGGTGCAGCAGCTCGGCGACGTCCTCGGGTGCGACGACGCCGTCGATGAAGCCGTGGGCGTAGAGGTTCTCCGAGGTCTGGACGTCCTCGGGGAATGCCTTGCCGTAGAGCGCTTCGAAGACCCGTGGGCCCAGGAAGCCGACCAGCGCCCCCGGCTCGGCGACCGTGACGTGCCCGAGCGAGCCCCACGAGGCCATCACCCCGCCGGTCGTCGGGTTGCGCAGGTAGACCAGGTAGGGGAGTCCGGCGGCCTTGTGCTCAGCGATCGCGGCCGAGATCCGGATCATGTGCACGAAGGCCGGCGTGCCCTCCTGCATCCGCGTGCCACCGCTGACCGGAGCCGCCAGCAGCGGGATGCCCTCGGCCGTCGCGCGCTCGATCGCGGCCACCAACCGGGTCGCCGCCGCTTGCCCGATGGAGCCGGCCAGGAACCCGAACTCGCACGCGATCACCGCGACGCGACGTCCGCGGATGGTGCCCTCCCCGGAGATCACGGACTCGTCCGTACCGGACTTCTGCGCCGCCGCGGCCAGGTCGGCGGCATACGTCTCGCTGATGGCGCCGTACGCCGGAGCGCTGTCCCAGCTCGTCCACGACCCGGCGTCGAGGACCAGGTCGATCAGCTCGCGCGCAGGGAGTCGGGCCATTGGTCGAGCCTATCGTTGGCAGAATCTGCGCCGTGCAGATCATGATCGACGACCCGGCTCTCCCGGACGTGACCGCGTTGCTGGCCGAGCACCTCGCCGACATGCGCCGTACCTCTCCGCCGGAGGCCGTGCACGCCCTCGACGTCGAGGCGCTCAAGGCGCCGGGGCTGACGTTCTGGACCGCGCGTCACGACGGGGTCCTGCTCGGCTGCGGTGCGCTGAAGGAGCACGACCCGTCGTTCGGGGAGATCAAGTCGATGCGTACGACCGCGGAGTCCCGAGGCACCGGTGTGGGCACCGCGCTGCTCCTCCACGTCCTCGCCGAGGCCCGCACCCGCGGGTACGCGCGGCTCAGCCTGGAGACCGGGACCCAGGACTTCTTCGCGCCCGCGCACCGGCTCTACCAGCGGCACGGGTTCATCCCGTGCGGGCCGTTCGCCGACTACCGGCTCGACCCGAACAGCGCGTACTTCACCCTCGAGCTCGCAGGGCCTTCTCCATCAGGCTGACCAGGTGCCCGTTGGCCTCCTGCCGGCCCACCTCGACGAACCCCCGGGCGCGGTGGAAGGCCAGCGACGCCTCGTTGGGCGGCTCGATGTTGACCTCGAGGCACAGCACCGGACCCAGCTCGGCAGCGCGCGCCTCGATCTCGTCGTAGACCCGCGAGGCCACGCCGGTACGCCGCGCCGAGGAGTCGACGACGATGCGGTCGAGGTAGAGGAACGAGGCGTGGCGCTCGGAGAACCACGCATAGTTGACGCCCTCGATGCCGGCGCCGGCGGCGAAGGTGAGCACGAAGCCGGCGTCGCGGCCCTCGTGGGTGATCACTGACCCCGCGTCCGCGGCGGCCAGCAGCGTAGTGAGCAGTACGTCGTCCAGCGGAGCGAGCAGCTCGACGTGCGCCTGGTTCCACGCCAGGACCTGGTCGTGGTCGGCCGGGGTGATCGGGCGCAGGACGCTCACGGGTAGCTGATCCCGGTCGCCTTCTCGCTCATCTCCCACAGCGCCTTCCCCGCGACCGGGTCGTGGACGAACTTGCGACGCGGCTTGACGACCTTCGGCAGACCGCCCATCTCGCCGGGACCCGAGGGACCGACGTACGAGGCCCCGGGGAGGTCGGCGGTCGCAGCCATCAAGGTCGGCAGTGCACCGAGCTCTGCCTTCTGGCCGATGACCCGCGTCGCGACGTCCATGAACCGGCCGCCGAAACCGCCGGACTTCCCGACCAGCTCGGTGGCGGTGTAGCCGGGGTGCGCCGCCTGAGCGGTTACCGGCAGGTGCGCGGCGCGCAGCCGGCGCTCGAGCTCGACGACGAACATCAGGTCCGCGAGCTTGGACTCGCCGTACGAGCCCCACTTGGAGTACCGCCGCGCCTGCTCGCGCGGGTCGTCGAGCGGCACGCGGCGCGCCATCTTGTGGGCGTGCGAGGCGACCGAGACGACGCGCCCGTCGCCCGAGGCGATGAGCTGCGGCAGCAGCAGGCCGGTGAGCAGGAACGGACCGAGGTGGTTGGTGCCGAGCTGCATCTCGAAGCCGTCGACGGTGCGGGCGTAGGGCAGTGCCATCACGCCGGCGTTGTTGATCAGCAGGTCGATCGGTCCGAGTCCGGCGATCTCACCGGCGCCGGAGCGGATCGAGGAGAGGTCGGAGAGGTCCACCCGCACCTGGTGCAGCGACGCGGCCGGCACGTGGGAGGTGATCGCGGCGGCGGTGCTGGCGAGCTTGTCGACCGAGCGTCCGACCAGGACGACCTCGGCCCCGGCGCGCGCCAGCTCGAGCGCCGTACCGGTCCCGATCCCTGCGGTGGGGCCGGTGACCACGGCTCGCTTGCCGCTCAGGTCAGGCATGTCGGCCAGCGACCAGGTCGCCCCGCTCACGGCGTGACCGCGAAGCTGGAGAGAAGGGCCGCCCCGAGCTCGGCGTCCCCCTCGTACGTCGGTGCGGTCGCCTCGAGCGTGCGGCGACCACCGGCGAGCACGACGAAGTCCTCGGCCGAGATCGTGATCCGCACGGTCGGCTCCGCTACCGGGTCGGTCGCTGTGGCGCGACCGTCCTCGCCGATCACTGCGGTCCAGCTGGCACCGGCATCGGGGACGTCGAGCTGCACGACGGTGCCGACCGGCGGGGCGACCCGCTTGCCGAGCACCATCGGCAGGGCGCCGCCGAGCTTCGCGATCGAGTGCCGTGCGGCCGGGCCGTCGTACCCACCGGGCCGACCGATCGCGCGGCGGATGTCCTGCTCGTGCATCCACACGTCGAGCGGACGGTTGCTCAGCAGCGTCTTGAGGTTCCACGGCACACCGGCCGGGGTGCGCGGCGGCGCCGCGGACCCGTCGGTCGGCGGGTCGGCCTGGAGCTCCGCGTACCGGGTGGCAGCGGCCTGCTCGATCTCGTCGGCGAGCGCGGCCATGTCCTTGTCGCGCCGTGCCAGCACGCCCTGCTCGGTGTAGAGGCCGCTGAGGTCCTTGATGTGCGGTGCCTGGTCCACCGCCATGGTCTCCTCGGGAGCGCCGGCCAGGACCGCCTCGAGGTGGGCGGTGTGCGCGACGTTGTCCTTCACGCTCCAGCCCTCGAGATCGGTCGGCAGGTTCCACTGGTCCTCGGGCACGTCGCGGGCCAGCGCGACGAACTCGGCGATCGCGGCGCGCCAGGTCTCGACGAGCTCGACCAGCCAGTTCTCATCGGTCATGGGGGCAGCCTAGGGCCCCTCGCGGCCTACGTCGCCGGGGTCCGCGAGAGGCCGCCATCACACTCAATCTCTACTAGTCTGATAGACTTAAGACATGGCACACGTACTCGCAGTCTCGGGGAGTCCGATGGAGGTCTCCCGAAGCGCCGTCCTCCTCGGCCACGTCGCAGGTTTCCTGGAGCAGCACGGGCACACCGTGGACCGGCTCTCGATCCGGGAGCTCCCGGCGCAGGCCCTCCTGCACGCCGACTTCGCCGACCCCAGCCTGGTCGACTCGGTCGCCCGCCTGGAGCGCGCCGACGGGCTGGTCGTCGCGACGCCGGTCTACAAGGCGGCCTTCTCGGGGATCCTGAAGGCCTGGCTCGACCTGATGCCCCAGTTCGGCCTGGCCGGCAAGGCGGTCCTGCCGCTGGCGACCGGCGGTAGCGCGGCGCACGCGCTCGCGCTCGACTACGCGCTGCGTCCGGTGCTGACCTCGATGGAGGCCCGGCACGTCGTCAACGGGTTCCTGGTGCTCGACCGCTTCATCGAGGCGCCGACGCCCAGGGAGCCCTCGCCGCTCGAGGCGCCGGTCAACATCCATGCCGCGGCCGAGCCGGCGCTCGCCCGGGTGCTCGAGGCCTTCCTGGTCGCGCTCGGTGACAGCGCCGTGCGGCCGGCCCCGAAGCCCGCTGCCTGAGCCCGCTGCCTGACCGAATCCGGTCGCGGGGTGTGGGCGAGGTCGCTACGTTCGGAGCATGTCCTCGCAGTACCTCCGCTTCGTCGCGCTCGGTGACTCCCAGACCGAGGGTTGCAACGACGACGACGGCACCGGTGGCTGGCGCGGCTGGGCCGACCGGTTCGCCGAGCGGCTCGCCGAGACGACCAGTCCCGACCTGACCTACGCCAACCTCGCGGTCGGCGGGTGCCGCGCGCGGCACGTGCTGGAGGTCCAGCTGCCGGCCGCGCTCGAGCTGCAGCCGGACCTGGCCTCGGTCGCGGTCGGCATGAACGATCTCCTGCGCCACGACTTCGACATGGTCCAGGTCGTCGCCGAGGTCGAGCAGACCTTCGCCGCGCTGCGTGCCACCGGGTGCCGCGTGCTGACCATGACCTTCCCCGACGTGGCCATGATGCTGCCGGTGATGGGCTGGCTGCGTCCGCGCGAGGCACAGCTCAACGCGCTGCTGGCCCAGGCCGCCGAGCGGCACGGGTGCGACCTGCTCGACCTCTTCAGCGTCGGGCTCAGCGCGGACCCGGCGATGTGGAGCCACGACCGCATCCACGGCAGCGCCCTGGGCCACGAGCGGATCGCGGCCGGGATGGCCGAGGTGATGGGCCTGCCGGGCAGCGACCACAGCTGGGCCGAGCCGGTCGGCCTGGTGCCCGCCGGCCTGCACGTCGTACGGCGGGACGCGTGGTGGCTCGCCTCGTTCATGGCGCCGTTCCTGGTCCGTCAGCTGCGGGGTCAGGGCAGCGACAAGGGACCCAAGCGCCCCCAGCTCCTGCCGGTGCTCGGGGCGCGTGATCTCGAGGGATCGGAGAACGCGAGCAACGCCGAGCTCGGTCAAGCGCACCGTATTTGACGTCGTTCGCCGGGTTTCACCGGTCAACCGGTGAAACTTGTGACCGGAAAGGCCGACAGCCGCCCCGCCCGAGGGCGAAGCGGCTGCCGGGTGACGCCTCAGATCAGAAGGCGGCCTCGTCGAGCTCCATCAGGGAGAGGTCGGTCGCCTCGGCGATCGCGAGCTCGGCGGTGAGCTTCGGCAGGTTGTTGCGCGCGAAGAACTGCGCGGCAGCGACCTTGCCCTCGTAGAACGCCTTGTCCGCAGCAGAGACCTCGCCACCGAGCTTCTCCAGGGCGACGTCCGCGCCCTTGAGCAGCAGCCAGGCGCAGACGACGTCACCGAGGACCATCAGCAGGCGGGAGGTGTTGAGCCCGACCTTGTAGATGTTCTTGATGTTGCCGCCCTCGGCCGACTCGTCGGCGCTCATCAGCGTGCCGATCATGTGCGTGGTCAGCGCGCCGGCGTCCTCGAGCGCCTTGGCCAGGAGCTCGCGCTCCACCTTGAGGCGACCGTTGCCGGCCTCGCTCTTGATGAAGGCGTCGATCTCGTTGTTGAGGTAGCCCAGCGCCTTGGCCTGGTCCTTCACGATCTTGCGGAAGAAGAAGTCCTGGCCCTGGATCGCGGTGGTGCCCTCGTAGAGGGTGTCGATCTTGGCGTCGCGCACGTACTGCTCGATCGGGTACTCCTGCAGGAAGCCGGAGCCGCCGAGGGTCTGCAGCGACTCGGTGCCCAGCAGCACCCACGAGCGCTCCGAGCCGTAGCCCTTGACGATCGGGAGGAGCAGGTCGTTGATCCGCTCGGCCATCTCGTCGCGCTCGCCGTTGTGCTCGGCGATCTGGATCTTGTCCTGCCACGACGCGGTGTAGAGCACCAGCGAGCGCATCGCCTCGGAGAAGGCCTTCTGCGTCATCAGCGAGCGTCGTACGTCGGGGTGGTGGGTGATGGTGACCCGCGGAGCCGCCTTGTTGGCCGACTCGGTGAGGTCCGCACCCTGCTCGCGGGTCTTGGCGTACTCCAGGGCGTTCAGGTAGCCGGTCGAGAGCGTCGCGATGGCCTTGGTGCCGACCATCATGCGGGCGTTCTCGATGACCTGGAACATCTGCGCGATGCCGTTGTGCACCTCGCCGACGAGCCAGCCCTTCGCGGCCTCGCCGCCACCGACGGCGGAGTCACCGAAGGTGACCTCGCAGGTGTTGGAGACCTTGATGCCCATCTTGTGCTCGACGTTGGTCACGTAGGCACCGTTGCGCTCGCCGGTCAGCTCGCCGGTCTCGTGGTCGAAGTGCCATTCGGGGACGATGAACATGCTCAGGCCCTTGGTGCCCGGGCCGCCGACGCCCTCGATGCCCTGTGGGCGGGCGAGGACCAGGTGGATCACGTTCTCGGTCATGTCGTTGGTCGCCGAGGTGATGAAGCGCTTGACCCCGGTGATGTTCCAGGAGCCGTCCTCGTTCTGCGTGGCCTTGGTGCGACCCGCGCCC
>JBJMIO010000163.1:0-9584 GCA_045806765.1 Marmoricola sp.
GTCTTCGCCTCCTGCCGCTGACGACACGGGTCTGTGAGCAGTCAGGTCCCGTACAGGTTGGGCGTGGACGCTTGAGCCATGAACGCCGATCTCGCGGAGGCCGCGCCACTGGTGATCAGCGCGTCCAAGCGGCCCTGGGTGATCGGAGTGGCGTTCGCGGCGATCGGGGTGATCGCGATCATCGGGCACTCGATCTCCGGCCCACCCCGGGGCTTCGACATCAAGTGCGAGGACTTCGCAGCGATGAACCACCAGGACCAGGTGGCGGTGATGGTCTCGGCCGGCGTCGTCACCGACCACATCGACGACCGGATCGCCTACAACCTGCAGCAGTGCCGCGACCATCCCGAGCGCCAGATCGGCCAGAACTTCTAGGTTCGCGCGAGGCCGTCAGGCCCGGAGGCACGTTGCGCCCTAGACTCTTCCGCGGCCCCAGTAGCTCAGTGGATAGAGCAGCCGCCTCCTAAGCGAAAGGTCGCCAGTTCGACTCTGGCCTGGGGCACCACCCGCGCACCGCCGCGCACCGCCCGCACGAGCCACCCGCGCATCCTGACTAGCGCACCGCCCCGCCGTACGCGAAAGCAGGCCGCGGTGATCCCTGCCTGAGGCACGATGTCTCCTGTCCGCGCAGTCTGGAGCAGAGGCACACATGAGCAGCACCCGGCGTCGCTGGTGGGGAACCCTCGTCCTGGTCGCGGCACTGGCCGCCGCGGGCCTGGCGATCGCGGCACCCTCGAGCGCCGACGAGACCACGATCGGCTACGACAACCTGCGGACCAGCTGGGACGACGCGGAGCCCAACCTGACCTCAGGTGGCGTGGCGCAACCTGACTTCGGTCAGCTGTGGTCGACCACCGTGGACGGCACCACGGCGAGCACGCCGAACCAGATCTACACCCAACCGCTGGTGATCGGCGGCATGGTCATCGTGACCACGGAGGAGAACACGGTCGAGGCGCTCAACGCCTCCACCGGCGCGAAGGTCTGGAGCGTGACCAACCTGGGCGGCCCTGCCTGGACACCGTTCTCGCAGTGCGGAGACCTGGTCCCCCACGTCGGCATCACCTCGACGCCGGTCTACGACCCGGCCACCCACCTGATCTACCTGGTCACCAAGAACGCCGCCGCGGCCGGTGCCGCGACGTTGAAGATGCATGCCTTGGCACCGGCGACCGGCCTCGAGGCAGCGGGGTGGCCACTGACCCTGGCCGGCAGCTCGACCAACAGCAACGAGGCCCTCAACCCGACCACCGCGCACCAGCGGCCCAGCCTGATGCTGCTCGACGGCGCCGTCTTCTTCGCCACCGCCAGCCACTGCGACAAGGGACCGTACGTCGGATTCGTCGGTCGCGTGAGCACCGGAGCCAACCCGCAGCTGAAGCTGTGGAGCAGCGAGTCCGGCTCGGCCTCCAACGGCGCCGGCATCTGGCAGAGCGGTGGCGCGCCGATGTCGGATGGAGCCGGGCGGGTCTTCGTCGCGACCGGCAACGGCGTCTCCCCCACGCCGACGAAGGGCACCACCCCGCCCAGCACCCTCGGTGAGTCGGTGGTCCGCCTAGCGGTCAACGGCGACGGTTCGATGACCGCCAAAGACTTCTTCAGTCCGGCCAACAACACCGCGCTCGACCAGGACGACCTCGACCTCGGTTCGGGCTCACCGGTCGCGCTGCCGGACAGCTTCGGCTCGGTGGCCGATCCGCACCTGCTGGTCGTCGTCGGCAAGCAGGGCATCACCTACCTGCTCGATCGCGACGACCTCGGCGGGATGGGTCAGGGCCTGGGCGGCACCGACAAGGTGGTCAGCTCGATCACCGGTCGCGGAGTCTGGGGGCGGGCCGCGGCCTTCGACGGCGGCCCAGGCAACCACTACGTCTACACGGTCCCCTCGACCGCACCGTTGCAGGCGATCAAGGTCACGCCCAACGGCGCCGGTGTGCCGACGATGTCGGTCGCCGCGACGAGCGCGGAGTCGTTCGGCTTCACCAGCGGATCACCGATCGTGACCTCGGAGGGCGCCGACGCCGCCACCGCGCTGGTGTGGATCGTGGGCGTCGACGGCGGCAGCGGCAGCAACGGGCGCCTCGAGGCCTACCCGGCGGTCCCGCCGACCACCGGGCCGTGGAAGCCCGTCGCCACGTTCCCGCTCGGCACGATGGGCAAGTTCATCCAGCCGGCCACCGACGGCGGCCGTGTCTTCCTCGGCACCCGCGACGGGCGCGTTCTGGGGTTCGGCAGCCCGACCACCGGGGCGATCACCGCTGCGCCGTACAAGTTCGCCGACCAGCCGGTCGGGGGGACCGAGCACGGCACGATGACGCTGACCGTCAACGCCGACGCGACCATCACCGGCATCGCGGCCACCCCGCCCTCCACCTTCTCCGCCGACGCACCGACCCCCGCCATCGGCAGCGCGCTGCACCAGGGCGACACCGTGAGCGTCCCCGTCACCTTCGCCGCCGGTGCACCCGGCACCTCCTCGGGGACCCTCGCGATCAGCGCCACGACCGCTGCGGGCCCGGTCGCCTTCCCCTTCAGCCTGAGCGGCACGGCGACCCAGCCCGGTATCGTGGCGGCGCCCGGCTCGCTGGCCTTCGGCAACGTCGCTGTCGGTCGCGGCGCGCAGCAGGGTGTGATGATCCAGAACACCGGGACGACCTCCGAGAAGATCACGTCGGTCAGCGCTCTCGAGGCGCCGTACAGCATCGTCTCCCCGCTCACGCTGCCCTACACGCTGCCCGCGCTCGGCTCGGTCACCCTGACCGTCCAGTACTCACCTACCGCGGCGATCGCGAGCAACGCCCAGCTGGTCGTGACCACGGACGCCGGCGACCACAACGTCGCGACCATCCCCATCACCGGGTCGGCGTTCACCGGATCGCCCCAGCTCACCTTCGACCCACCGGCGCTGAACCTCGGCACGGTGCTGCCGGGAGTCACCTTCAGCAAGACCTTCACCGTGACGAACGCCGGCACCACGACGATGACGATCAGCAAGGCGGCACCGCCCTCGGCGCCGTTCTCCGTCGCGTCACCGATCGACGAGGGACAGCAGGTCGAGCCCGGTGACCACCTGACCATCACCGTCCAGGTCCGGCCGCTGAACGCGCAGGCCGACCGGGACCGCTACTCGGTGACCATCAACGACGGCCTCGGTCCGCACCTTCTCCCGGTCTCCGCCAACACCGGCTACCCGGTCGGCCGGCTCACCGGAACCTACGGCTGCGTCACCGACTCCCGCCTGCAGCTGTTCAACGGCACCCCGATCATCAACCGGCCGTGCGACCAGTCCGCGGCGCAGAAGTTCATGCGCTCGGCGGGCTTCGGACTCCAGCTGAGCACGGTGCGCCTCGGAAGCTACTGCCTCGACATCCCGCACGCCTCGACGCGCCCTGGCACGGCGGTCCAGCTGTTCACCTGCACCGGCGGGCCGGGTCAGGCATTCGTGGCCGACGTCGCGGGCCGGCTGCGCAACCCGCACTCCGGGCTCTGCCTCGACGTGCGGCCCCAGGCCGTGCGCACCGGCGCGCCTCTGGTCATCGATCGCTGCGACAGCAGCGCCGGGCAGCGGTGGGACTCCACCGCGCTCCTCCGCGCGCGCGGCCAGCTCAGCTCGAGGGTCAGCGTCGTCGGGCGCTACTGCTTCACCGACCCGGCGAACTCCGCGCGCATCGGCACCGCGATCACCTTCAACGCGTGCACGGCCGCGCCCGGCCAGATCATCGCCCACCTCGGCCGGACCCTGCGCGTCGCGGGCCGGTGCGTCGCGGTGGCGCGCCCCCGGGCGGGCGCTGCCCTACGGCTCGCTCAGTGCTCCGGTACGCCTGACCAGGTGTTCACCACCGCGTCGAACGGGCGCCTCTACAACCCGGCGAGCCGGTTGTGCGTCACCGTCCCGCCGCACAGCCACTCCGGCGTCGCGCTGCTGGCGCTACGGTGCGCCGGCACCGCCGGCCAAGGGTGGTACCTGCCGGGCTGAGGCGCCATCGCCGGACCGGTCAGGGCAGGTAGTACATCGGGTTCGGGATCTTGAACGTCCGGTCGGCGTACCCGCCGAGCAGGTCGGAGTACTGGTCCCCGAAGTTGCCGACGATCCGGTAACCCAGGTCGTCCTCGATGTGCTTGCGGGTCAGCGACTTGTACTGGGTCGTCGTGCACGCCGAGGCGCACGGGCTGAGCCAGGTGTCGACGCCGTAGTCCTTGAGGAACAGGCGCGAGGAGGTGACGTCGTACCCCTCGTTGACGAGGTTGGAGACCGTCCCCGCGCGCTGGGTCTCCGGGCGTCCGGTGAGGAAGAAGATCGCGTAGCCGTGCGACTCGGCCCAGTGCTCGAGGGCGACCATGTGCGGCACCGCGCGGAAGACACCGCTGTTGACGAACGCCGCGTTGCTGGTCGGGTTGTAGACGAAGCTCGAGTAGATCTCGTAGGAGTACGTGTTCAGCAGGGTGTCGTCGACGTCGAAGAGGACGGCGCGCGGCTTGCCGCTCTGGTGGCGCAGGTGCCGGTCGGCCAGCGTCTTCTCAGCACGCCGCGCGATCCTCCCGACCTCGTGCGCGTAGCTGCCCGCCGGGTCGAAGGTGTGGAGCGGCGAGCCGTCGATCGGGTTCACGCGATCGGGGTCGATCCGGTCTCCGTAGTAGCCCTTGATCGCCGTCTTGACCTGGTCGATGTTCTGGATCTGCGACGCGCTCGTCGGCACCGCCGGCGGGGGCGGGACGGCCGCCGGGCCGTGGTGGTGACCGGCAGTGGCGGCTCCGGAGCCGACCAGGACCGAGAGTCCGAGAGCTGCGGCGGCAACCACCGCGGGGGTACGACGCCCGAGAACGCGCATGTTCGTTGATCCTCACCGAGAAGGGATGGTGCCGCTCTCCTACCCCGCCGGCCGCACCCGTAACCGGCGTCACACCTCCGCCTGGTTGGCGAGGCTTACCTAAGTACGGTTTACTACTTAGGTAAGGCTTACCTTTTGAACTGGAGACGACGACGTGCTGGCGAACTACCTGATCGGACTGCGTGAGGGCCTGGAGGCCTCTCTCGTCGTGGTCATCCTGATCGCCTACCTGGTCAAGAGCGACCGTCGCGCGCTGCTCCCCCGGATCTGGGCCGGCATCGGGTTCGCGATCCTGGTCTCGCTCGCCTTCGGCGCCCTGCTCACCTGGGGCCCCAAGCGCCTCACCTTCGAGGCCCAGGAGGGTCTCGGCGGGACGCTCTCCATCATCGCCGTCGGGTTCGTGACCTGGATGGTGTTCTGGATGGCGGGCCACGCCCGCGGGCTCTCGGGCGAGCTGCGCGGCAAGATCGACGGGGCCGCCGAGACCAGCAGGCTCAGCCTGGTCCTCGTCGCCGCACTTGCCGTGGGTCGCGAGGGCCTCGAGACGGCGCTCTTCCTCTGGGCAGCGACCCAAGCCACCACCGACTCCACCGGATCGACCGCGCGACCGCTCCTCGGAGCCCTGCTCGGCATCCTGACCGCGGTCGCGATGGGCTACGCCTTCTACAAGGGCGTGCTCACGATCAACCTGTCGAGGTTCTTCACCTGGACCGGCGCGATCCTGATCGTGATCGCCGCCGGCGTGCTGGCCTACGGGTTCCACGACCTGCAGGAGTCCGGCGCGCTGCCCGGCTTGAACAACCTGGCCTTCGACATCTCCGGGACGATCCACCCGAGCTCCTGGTTCGGCACCCTGCTCAAGGGGGTCCTGAACTTCCAGCCGGACCCGACCTGGCTCCAGGTCGTCGCGTGGTTCGCCTACCTGGTCCCGACCATGACCGTCTTCCTCCTGCGCGTCCGCACCAGGACCCCACCCCCGGCGCCGGCTCCTGTCCCGGCCCAGAACAGCTGAACAGCACCCACGACCCGAAAGGTCCCTCCCCCGTGAAGTCACCCGTGAAGTCGCCCGTGAAGATCACGACCCTGACCGCTGCCTGCGCAGCCCTGGTCCTGCCGCTGACCGCGTGCAGCCTGACCGAGGACAACAGCTCCTCGAAGGGCTCCAACGCGATCACCGTCACCTCCAGCAACGAGGCGTGCGACGTCTCGGCGGCCAAGGCCGAGTCCGGCACCATCTCGTTCAAGGTCAAGAACACCGGCAGCAAGGTCACCGAGTTCTACCTGTACGGCGAGGACGGCCTGCGGATCGCCGGCGAGGTCGAGAACATCGGCCCCGGCCTGACCCGCGACCTGGTGCTCACCGCGCAGCCGGGCAAGTACTTCACCGCCTGCAAGCCGGGCATGACCGGCCAGGGCATCCGCGCGGCCTTCACCGTGGCCGACTCGGGCAAGGACACCGCGATCACCGGCGTCAGCCAGGCCGCGATCGACCAGGCGCTGGCGCAGTACGAGTCCTACGTCAAGGACCAGGCCAGCCAGCTGCTCCCGCTCACGAGGGAGTTCGTCACGGCGTACGAGTCGGGCCAGGACGACACGGCCCGCTCGCTCTTCCCGAAGGCGCGCTTCCACTACGAGTCGATCGAGCCGGTCGCGGAATCCTTCGGTGACCTCGACCCGCTGACCGACCTGCGCGAGGCCGACCTCGAAGCAGGTCAGAAGTGGACCGGCTGGCACCGGATCGAGAAGGACCTGTGGCCGCCGGACACCGGCTACAAGACGCTCGACCGAGCCGGTCGCCAGCAGTACGGCAACGACCTGCTGAAGAACATCACCACCCTGAACACCCGGGTCCAGAGGCTGACCTACACCGTCGACCAGGTCGCCAACGGCGCCAAGGGCCTGCTCGACGAGGTCGCGAAGTCCAAGATCACCGGCGAGGAGGACACCTGGTCGCACACCGACCTGTACGACTTCCAGGCCAACGTCGACGGAGCGAAGGTCGCCTACGAGGTGCTCAAGCCGCTGCTCGAGGTGAAGGACAAGGCGCTCTCGCAGACGCTGACCCAGCGGTTCGCCACCCTCCAGCAGCTGCTCGACCAGTACAAGCAGGGCGACGGCTTCGTCTTCTACGACACCGTGGACGAAGCCAAGCGCAAGAAGCTCTCGGACGCGGTCAACGCGCTCTCCGAGCCGCTCTCCAAGATGGCAGGAGCGCTCACGCTGTGAGCGAGCAGGACCAGGGCAGCACGTTCTCGCGCCGACGGCTCCTCGGAGCTGTGGGTGCAGGGGCGCTCGTGGGGGCCGCCGGCATCGGTGCCAGCGCGGTAGCCGGATCCACCGGGAGCAACCCCGAGCACCCCGGTCTGCTCCAGTACGACTTCTACGGCGAGCACCAGGCCGGCATCGTCACGCCCGCCCAGGACCGCCTGCACTTCGCGTCCTTCGACGTCACCACCGACTCGCGCGAGGAGCTCGTCGCACTGCTGAAGGCGTGGACCGAGGCCGCCGCGCTGATGACCGCCGGCAGGACCGTCGGTGAGGGCACGGTGACGAGCTACGCCTCACCGCCGGCCGACACCGGCGAGGCCCTGGGCCTCTCACCCTCGGGTCTCACCCTGACCTTCGGCTTCGGGCCCTCGCTGTTCTCCCACGACGGCAAGGACCGCTTCGGGATCGGCAAGCACCGCCCGGCCGCACTCGAGCGCCTGCCGCACTTCCCCGCCGACATGCTCGACCCGCACCGCACCGACGGTGACCTGTGCGTCCAGGCCTGCGCCAACGACCCGCAGGTCGCGGTGCACGCGATCCGCAACCTGGCCCGGATCGGCTTCGGCACCGTCGCGGTCCGGTGGAACCAGCTCGGCTTCGGCCGCACCTCCTCGACCTCGACCACCCAGGCGACCCCGCGCAACCTGATGGGCTTCAAGGACGGCACCGCGAACCTCAAGGCCGAGGACGGCAGCGACATCGAGAAGTTCGTGTGGGTCGCCCCGGCCGACGACGCGAACGCCTCCTGGCTGGCCGGCGGCTCCTACCTGGTCGCCCGCCGCATCAACATCACCATCGAGGCCTGGGACCGCACCTCGCTCAGCGAGCAGGAGTCCCTGATCGGACGCGACCGCACCGAGGGCGCACCGCTGTCCGGCGGCACCGAGCTCAGCGAGCTCGACCTCGACATCAAGGGCACCAACGGCCCGCTGATCGCGATGAACTCGCACGTCCGGCTCGCGCACCCGACCCAGAACCACGGCACCCGGTTGCTGCGCCGCGGCTACAACTTCACCGACGGCACCGACCCGCTCGGCCGCCTGGACGCCGGCCTGTTCTTCATCGCCTTCGTCCGCGACCCGGGCAAGCACTACGTGCCGATGCAGAACCAGCTCTCCTCCAAGGACGGGCTGATGGAGTACCTGACCCACACGGGCTCCGGCCTGTGGGCGGTCCCGCCCGGTGCGTCGAAGGGCGAGTACGTCGGCCAGGGGTTGTTCGAGGGCTAAACCACCTCGTGTTTCGGCCGGCTCAACAACCCGCGGAGACGCTTCGCGTCACAGCACCTCGAATTGGATCCCGGCCTTCTGCAGCCGCGCCAACAGGTTGTCGCCCATCGCCTGCGCAGTGGTGACCTGGCCGGCGGTGGTCGGGTTCTCGTCGAAGGCCAGGCACATCGCCGACTCCGCGAGCATCTTGGAGGTCTCGCTGTAGCCTGGGTCGCCGCCCGAGACCCGGGTGTGCACAGTCTTGCCGCCACCCTCGCCGACGAAGTCGACGGTGAACCACGACTTGGCACGGCGTGACTCCGAGGGGCCCTCGCCCTGCTTGATCCGCTTCTTCAGCGCGTTGCGCAGCGGCGGGATGTTCGCGGCCACCACCAGCGAGCCGACACCGAGCGCGCCGCCGACGGCGAAGCGCAGCGTCTTGAGCCCGGCGAAGTGGCTGTAGGCGAAGTCAGGACCGTAGGAGTCCAGCGCAGCTGCCGACCGGGTCACGATCAGCGGGTCGATGGTCGGCATCGGCAGCAGGTAGTAACCCAGCTCGCCGTCCTTGCCGGGCTTGCCCTGGACCCACCTCACCTTGCGGCCCTCGGGACGGCCCTCCTTGGCACGCCTCTTCGCCAGTGCCTTCTTCGCGTGCGACTGGCGCGACATCGCGCCCATCGCGGAGTGGAAGGTGCCGCCGGAGAACTGGGCGCCACTGCGCACGACACCGCGCACCCGCGCCTTCTCACCCGCGGGCAGCTGCTGGACGGTGAAGTAGGCGCCGAGGTCGTGCGGGATCGAGTCGAACCCGCACGCGTGCACGATCCGGGCGCCACTGGCGACCGCGGTGTCGTGGTGCGCGAGGTACATCAGGTCGACGAACTCCGGCTCGCCGGTCAGGTCGACGTAGTCGGTGCCCGCCTCGGCGCACGCCTTGACCAGCGGCTCGCCGAACTGCAGGTAGGGACCGACGGTGGTGATGACGACCTTGGTGGCCTCGGCGACAGCCGCGATCGAGGCCGGGTCGGCGACATCGGCGTGCAGCAGCGGAAGGTCGGCGCACGCCGGGTTGATCGCGGTCAGCCGGGTTCGGACAGCCTCGAGCTTGGCCGTGCTGCGCCCGGCCAGCGCCCAGCGGCAACCCTCCGGCGCGTGCTCGGCCAGGTAGGCGGCCGTCAGCTCACCGGTGAAGCCGGTCGCGCCGAAGACGACGATGTCGTAGGTGCGGTTCGATGCCACGTCGTACTCCTCGAGCAACCGGCGCCGCGCGGTGCGGAAC
>JBJMIO010000164.1:0-9541 GCA_045806765.1 Marmoricola sp.
GCCGATCAGCTCGACCTTGTACGGCTCGTCGGCCAGCTCGACCAGGGCGTCCTCGTCGGTGGTGACGCGACGGGAGAACCGCTGGTTGTCCTTGATGATCTTGCGCATCCGGGTCTCGAGCTTCTCGAGGTCCTCGGGCACGAACGGGGTCTCGACGTCGAAGTCGTAGTAGAAGCCGTTCTCGATCGGCGGCCCGATCCCCAGCTTGGCGTCCGGGAACAGGTCCTGGACCGCTTGGGCGAGCACGTGCGCGGTGGAGTGCCGCAGGATGTCGCGCCCGTCGGCGCTGTCGATGAGCACGCCCTCGACGTCCTCGCCGTCGGCGACCTCGTAGGACAGGTCCCTCAGGACCCCGTCGACGCGCGCCGCGATCACGCTCGGCTCGTCCTTGAACAGCTCCCATGCTTTCGTCACCCGACGATGCTAGCGGCGCAGCAGATGTCGTCCCGCACGGGTTTCCGACGAGACGCGGGAGCGGTTCAGTAGATCCCGTGGAACGCCCGGGACGCGCACGCCAGCCCGGCGTCGGTCCGCGGGTAGAAGAGACGGAACCTGCGGGTCCGCTCCTTCTTCGTGATCGTGAGGTACCAGACGACACGCCCGAGCCCGTCGACGTGCTGCCACTGCATCCGAACCCAGTGCCCGTGCTTGTAGACCTGGATCTGGGTCCACTGCCCGGGGAACGGCTTTCCGAGACGAGTGAGGTGCCCGACGATCCGTGCACAGTGATGTGTCTGGCGCAGCGGGCAGTGGGTCGCGCTGTGGCTCCGTCGGACCGTCGCCGAGAACGCGGTCGGCTTCGGATCGATCCTCCGGAAGGGCAGCAGCACCCGGTAGCTGCCGAGGTAGGTTTCGCCCGCCCCGTTCTTCGCACCCGAAAGCTCGCCGGTCACCCAGTAGTCGCCGGTCTGATTCGTGCCTGGGCAGAAGGTCAACGAGTGCGAGGGCGTGGCCTCGTCGAGCTGGAACGTCGGACCCGCCGAGGCGTCGGGGTTGTCGACACTCACGCCTACGAACCACTCGGTGACGCCAGCTGCTGGGGTGAAGGAGATCGTCGAGGTCGCGCACGCGTTGCTGTGCGTCGTCGCCGCCGAGACGGTGAAGGATCCGTTCCCGTCGGTCTTCGTGGTCGCCTCGGACGAGGCTGCCGTCGAAGCGACGAGGCTCAGGGCGACGAGGCCGACGGCGAGGTGGCGGGAGGGGCGCATTTCGGTACTCCTTGGGATCCGATCGCGCCACCCTAGCGTCGGAGGGTCTCACATGTCGCGATAGCGCCGAGCCTCGGCGAGCTTCTCCTCGAGCAGCGTGGCATCGACCCTTCGCGACTGCTCCGGCGGCCAGACGCCCGGGGCATCGGCGGTGTAGAGCTGCGCGTAGGCCGGAGTGTCCCGCTGGAACCGCCAACCCTCGGCCAACGGCCCGACGTCGAAGGTGTCGTAGCCGATCTCGTCGAAGAACGTGGTCACGGTCTTCTTGGCCGCATCGTCGTCACCGGCGATCGCCAGCACGCTGCGGTCCTCGGCTCCTCGTGCGCGGGCCAGAGTCGCGAGGAACCCGAACCAGATGTTGTTGAAGCCCTTGACCACCTTCGACTCCTGCAGGTGTGCCTGCACCAGCTCCGACGTCGTCGTCGACTCGTCATCGAGGGCGGCGATCCGGCCGTCACGCTGGGGGTAGTAGTTGCAGGTGTCGATGACGACCTTGCCCCGCAGCGGCTCGACCGCAAGGTGGTCGACGGCCTTGAGCGGGACCGTCACCACGACGAGGTCGCCGGCGATCGCGGCCTCCTCGACCGTGCCGGCGCGTGCGTGCTCGCCGAGCTCCGCCACCAGGTCCGCGAGCGTCTCCGGTCCTCTGCTGTTGCTCACCACCACGTCGTAGCCGGCTCCCACGGCCAACCGTGCGACGGTGCTCCCGATGTTGCCGCTGCCGATGAGTCCGAGTGTCGTCATACCTGGCGCAACGACGACCCAGCGCCCTGCATTCCGCTACCGCTTGCGGTCGGGGTGCGGATCGGCGTCGAGGTCGGGTGCCCAGGCGACACCGTTGATGTGCGAGCCGCCGTCGACGAAGAGCGTGTTGCCGGTCAGGTAGCGCGAACCTTCGCTGGCGAGGAAGACCGCTACCGGGGCGATGTCGTCGTACGGGTCGCCCATCCGGCCCATCGGGTTGGCCGCATCGGCGAGCGCGACGAGCTCGGGGTACTCCCCGATCGCGCGCAGGAACGCCTGGCTCTTCGCAGCCGGAGCGATCGCGTTGCAGGTCACCCCGGTCGGGGCCCACTCGCGGGCCGCCGTCCGGGTCAGGGCCCGCAGGGCCTCCTTGGCGGCGTTGTACTCCAGCGACCCGACGTGGGCGTTGACACCGTTGAGGCTGACCATGTTGATGATCCGGCCCCAGCCGCGCGGCTTCATGTGCGCGAACGCGGCGCGCATCGCCCAGTACGGACCGAGATAGCCGACCGCCATCGCGGCGTTCAGCGCCTCGCCGGTCTTCTCCTCCACGCGCCCGATCGAGCCGCCGCCCCAGGCGTTGTTGACCACCACGTCGATCGACCCGTACGTCGCGACGGCGGCCTCCACCGCGCCCTCGACGTCCATGCGGCGCGAGACGTCGCAGGTCACGAACGTGCCGCCCGCTGCCTCGGCGACCACGGTCCCCTGATCGGGATCCAGGTCGGCCACCACGACCTTCGCGCCCTCCTCGGCGAAACGCTGCACCAGACCGGCGCCGATGCCAGCGGCGCCACCGGTGATCAGCGCGACCCGGCCGTCGAGCTGCCCGGTCATCGCGCGACCTCCAGGAGAGCGCGGGCACCGGCATCGCCGTCCAGCGCGCGGGTGACCCGCGCCGTGATCTCCCAACCGCCGGCACCCCGGGCGAGCTCGAAGCGGTTCGCCCCGGCACGGGCGAGGTGGAACCGGCCCTCGCGGTGCACGACCAGCACGGACTCGCAGACCGCCACCGCGGTGTCCCCGTCGAGGGTGACGACGACCGGACCGAGGAAGTGCGTGCACCCGCCGGCGACGAGTCCCTGGTGCTGGGGCGAGAGGACCATCGCGTGCACCTCGGCACGGCTGCGCATCTCCCAGCCCTCGACGTCGTAGGTGCCGTCCTCGGCCCAGAGCGCGGCCACGGCGTCCGCGTCCGCGGCATCGACGAGGGGGCCGTAGCACCCGACCAGGCGGCTGATCGCCCGCTCGTCCTCGAGCAGGGCCAGGCGTGCTTCGAGAGCCCGGAGGCGTTCGTCGTCCATGACCGGAACACTAGAATGAATTCCAATAATCTGGAAGGGTGCCTCCATGGTCGATCGCACGAGGTACGGACCCTGGGCCCTGGTCGTCGGCGGCTCCGAGGGCGTCGGGGCCGAGTTCGCCACCCAGCTCGCCGCGGACGGGTTCGACCTCGTCCTGCTGGCCCGCAAGCCCGGACCTCTCGAGGAGACCGCAGCAGCGTGCCGGGCGCTCGGCGCCGACGTACGCACGCTCGCGGTGGACCTGACGCAGGTCGACGCCGTGCCGCAGGTCCTTGCGAGGACGGCGGACCTCGAGGTCGGACTGCTGATCCTGAACGCCGGTGCGAACACGCACAGCGCGGAGTTCCTCGACGGCGACCTGGACTCCTTCGGGCAGGTGATCACGCTCAACATCACCGCGCCTCTCGCCCTGGTCCACCACTACGGCGCGGCGATGCGCGGGCGCGGTCGTGGCGGCATCGTGCTCGTCGGGTCGATGGCCTCCTACATGGGCTCGACCCACCACACGGTCTACGGCGGGGTGAAGGCGTTCAGCCGGATCTTCGCCGAGAGCCTGTGGCTCGAGCTGCGCGACCACGGCGTCGACGTCCTCGAGCTGGTCCTCGGCGTGACGAGGACCCCGGCGATGGAACGTGTCGGCCTGGACTTCGAGGTGCCCGGGATGAAGGTGGCCGAGCCCGCCGACGTCGCCCGCGAGGGACTCGCGCACCTGGCCGACGGGCCCGTGCACATCGCGGCCGGCAACGAGGAGTACCTCGCGATGCGCACCCACCCCGACCGCGCGAAGGTCGTGCTCGGTGCGCACCAGTTCATCTCCAAGCTGATGGGACTCGACCACGGTGCCGCGGATCGCTGAGCTCCGCGCGCCCGCCCTGCCGACCACACCAGTCCAGCAGGAGCGCTGCGACCGCGCGCTGGAGGCGGCCGCACGGTTGTGCGCTGAGCACGGGATGGAGCACGTGCAGATGCAGCAGGTCGCGGCCGAGGCCGGGATCGCGCTCGGCACGCTGTACCGCTACTACCCCTCCAAGCACCACCTGTTCGCGGGAGTGCTCTCGCGCAACGTCGCCGCGCTGGGTCGGCGCTCGAGCCCGACCTCCTCGGACCCTGCCGAGGCGGTCGCCGACCTGATGGGCTCGGCGTGCCGCACGATGCTGCGGCACCCGCTGCTGGCCCGCGCGATGATCAGCGCCGTCAACGCGGTGCGCTCCGGACCGAGCGCCGAGCACGACACCACCATGCGCGACCGGATCCTCCAGGTCGCCGGGATCACCGAGCCGACGGCGTCCGACCTGCGGCTGGCCCGCCTCGTCGAGCAGTGCACCTACGGCGTGCTGACCTGGGCGGCCGCGGGCGAGATGGCGGCCGAGGAAGCCGTCGAGGACGTACGCCGCGCCTGCCGGCTCCTGCTCGAGCCCTGGCGCACCGTCAGTGGTGCGAGGGAAGCACGCAGGCCGCGTCCAGCCCGTAGATCCGGTTGAGCCGGCCGAAGCCCATCCACGAGCCGATGCACATGCTCAGCTCGACGGTCTCTGCCTGCGTGTAGTGCTCGAACATCCGGTCCCAGAACCCGTCGTCGATCGCGTGGTGGTCGGTGGCGTAGAGCAGCGCGAACTCGGCGGCCAGCCGGGTGCGGTCGTCGAACCGGTCGGTCGTCGCGAAATTGGTCACTGCCTCGGCGAACTCCTCTTCGACCTTCTCGCCGTCGCGCTCGGTGCGCCAGTCGAGGCAGAACAGGCACCCGTTGACCTGGGCGATCGTCAGGCGCGCCGCCTCGAACTCGCGCAGTCCCAGCGTGCTGTGCTCGTAGACGGCCATCGCGAACTTGGACGCCGCGACACCGATCCCGGGCACCATCTCGCCCCAGACGTAGCTGATCGGGTCCTTGCCCTCGGGGATGTCGATCCTCATGTCGCGCTCCTCATGCCGTCGTTCGTTGTCCGAGCTTGCCGACTGCGGGTCGCAGCGGGATGTCCAGTGCGTCGTAGAGACCGGGTTCGGCCGCGACCAGCCAGTCGATCGCGCCGACCAGGCGCCCGACCGCCGTGGCGTTGCCGCCCTCGGCGCGGTTGCCCTTGGCGTCGGTCGCCTCGATGCTGACCTCGATCCGCGGTTCGCCCTCGATGATCACCCGGTGGGCGCCGTCGCCGGTCGGCGGGACCGGCCACTCCGGAGCGCACGAGGCGTGGATCCGGGTCACGTGCTCGACGACGATGCGGGGCTCACCGTCCACGAACCCCTGCACCTCGAAGCGGATGGCACCCTGGGTGCCGGCTTCGAAGGTGCCCATCGCCTCGGTGTGGACGGTCTGCTCCAGCGGGCGGCGCTCCACGTGCTCGCGGATGTCCTCCAGCTCGACGCCGAGGGCGCGCGCGATCATCCGGACCTGGCCTCCCCAGACCATCGTGGGAACGGTCGCCGCGATCATCGGGGCGTCGTACTCCATCGGCTGCCCCATGCCGATCAGGAAGCGGACCGAGTCCTCCTGGTCGTAGGTGGTGTAGTCGAAGATCTCCTGGCAGCGGATCGCCTCGACCTCAATGCCGAGCCCGCTGATCAGCACCGGCAGGACGTCGTTGCCCCAACCCGGGTCGACGCCCGAGGCGAAGAGCGAACCCCCGCCGGAGGCGACGGCCGCGGCGACCGGGTCGCGCACCTCGGCGGGAGCGTTGCGTTGGTCGTAGAGGGCGTAGAGGGCAGGCGTGACGACCACGGCACCGGCGGAGATCGCGGCGACGACGTCGGCCAGCGACTCCGAAGGTCGTACGTCGCCCGAGGCGGCGTACACGACGGCGCGAGGACCGGCCGCGAGCACGGCGTCCGCGTCGTCGGTGGCCGCCACCCCCAGGCTGCGCGCCATCCCGGCCAGGTCCCCCGCGTCGCGTCCGACCTTCGCCGGGTCGTGCACGACGACGCCGACGAGCTCGAGCGCCGGGTGCGCGTCGACGGCGCGGATCGCGAGGCGCCCGACGTTGCCGGTGCCCCAGACGACGGTGGGGATCATGGGTCGAGGCTAGACCCAAAGTGGAACGTGTTCTAGTACTTCAGCCGTGACGCAAGCCGGACAGGAACTCCTCGGCCGCCGCCAGGAAGGCGGCCTCGCGTGCCGGCGGCACGAACCAGAAGTTGTTGAGGTAACGAACGAACCTGCGGGCGATGAGGGCCTCGAGGTCCTGGTGCGCCTCGACGCAGAACTCCCCGACCGGCATCACCTCCAGGGTCGCGGTGTCGAAGATGTAGCCGACCAGGCCGAGTGCGACGATCTGGTCGAACACCTCGGTGATCGGGAAGTCGTGGTGGCGCGCCTCGATCTCGATCAGCAGCAACACCTCAGGTGACGACAGGGTCGCGCGGGCACCGCGGATGACCTCGGGCTCGTGACCCTCCACGTCGACCTTGACCAGGTCGACGCGGTCGAGTCCGAGCCGTTCCACCACCGAGTCGAGCGGTTCGGTGAGGATCTCGACCTCGCGAGTACCGCTCTGCCCGGGTTCGGCGTGGTCGTTGAGCGTCGCGCGGGTGGTGTACTCGCGTCCCTCGATGTTCGGGACGCGGATCGTCGCGGTACCGGCGACGTCGGATGCGGCGACGTTCTCCACGCGGGCCTGCGGGAACCGCTTGCGCAGGAGCTTCGCGATGCCGGGCAGCGGCTCGAGCAGGGTGAGCGTCTCCGGCCCGACGGCGTCCTCGATGACCGCGGCGTACTGACCGACGTTGGCGCCGACGTCGAGCACCACGTCGCCCTGCTTCAGGTAACCGTGCAGGAACCGCGCCTCGAGGTCGTGCCCGAACTCGGGCCCGAACGGCTCGCGCACCGCCTTGTCCACCTGACCCCGCTTGAACTCCTCGTGCGGATCCGCCGGAGGCGCTGCCTGTTCCGGCCTCTCGCGGCGGTTCCACGGAAGGCGCACGGATGGTCCCATCGCGCCAGCCTAGGGCCTGGGCGCAGCCTCCCTTTGCTCCTAGGATCCGCCCATGGCCACTCCCGAGCGCGTCCGCGTCGTCCACGTCTTCTCCTCCGACCCCCAGACCGTCTTCGAGAAGCTCGCCGAGCACGAGAACCTCGGCCCGGTCTTCGACGCGAAGATCACCCGCGTCAAGGACGGCGACACCTCGCGCAACGGCGCGGGCTCGGTTCGCCAGGTCAAGATCGGCCCGCTGCCGGCGTTCGAGGAGACCACCACCAAGGCCGAGCCGAACTCGCTGATCGAGTACCGGATCTCCCGGGGCGGCGTGCTGCGTGGCCACTGGGGGCGCCAGGAGCTCAGCCCGACCGCGGAGGGCGGCACCCGGCTGGTCTACACGATCGGCTTCGACTCCAAGATCCCCGGTACCTCGGGGATGATCGCCAAGACGCTGACCAAGGCGATCACCCAGGGACTCCCGCGCCTGACCGACTGACCGACGTACTGCGTCCTGGCGACGTGGTCGGTCCTCGGCGGATCACGGTCGGTGTTCATGTACGCCACGCCCACCGGGGCGATCGGGACAGCTCTCGTGGTGGGGCGTCTGGGCCTACCGGGCGCCGTGCCTCCTCGGCATCTCCCGACTGAAAACGTGGAAGGCCGCCCCGCGGGGCGGCCTTCTCGACGTGGGCGATACTGGGTTCGAACCAGTGACCTCTTCGGTGTGAACGAAGCGCGCTACCACTGCGCCAATCGCCCGGCTGTGGTGCGCGGAGAACATTAGCCCATCGACCGCGCAACGTTCACATCGGTCCCGCGAGCCTCGGATCCACGTCGTCGCGCGGCTGTTCGGCGGCCCCTGAAGAACACTGTTGAACACCTTGGTGCGGTCTAGTCCAATCGGGGGTCGAAGTAGACCAGTGGCGCAGATCTGGTAGACCACCGCCCCGTTTTGGTCCCTAAAGGACCGGTTTGACTTGCCAGGGACGTGACCGGTGACACAACCTCTGGGAGTCGCGCAGGGAGCTTGCGGGAGGGCTTGCTCCACATGACGTGACCATCTGAAAGAGGCAAGACCGATGCAGAAGGACCTGAAACTCATCCAGGGGGCGACCCCGGTCATCACCGAGGCCATGGAGATGGAGTTCGTCGACACCGAGGGAACGTCGACGCCGCTCGCAGCTTCGTTCCAGTTCGACGCGACCGACCCGTACGCCGTCAGCATCCTGTTCAAGGGTGAGCCGGTCCCGGTGCGGTGGACCTTCGCGCGAGACCTTCTGATCGAGGGCTTCTACGAGCCCACCGGTGACGGCGACGTCCACGTGTGGCCGTGCCTGAGCGCCAGCGGCAACGCCGTGGTGATCCTCGAGCTCAACTCCCCCAGCGGTGAGGTCCTGATCCAGGTCAGCTCGCGCCAGCTCTCCGGCTTCATCCACCAGATGGTCGCCGCCGTGCCGCCGGGTACCGAGGCCGACCTGGTCGACTTCGACGACGAGCTGACCGAGCTCCTCAGCGCCTGAGCACCGCCGCTCGGCACGTTCGGCACGTCCAGCACCTCGGCAGATCAGGGATCGACGCTCTCGGCCTCATGCGTCTTCCACATCCGGATCGCCTCGAGGGTGACCGGGCCCGGTGCCGGCAGGTCGCGGTCGTCGAGCCGGTGCACCGGCTGGACGTCGCGGGTCGTGGAGACCAGGAAGACCTCGTCAGCACGGTCGAGCACCGTGATCGGCTCGTCCACCTCGACCACGCCGCACCACTGGACCACCAGGGCGCGCGTGACGCCGGCCAGGCAGCCCGAGGACAGCGTGGGAGTGCGCGCCTCTCCGTCGATGACGTAGCAGAGGTTCGAGCCGGTGCCCTCGCACACGTTGCCCAGGGTGTTGGCAAAGATCGCCTCGGTCGCGCCGCGCTCACGGGCGTGGGCGAGCGCGACGACGTTCTCGGCGTACGACGTCGTCTTGAGCCCGGCGACCGCACTGCGCTCGTTGCGCGGCCACGGGACCCGTACGGCGCTCGTGGAGGCCGGCGCGGGGTCCATCGGCCCGGCAGCCACCACCAGCGTGGATGGCCCTCCCCCGCGTCCCGAGCCCATCGGCGCCGGGCCGGCGGTCCAGGTGATCCGGAGCCGGCCGAGGGGCAAGTCCTGCCCCTCGATCACCGCCGCGACACCCTCGCGGATCTGCCCGGCATCAGGCGCAGGCAGGCCGCGGCCCGCGGCTTAGGCGATCAGCATGTAGCGGGGCATGGTTAGCGCGAAAGGCTGCCAGGCGACGATCTTGACGGCCTCGAAGACACCGTCGCCGACGGTCAGCCCGTGGTCGTCGACACGTACCGCCGGCTGCGTCGGGTCATCCATCAGGGAGCCGTTGAGCCACAC
>JBJMIO010000165.1:0-15046 GCA_045806765.1 Marmoricola sp.
GCGAGCCGCCCGTCCCGCACGGCGGGAGGTTCAGGCCAAGTTCAGCCCGGACCTCTAGGTTGTGAGCGTGGCCGCCGCTCGATCCCGTCCGTGGGTGCTCTGGACGACCCTCGTGGCGGTGGTCGTGATCCGGCTGTTGGAGATGCGCAGCGGGGCCGCGCCCGACGAGGGCGGCTTCCTGGTCGTCGCCTCGCAGTGGCACTCCGGCGGCACCACGCTCTACGGGCACTACTGGGTGGACAGGCCACCGGTGCTGATCACGATCTTCGGCCTCGCTCACGTCCTCGGCGGTCTCCTCGCCCTGCGCCTGCTCGGGATCCTCGCCGCGGTGCTCACGCTGTGGTTCCTGCACTCCACCGTGCGCCGGCTGTACGGCGAGCGCCCGGCCGCCTGGGCCGCCGTCGTCGCCGGCGCCCTGCTGGTCAGCCCGCTCTACGGGGCGGTGGACGTCAACGGCGAGCTGTTCGCCCTGGTCTTCGTCTCGCTCGGCATCCGCCTCGCGGTGGAGGCGGTGCACGCGGAGGACAACGCGATCAGCCGTGGCGCGGCGGTCGGCGCCGGTGCGGCCGCGGTGCTCGCCGTGCTCACCAAGCAGAACATCGCCGACGTCGCCATCTTCGCGGCCGCTGCCTGGCTGGTCGGCTGGCGCACGGGTCAGCTGACGGGTCGCCGGCTCGTCTCGCTGATCTCGTACGCCGCCGTCGGAGCCGTCGTCTCCTACGCGGTCGTGATGCTCTGGGCCCTGGCGCACGGCACTTCGCCGTACCAGGTCTACGAGGCGACCTACCCGTTCCGCGTGAAGGCCGGGGCCGTGATCGCCGAGGACGCCCGCGCCGAGAGCGGTGCCCGGCTCAGCGGTCTGGTCCGCGCCTTCGCGGGCAGCCTGGTGCCGGTGCTGCTGGTCGCGTTCGCCGCCTTCGCGGTGCGCCGCGGCAAGGACGTGGTCGTCCTCGCCGGGCTCGCCGCGCTGCTGGCCTACGGCACGTTCTCGGTCCTCGCCGGCGGCAGCTACTGGCTGCACTACCTGCTCGAGACCGTCCCCGCGGTGGTGATCGCCACCGGCGCTCTCGCGTCCGCGGCACCCAAGGTGGTCCGGCCGGTCGCGGCCCTCGTCGCGCTCTCGGGCGTGGTGGCAGCGATCGCGGTGATGTTCAACCCCACCCCGACCCCCGGCTACATCGTGGGCCAGGCGATCGCGAAGGTGGCCGCACCGGGCGACACCATCGTCACGGCCTTCGGCGACCCGAACATGCTGCTCGCGGCGCACATGTCCTCGCCCTACCCCTACCTCTGGAGCCTGCCGGCACGCGTGCGCGACCCGCACCTCGACGTGCTGGACCGCGTCATCGCCGGACCGGCCGCACCGGACTGGTTCGTGGTCCGCGACGCGCGCACCCGCGCCCGGCTGCGACACCTCGGCGTGCTCACCACGCTGGAGTCGCGCTACCGGGTGGTCGGGGTGGTCTGCGGGCACGACATCTACCTCCGCGACGACGACCAGCGCGCGCAGCCGTTCTCGCCTGCGGGCGCGGTCTGCAGCTAGCTCAGCCGGTCGCGCCCTCGGCCGGCCTCAGTCGAGCACCCAGACCGGGGCCGATCCCGGCTCGGGCTCGTAGCTGCACAGCAGCCCGGTCTGCACGCTGTTGCGCAGGTGCAGCCCGAGGGCCGGGTCGACCTCACCGATCCTGGCGATCGCCGTGGCGATCGCCTTGCGCACCGCGACCCGGGCGCGCTCCTGGCTCGACCCCGTGGTGCGGGCCCGGCCGCCGATCCCGGTGGCACGCCCGACCTCCTCGAGCAGCGCGTCGCGCTCCTCACGCGCAGCGCTCAGACGATCGGGGTCGGACCAGCCCTCGGCCTCGGCGATCTCCTCCTCCAGATCGGCCAGCCGGTCGCGGTAGGCCTGGAGCGCGCGCCGGTCGACGGTCTCGCCGAGCCCGGACTCGGCCACCACGGGGCCCCCGGCACCGACCAGGTCGAGGACGGGGACCGTGCGTCCGGGGTGGCGCAGGAGCTCGCGCAGGTAGGTGAAGCCGCGCAGCGCCGGGGTCGGCACGGCGGCGCCGACCATCCAGAGCGAACCGGCGGTCGGGTGCAGGTGCACCTGTCCGGGCGCCGGCACACTCGGCGGGGGCGTCCCGGCCGCCTCCAGCCGACGTCGCCACCACTGGGCGCCGATCCGCTCGTAGGTCGCCAGCGCGCGGGCGCGCAGCTCGCCCGCACGGACAGTGTCGCCCAGACGAGCTGCGGCCCGGGACAAGGTGTCGTCGGTGGTGCCGTGGAACATCACGGCACCGGCGTTCATCACGGCGCGGTCCTCGTACGGCGCAAGCCGCTCGGACAGGGTCCGGATCATCGGTTCGTCGTCGACGTACAACGCCATCTCCAGCAGGAGCTGCATCGTGAGCAACCAGTTCACGTCGCTCGGCAGCTCCTCGATGACCCGCCCGTGGAAGTTTCCCAGCAACGCCCGGACCCGGTCGGCCTCCCCAGCGGCGACCCACAGGAAACCGGCCTCTGCCTGCACGACGGCGACGCCCTCGGCGAGCGCGAACTCCTCGGCGCGCACCGCCATCGCGCCGACCAGGTCGGCGCGGCCCTCCTGCACCAGGACGTAGGCCTCGACGCAGGCTGCCACCATCCAGGCATCGGCCAGGAACGACTCCTCGGCTGCCCGGCTCGCGACGGAGAGCAGGTGCGGCGAGGTATCGGTCCGCCCGCGCAGCAGGTCGAGCATGGCGCGGCGGGAGGCCGCGAAGAACAGCGCACGCGGCGACTCGTCGCCGAGCAGCTCGAGCGCCCGCATCTGCCGGTGCACCGAGGCGAGGTCCAGCGACTCGCACGCCACGTGCAGGGCCCACAGGTGTGCTTGGAGCCGGGCGTCGGGGTCGGTGACGTGGGCGGCAACCTCGTCGAGACTGCGTACCAGGTCCCGCCGCACGTCGAGGTCGTCAGGCCCCCAGTGCACGGCCAGGGACGCGTCGAGCGCGTCGGCGAGCACTGCTGGGTCGCCGCTGAGGTGCGCGCGGTGCACAGCCTCCTCGGCGAACTGCGTCGCCCGCCCCGACTCGGACGCGTAGACCCAGCATCGTGCGAGTGCCGCGGCCACCCGGGCCCGGGTGGCGTCATCGACGGTGCGGGCGAGGACGTCGTACAGCATCGCCGGCACGCCCCCCGGCTCGGTGCCGAAGGCGTGCACCGATGCCGCACCGAGCGCCGCGCGGGTCCAGCTGGTCAGGTCGTCGGCCTCGCGCGCGGCGGAGACCGCCCGGCCGTAGAGCCGGGCAGCCTCCGCACCCCGCCCGGCCGCTCGCTCGGCGTCGGCCTCGGCGAGGAGCCCGAGGACGGGATCGGCGCTGGACGCCGACGACTCAGTCCGCACACTTCATCCTAGGACCGCGGTGACGGCGGCGTCAGGGTCGCGCGAGCCGGACCGCGGAGGCGTGCTGGCTCACGCACGCCTCGTCCCAGTCCCCCGTGCAGTAGATGGCGAGCTCGACGATGGTGGACCCGACGACGTCCGCCCGGGCCATCTCCCGGCAGTACCACTGCTGCCCACCGTCCTCCCACCGTTCGTGGAACTCCATCGTGAAGCCGCGGGGGGTCGGCTCGACCCGGGTCACGTGCACCGTCCCGACGATCGGGTGACCGCCCACGCGGATGGCGACCAGCTCCTCGGCGGACTCAGCCTGCAGACGCCAGGTCGGCAGGCTGATGTCGCCGAAGACGTCGGGTGCGAAGAGGCCCTCGGGAGGCACGTTGGTCTCCAGGAAGCGGACGAACGCGGCGACCGCAGTGGTGGAGTCCGGGGTCGTCGTCACGGTCGCGCTCATGACGCCATCCCCGCCTTCTCAAGGTTGGCGCCGACCACGGCCATCGTCGCCTCGAGCTCGGGGGTGAGGCTGAACTCGACGGTGCTCGTGCCTGCGGTGACCACCGGCAGGTGACCGGCGGGCGCGAAGTACGCGTCGCCCTCGACGTAGGTCTCCTCGTGGTCGGCGTAGCGGAAGGTCAGCTGCCCGCTGGTGACGAAGCCCCAGTGCGCGCACTGGCAGCGGTCATCGGGCAGGCCGACGAAGAACGGCGCCGGGTCGGCGTCCTCCTTGAAGGTCTCGAACGAGACCGTGTAGTCCTCCAGGGGTGCGTAGCGGCCCTCGAGGGCGTCGATGTCGACGCCGATCGGGGTCGTGATCCTGTTCGCGCTGGGCATGGTTTCCTCCTCGGTCGGTTGGGTGGTTCACCCAGGAGGCGTGACGAGCGACGGAACATCGTGACGCCGCGTCGGTACCCGGACATACCGGACGCCTCGCGTAGCCTGCTGCCGTGCGACGTTCCCGCAAGGTCATCCTCGGCGTCGTCGTGGTCGTGCTGGTGGTCGTCGTGGGTGGGTACTTCTACGAGCGCCCGCTCCTGCTCACCGGGACCGGGTACGCCGCCCACAACGCCTGCGCGCTGGACGCGATCGCGCACCGCGACGACGCCGGCGACGACCTGCCATCCAACCCGCTGGTCCCGCTGCTGCGGACCAGCACGGAGGACTCCGGAGCACGGGCGAGCATCCTCGGCGTGCTCGCGCGCAAGCGGGCCTGGTCCACGCCGGGCTACGGCTGCACGCTGGCCGAGCACCGCCCGGACCTGCCGCCGGCGACCACGGTCACCTCGGCGGGCAACCCGTACACCTCGGCGCCCGTCGCGACCGACGTACCGGCCTCGGTCGGCTCGGCGCTGGACCGTGCCTTCGGCGACGACCTGCCGTCGAAGGCACGCAAGGACCTCGGCACCCGCGGCGTCGTCGTGCTCAAGGACGGGCGCCTGGTCGCCGAGCGCTACGCGCACGGTTTCACCGCCAGCACCCCGCAGCTGGGCTGGTCGATGACCAAGAGCCTCACCAACCTGCTCGTCGGCCGCCTCGTGGCCCAGCACCAGGTCAGCCTCGAGGACGACCACCTGCGCCCGGAGTGGAAGGACGCCAGGTCGCGGATCACGATCCGCCAGCTGCTCCAGATGACCAGCGGCCTGCACTGGGACGAGACCTACTCCCTCGGCACCCCGATCACCCGGATGCTCTACCTCGAACCGGACATGGCCAGGTACGTCGCCGCGCAGAAGCTCGACCACGCCTCCGGCACCTACCTGCAGTACTCGAGCGGCAGCACCACCCTGCTGTGCTCGATCCTGGCGAAGGGGCGCGGCGGCGCGGACTTCCCGCGTCGCGAGCTTTTCGCGCCGCTGGGTCTCTCCAGCTTCGTCCTGGAGCCGGACGCGAGCGGGACCCCGGTGTGCAGCTCGTACGGCTGGGCGACCCCGCGCGACTGGGCGGCGCTCGGGCAGTTCGCGCTCGACGACGGCCACTGGGCAGGCAAGCACCTGCTCCCGATCGGCTGGATGGCGGACTCCACCAAAGCCGTAGCGGTGAAGAAGTCCGAGGAGAAGGGCTACGCCTCGGGTTGGTGGTCCAACACCCAGGCCGACGGGTCGCTGGTGGAGAAGGACCTGCCCGGCGACACCTACTTCGCCGAGGGTCACGACGGCCAGTGGATCGTCGTGGTGCCCTCGCACCACCTGGTGGTGGCCCGGCTCGGGTTCACCCCGGACACGGGCACCGACGACCGCGTCGTGCGGCTGACCGCGGACCTGCTCACCGCGCTCGGCTGAGCGGTCCCGAGCGTTCTCGCAACTGGTCCAGTCGCGCCGTAGTTCATTCGGCGTTTCCGTTGCGTCCGCCGGATTGTTCACGTCAGATTGATCTGCTGTGTCGCTGCCTCTCCCGGCCGCGCAACCCTCCCGCAGTCAGGAGTACCCGATGGCTCTGTTCGACGGCATGACGCGTCGCGACTTCACCAAGCTCGCCGCCACCGCAGGAGGTGTCGCGGCGCTGAACTCGATGGCCGGCCCGGTCATCGAGCGCGCGTTCGCCGCCGACCCCTGCGGCACCGGCTCGCTCTCGGACATCGAGCACTTCGTCTTCCTGATGCAGGAGAACCGGTCCTTCGACCACTACTTCGGCACCATGTCCGGCGTGCGGGGCTTCAACGACCCGGGCGCGCTGCCGGGCATCTTCGCGCAGAAGGGCTACAACGTCGCGACCAAGACGGCGGACCCGAACTCGGCGGTGATGCCGTTCCGCCTCGACACCACCCACGGCGCGACCCTGGACGGCGAGGCGATCAACGACCCGACGCACGCCTGGGGCCCCCAGCACCAGGCGTGGAACAACGGTGCGATGGACCAGTGGGTCAAGGTGCACGTGGCCAACGACGGCGTCGCCAACGGCCCGGCCACGATGGGCTACTACAAGCGCGAGGACATCCCGGTGCACTTCGCGCTGGCCGACGCCTTCACGGTCTGCGACCGCTACTTCTGCTCGGTGCTCGGTCCGACCGACCCGAACCGGCTCTACTGGATCTCCGGCACGATCGACCCCGAGGGCACCCACGGTGGTCCGCTGCTGGAGACCCCGACGCTGGTCCCGATGAACAAGTACTCCTGGGAGACCTACCCCGAGCGCCTCCAGGAGGCCGGCGTCTCGTGGAAGGTGTACACCAGCCAGCAGGCGCCGGTGGTCTCCGGCTCGGTCCTCTCCGGCATGCTCGGGGCGTTCAAGAAGTTCCAGAACCCGCTGAGCCCGCTGTACCAGAAGGGGCTCGCCCCGATCTACCCGGTGAACTTCGCCTCGGACGTGAAGAACAACAAGCTGCCGAAGGTCTCCTGGATCATCCCGGACCTGCTGGCCTGCGAGCACCCAGCCCTGCCGCCCTCGTTCGGCGCCGCCGGCATCCTGAAGGTGCTCGACATCCTGACCTCCAACCCTGCGGTCTGGGAGAAGACGGCGCTGATCATCAGCTACGACGAGAACGGCGGCTTCTTCGACCACGTCCCGCCGCCGACCGCTCCTCCGGGGACCCCGGGCGAGTACGTGACCAAGGCACCGCTCTCGAGCGTGAAGAGCTCGGCGGGCATCGCCGGCCCGATCGGCCTCGGCTTCCGCGTGCCGGGCATGGTCATCTCGCCGTACTCGCGCGGTGGCCTGGTCGCCGGCGACACCTTCGACCACACCTCGCAGCTGCGCCTGGTCGAGACCCGGTACGGCGTGGAGGTGCCGAACCTGAGCGCCTGGCGCCGCGCCACCGTCGGTGACATGACCACGGCCTTCGACTTCGCCTCGGCGGTCGACCCGACTCCCCCGAACATCGTGCCGCGGCAGGAGCGCACCTTCGCGATGACGATGCAGGAGACCCGCTTGGGCCTCGACATCATCGCCGGGACGTTCTTCGCCTCGCAGGAGTTCCGGCCCTACCCGGTGCCGCCGAACTCGATGCCGACCGTCGAGAGCGGTCCGCAGCGCGGCACCCCGAGCGGCCCGGCCGACTGCGCCCCGAGCGCTGCCGCCGAGGTCACCACCACCAACTCGGTGCCCGGTCTGACCGACATCGTCGCCGACCCGACGCCGAGCCGGATCGCCCTGGCCAGCGAGCAGCTCAAGGCAAAGGCGACCGGCAAGAAGGTGTGACCACGCGTTCCCGCGCGTCGGTCGAGGTGCCGGTCTTCCCAGGAATTCCGGCACCCTTCAGTGCCCGAATTGTGAAATATCCGAATTTTCCTGCGAACAGACCCGGACAACCCTCACAGTTGGCCCATGTCGCGTCGTCTGTCGGTGCTGCTCACCGGCCTGCTGCTCGCAGGTCTGGCCAGCGCGCCCCATGCTGCCGTCGCCGGAGGCACTGCTCCGGGCTCGTCCGCCGCTACGTCGGGGACCGCTCCGGGTGCCCGTACCGCAGCGCTGTCCACGGCCCAGTTCGAGACCCGGTTGATCGCCCTGACCAACGCGCGCCGCGCGAAGGTCGGTTGCCGGGCGCTGCGGACCAACCTCGCGCTGATCAGCGCCGCGCGCCGTCACACCGACCGGATGATCGCGACCGGGTCGTTCTCCCACCAGGTCCCCCGCGAGGCGGGCCTGGCGAGCCGGATCGTGCGCGCGGGCTACACCCCGTGGCGGGCCCTGGCCGAGAACATCGCCTGGGGCGGCGGCCAGACGCCGGCCACGATGTTCTCGATGTGGATGCACAGCGCCCCGCACCGCGCGAACATCCAGAACTGCGCCCTGCGCGACATCGGGTACGGCGTGCGGTACGGCGGTGGCGCCGTCTGGGCGACCGCTGACTTCGGCCGCCACTGAGCCAGGCCGTCGCCTCGCCCGCTCGCGCGCGGGCGTGACACCCTGCACGGGTGAGCCTCGTACGCCGTGCCGCCCGGCTGGTCGCCGCCGCGATCGCCTCCTACGCGGTCCGCGTGCTCGCACGGCTGCGGCCGCAGCGCTGGTGCCCACCGTCGATCACCCTGCGGCTGTTCCGGCTCTCCTCGGCCCCGGGCACCGCGATCGTCGCCTCCGACCTGCGCGCGCACCTGCCCGAGGGCGGACGCGGCGTGCGTACCGACCTGTCCTACGGTCCCGGCCCCTCGGACCGCTTCGACCTGGTCCTGCCACCGGGCCCCGGTCCGCACCCGCTGGTCCTCTGGGTGCACGGCGGCGGCTGGCACTTCGGTGACAAGTCGGACGTGGTGCCCTACCTCGAGCACCTCGCCGTGCGCGCCGGGGTCGCCGGCGCCGCGGTGAACTACCCGCTCGCACCGCGGCACCCCCACCCCGTCCAGCTCGACCACGTCCGCGCCGCTCTCGAGCACCTGGTCGCGCACGCCGAGGAGCTGGGCATCGATCCGGCCCGGGTCGTGCTGGCCGGTGACTCCGCCGGGGCCCAGGTAGCAGCAGAGCTGGCCGCGGAGCTCACTGCTGAGCCGGCCGCGGTCGGCACCGGCCGTCTGTGCGGCGCTGTGTTCTTCTGCGGGATCTTCGAGCCCTCCGGCCTGGACGACTCGAACCGGATGTTCGAGGCGGCCCTCGAGAGCGCGATGTGGTCGCTGGCGCGCACCCGGTCCTGGCAGTCCGGCACGACGTGCGCCCGGATGACGGTGACCGACCACGTCACTCCCGCCTTCCCGCCGACCTTCCTCGGCGCCGGCGAGCAGGATCCGCTGACCCGGCGCCAGACACCTCCGATGGCGCAGGCGCTGCGCCGGGCCGGCGTACGGGTCGTCGAGCACCGGGCCGGGACGGAGTCCGAGCCGTGCCACCACCAATTCCAGTTCTGGCTCGGCACCCCGGCGGCGCAGGAGGCCCTGGAGGCGGCGTCCGGATTCCTCCGCGAGGTCACTTCCATTTCTCATTGAGTCCTCTATGATTCTCCGGACCCCGCGCCCGGCGGGAGGATCAGGAGAGACTCATGCGCAACGGCATCGTGCTGTTCACCAGTGATCGCGGGATCACCCCGGCCCAGGCCGCGAAGGCCGCCGAGGACGCCGGCTTCGACACGCTCTACGTGCCCGAGCACACGCACATCCCCGTCAAGCGCGACGCCGCCCACCCGGGCACCGGCGACGAGACCCTCCCCGACGACCGCTACATGCGCACCCTGGACCCGTGGGTCTCGCTGGCGACCGCGGCGGCGATCACCACGCGGATCCGCCTCTCCACCGCGGTCGCGCTCCCCGTCGAGTCCGACCCGATCACGCTGGCCAAGACGATCGCGACCCTGGACCACCTCTCCGGTGGCCGGGTGACGATCGGGGCGGGCTTCGGCTGGAACACCGACGAGCTCACCGACCACCACGTGCCGGCGGCCAGGCGGCGTACGGTCCTGCGGGAGTACCTCGAGGCGATGCGGGCGCTGTGGACCCAGGACGAGGCCTCCTACGACGGCGAGTTCGTGAAGTTCGGGGCGTCCTGGGCCTGGCCGAAGCCGCCCCAGGGCCGGATCCCGGTGATCATCGGCGCCGGTGCCGGGCCGAAGACGTTCGCCTGGATCGCCGCGAACGCCGAGGGCTGGATGACCACCCCGATCGAGATCGACATCGCCGACAAGTGCGCCCTGCTCAACCAGGCGTGGGCCGACGCCGGCCGCGACGGCGCGCCGGACATCCGGGTGCTGGTCACGATGAAGCCGACGCCCGAGGACATCGCCGGGTGGGCGGCCGCCGGCGTCACGGAGCTGATCTGGGGCCTGCCCGACAAGGATGCCGACGAGGTCATCGCCTTCATCGGCCGGCACGGCGCCCGCCTGGGCCTGGGCTGAGCAGCACGCCGGTGACCACCGCCCACCTCTCGGCCAAGGGGACCCGCCTGAACAAGCGGGGCCTCGAGACGCGCCAGGTCTTGCTGAGCACCGCGCTGCGCTGCCTGGCCGACGGCGGGCCGGAGGCGGTCAGCGCGAGCCTGGTCGCACGCGAGGCCGGGGTCACCTGGGGCACCGTGCAGCACCAGTTCGGCGACGTCGACGGGTTGTGGGCCGCGGTCCTGGAGCACGTCCTGGTCGACACCGCGACGATGCGGCCGCGGCTCCCGGACGGGCGCGACCTCGGCGCGCGGGTGGACGCGATCGTGGACCTGCTGTGGAACGCGATGGACCGCACCCCCAACCGCGCGATCCACCACCTGCGGCTCGCGCTCCCCCGGCACCGCGAGGAGCTCGAGGCGACCTACCCGGCCACCGCCGCGGCCATCGCGCACTTCGACCAGGCCTGGACCCAGGTCGTCGAGCACGCCTTCGACGGCTTCGACCTCGACCCGGTCCGGCTCGCGCGGGTGCGCAGCCTCCTGCCCGGTGCGATGCGCGGCATCCACAACGAGCAGTTCCTGTCGACCTACACCGATCCCGCGGAGGCCCGGCTGGGCCTGGCCGAGGCGATCACCAGCTACCTGGAGAGAGGCACCACCCCATGAGCGATGCGTACGACGTGATCGTGGTCGGTTCCGGCGGCGGCGCGCTGACCGCGGCGTACCTGGCGCAGAAGCACGGGCTGCGCACGGTGGTGCTCGAGAAGACCGGCTACTGCGGTGGCACCTCGGCGTACTCGGGCGGGGCGTGCTGGCTGCCGGGCTCGCAGGTCCAGCAGCGTGCGAGCATCTCCGACTCCACCGAGGGGGCCCGCGCGTTCCTCGGCGCGCTGCTGGTCGACCCCGACGAGGCGAAGGTCGAGGCGTTCCTGGCCGAGGCGCCGCGGCTGGTCGCCGAGCTGGAGGAGGACGACGCCTTCGTCTTCGAGTGGCTGCCCTTCCCCGAGTACTACGACGGGCCCGGACGGGTGCCGTGGGGGCGCTCGATCCAGCCCTCCAACATCAAGCGCACCGAGCTGCCCGAGGAGGTCGCGGCCCTGGTGCGCCCGCCGGTCGAGCTCGACCGCGCCGGTCTGCCCGGGCGGAACACCCTCTCCGGCGGGCAGTCCCTGATCGCCCGCCTGCTGCTCGCCTTCAGCCGCGACGGCGGCACCGTGCTGACCGGGCACGCCGTGACCGGTCTGCGCACCGACGAGGACGACCGGGTCGTCGCGGTCGTCGGGCTGAACGACGACGGTGCCTTCACCCTCGGCGCGAGCCGAGGCGTCGTCGTCGCGTCCGGCGGGTTCGAGCACAACCCCGAGTGGCGCTCGAAGCACGGCGTCCCCGGCGACTCGGCCTGGTCGATGGCACCGGACGGCACCAACGCCGGTGAGCCGATCGCCGCCGCGGTCGCGGTCGGGGCGGCGACCGCGCTGCTCGACCAGGGCTGGTTCTGCCCCGGACTGGAGCACCCGGACGGGCACGGCTCGTTCACCCTGGGCTTCCGCAGCGGCGTGATCGTGGACTCCACGGGCCAGCGGTACGCCAACGAGTGCCTGCCCTACGACCGGTTCGGCAAGGAGATGGCCAAGGCGCCCGAGCGGATCCCCTCGTGGTTCGTCTTCGACCACCGCGAGGGCGGCGCGCTGCCGGCGATCGCGATGCCCGAGGGCGACCGGGCCGACCACCTCGCCGCCGGTACCTGGGTCGAGGCCGAGACCCTGGAGGAGCTCGCCGAGAAGCTCGGGCTGACGCACCTGGTGGCCACCGTCGAGCGCTTCAACGGCTTCTGCGAGACGGGGGTCGATGAGGACTTCGGCCGCGGTGGCGACGAGTACGACACCTTCTTCGCCGGCGGCGAGGGCCCGAACAAGGCGCTGGTCGGCGTGACCCAGGGTCCGTTCACCGCCGCCCGCATCGTGCTCTCCGACCTCGGCACCAAGGGCGGGATCGTGGTGGATGCTGCGGGGCGCGCGTTGCGCCAGGACGGCTCGGCGATCGCGGGCCTTTACGCGACCAGCAACTCGGCCGCCAACGCCTTCGGCCCCTTCTACCCCGGCCCCGGAGCCCCCCTCGGCACCGCCATGGTCTTCGGCTCCCTCGCCGTCCAGGACATCCTCCGACCTCGTTGAGCAGGGGATCTTGGACGGTTCAGTGGGGGCTTTTGGTCGTCGAACGACTTGAATAGACCCCATGAAGCTCTCGACGAAGGCGTTCGTCTCGCTCCTCAAGGCACACCAGGCGGTCTACGAGCACAGCGGCGGTCTCGTCGGTCACCGCCTGCTGCTGATGCCGACGCTCCTGCTGCGTACGACGGGCCGCAAGTCCGGGAAGACGCGGACGAACGCGCTGGTCTACGGGCGCGACGCCGGCCGCTACCTGGTCTGCGCGTCGAACGGCGGGCACGACCTGCCGCCCGCGTGGTTGCTCAACCTCGAGACCCACCACCACGTCGAGGTCCAGGTCGGGATCCGCAAGTACGCCTCGGTCGCGACCGTGCTGCGCCCGGACCACCCGGACTACGAGCGCCTGTTCGCGATCTGCAACAAGGCGAACAAGGGTCAGTTCGCGGCGTACCAGAAGAAGACCGCGCGGCCGCTGCCGGTCGTGGTGCTCACCCCGACCAGCATGTCCTGACGGAAAGGGCCAGTCGCCTAGTCCTCGTTGCTGGTGCGCTCGGTCCCGTTGTCGAAGTAGGTGTCGAGGTAGTCGTCGGGCTCGAGTTCGCTGTCACGCATGAGCGAGAAGATCTCGGCACCGTCGGCCGGGTCGTCGAAGAGGTGGAAGCACTGCGCGAGTCCGAGGTAGTGGACCTCGACCTCGTCGATCGAGGCGGCGTACGCGACTGCCTCGACCTCGGCCTTCGCGATCGCGTCCTCGGCGCTCGCCGCCTGCCAGAGCGTGATCCGCTCCTCGTAGGTCGTCTCGTCCTCGTTCTCGGCCTCGGAACCGAAGACGCAGCGGACCGAGTACCACCCCAGCTCAGCAGTCATGCGCCCATGCTCCCCTACTCGTCCCGCACACGTCCGCGCAGGTCCTTGGTCCGCCCGCGCTGCTTCTTCTCCTCCACGCGCCTGCGCTGGGAGGCCTTGGACGGCTTGGTGGCGCGTCGGGGCGGGGGCGGCGGCGCGACCGCGTCGCGCAGGATCGCCACCAACCGCTCCCGGGCGGCGGCGCGGTTGCGCAGCTGCGAGCGGTGCTCGGAGGCGGTGACCGAGACCGGAGCGTCCCCGAGCGCACGCAGGATCCGGGTGCGCTGCACATCGGTGAACGCGGTCGACTCCCCCGGCGAGAAGAGCAGCTCGACCCGGGTGTCGCTGGTGTTCACCGACTGGCCGCCCGGACCGGGCGAGCGCGAGAAGCGCTCGGTCAGCTCGCCGGCGGGGATGGTGGCACCCGACGGCAGCCCTGGGCCCGGCGGTACGAGGAGGTCGCGACCCGGTTCCGCCATGCCTCCATCCTAGGGACGACGATCCTTACCGTTCGGTGACGCGACCGCCCATCCCTGGGGTCCTCGGCGACGAACTGCCTAGAGTCGAACGAGACCGAGGACGAGGAGAACGCGTGATCACCCTGGGCCTGATCGGTCTGGTCGGCGGCATGATCGCCGGCATCTCCCCGTGCATCCTCCCGGTGCTCCCGATCGTGCTGATGTCGACCAGCGCTGCCGGCACCACCGACGGCGCGACCGAGCCCGCACTGGACCCCCGCCGCGACCGCACGCCGTACCTCGTGGTGGCCGGCCTGGCAGTCAGCTTCAGCATCTTCACGCTGCTGGGCGCGCTGATCCTCAGCGCCCTCCCGATCCCCGACGACGCGATCCGCTGGACCGGACTGGTCGTGCTGGTGCTGCTCGGCCTCGGCATGATCGTGCCGGCCGTCGAGCGCGTCCTCGAGCGACCGTTCTCCCGGCTCTCGGCCGGGACCGGCGGCAACCGTCGCGGCTTCGTGCTCGGCCTCGCTCTCGGCGCCGTCTACGTCCCGTGCGCCGGCCCGGTGCTGGCAGCGATCACCGTGGCGGGCGCGACCGGGCACATCGGCTGGAAGACGGTCGTGCTCACCGTCGCGTTCGCGATCGGCACCTCGATCCCGCTGCTCGCCTTCGCGCTGGCCGGTCAGCGGATGGCCGAGCGCATCCGTGCCTTCCGGACCCGGCAGCGCACCGTCCGCACCGTCGCCGGCGTCGTGGTCATCGGCCTGGCCCTGGCGCTGACCTTCAACCTCACCGACGCGATCCAGCGCGCCGTCCCGGACTACACCTCCGCGCTGGACAACGCCGCGCACACGACCCAGCGCGTCCGCGACGCTCTCGGCAGCGAGCAGCGCGAGGACCTCAGCACCTGCGCCGACGACGCGACCACCGACCTCCAGAACTGTGGCCCGGCCCCGCGCTTCGCCGGCATCAGCAGCTGGTTCAACACCCCCGGTGACGACCCGGTGACCGCGGCCCAGCTCGCGGGCAAGGTCGTCCTGGTCGACTTCTGGGCCTACTCCTGCATCAACTGCCAGCGCGCGATCCCGCACGTCGAGGCCTGGTACTCCAAGTACAAGGACGACGGTCTGGTGGTCGTCGGCGTGCACACCCCCGAGTACGCCTTCGAGCACGACCGATCCAACGTCGAGGACGGCGCGAAGCGCCTCGGCATCACCTACCCGGTCGCACTCGACAACGACTACGGAACCTGGGACAACTACGGCAACAGCTCGTGGCCCGCCGAGTACCTCGTCGATGCCCAGGGCCAGGTCCGCCACGTCGCGATCGGCGAGGGCGACTACGCCGGCACCGAGCAGCTGATCCGGCGGCTGCTCACCGACGCGCACCCCGGCGCCAAGCTGCCCGGCTCCACCGACGTCCCCGACACCACCCCGGCGCACCAGGTCTCTCCCGAGACCCAC
>JBJMIO010000166.1:0-14014 GCA_045806765.1 Marmoricola sp.
CACCGAGGCCACCACCTCGGGTCTGCGTCACGCGCTCGGTGCGGGGGCGGTGTTCGCGGCCGCGGCAGCGGTCATCGCCTGGGCCACCAAGAACACCTTCGAGGAGGCGGCTGCGGTTCCGGAGCGGCGACGGGTGCTGGTCGTCGGTCGGAGCCCGGGCGTCCTGCTCGAGACCGTGGCGCTGCTGCGCGAGCGCGGGTACGAGGCGAACGCGACCAACCAGTTCGACGACGTGCTCGAGGACTACGACGTGAGCGCGCTGGACGTGCTGGTCTTCGGCGGGATGGTGCCGCTGGACCGGAAGGCGCAGCTGCGCACCGAGGCACTGCGGCTCAACCCGGACCTCACCATCCTCCAGGGGATGGTCGGCATCGCCGCGGTGATCGCCGCCCAGGTCGAGTCCGCGGGTGCGGACGCGAGCGAGGTCGAGATCGGCGAGCGGTCCCTGCGCCTGCGGCTGCCCGCTCCGGCTCCGGTCCGGATCGTGGCGCACTGGGCTTCGTTCGCCGATCTCCAGCTGGCCGACGGATCGGCCCAGGTCCTCGACACCCGTCTCGAGGCCGGGGACCACGTCGTCGTGCTGCCGAGCGAGGTGCCGGCCGAGGCGTCGTTCGTGGTCGTCACGATCGACCGAGCGGTCAGCGTGCACCAGGTGGGCGCGATCCCCGAGACGATCACCAGCCTCGTCCCCGCGACGGCGGCGGACAACGTGCTCCCGCCGGTGGAGGTGGTGCGGACGTGAGATCGGACCGATGCCGGTCCGCCGGTCGGATCACCGTGCGGGCCTCTCACGCGGGGCAGTGCACACAGGTCCGTGCGGTCGGGCGTGCCCGCAGCCGCGCCTCGCCGATCGGTTGCCCGCAGGTCTGGCAGGTGCCGTAGGTGCCGGCATCGAGCCGCGTGAAGGCAGCGTCGATCTCCTCCAGCCGCTGCTGGACCTGTCGGACCAGGGCGCCGATCTGCGAGCGCTCGAACGCGATCGTGGCGCCCTCGGGGTCGTGCTCGTCGTCGGCGTTGTCGTTGCGCGAGGCCTGCACGACAGCGTCGTAGTCGCCAGTGAGGCTCGCCAGGCGCGCCCGGGTCTCCTCGCGCTGCAGCTGCAGCAGCCGTCGTACGTCGTCCACGTCCTCACGGTGCCCAGAGAGCCGCAGATCTCACGTGGCCCAGTCACGCACGTACGCCGGGACCGGTCGGCCTTCGCCCAGGTTCGCGGCCGGTCGCGGCGCGCCGTAGGCCGTGGTGATCGGCAGGACGCCCGCCCAGACCGGTTCGTCGAGGTCCTCGGGTGGGTCGGCCGGTTCGCCGGCGCTGATCTTCACCGACCACTCCTCGAGGGGCAGCGCGAGCACCATAGTCGCCGCGAGCTCCTTGGTGTGCGGCGCGCGCAGGGTGTCCCAGCGACCCGGCATCCAGGCCTCGCTCATCGCCCGCAGCGCGTCGCTCTTGTCCGTCACCTCCTCGGTGGTCCCGAAGACCGTCGCGGAGCGGTAGTGCATCGAGGACTCGAAGGCCGAGCGCGCCAGCACCATGCCGTCCAGGAGCGTGGCGGTCGCGCACACCTCGGCGCCGGCGGCCAACGTCCGGAACAGCCGGCTCCCGGTCGATCCGTGCAGCAGCAGCCGGTCGTCGCGCCGGGCGCAGGCCACCGGCACGTTCACACACGTGCCGTCGTGGACGAACGCGACGTGCGCCACCCGGGCGGCGTCGAGGACGGCGTGCAGGTCGGCGACGTCGGTGCGCGCCTTCTCGGGGAGGCGGCGGACGCGGGTGCGATCGGTCATGGGGTGATTGTGCTCGTCTCGCGGGCGGAAAACCCCGGAGGGCCGCGGGTTCGGCGTTGGTAGCGTCTGGCCATGACCGCGACCGACCTCCCCGCCTTCCCGGACGCCCGGGCCGCTCTCGAGCAGGTGACGGGGCACGAGGCCTGGGCGGTCATCCGGATGCGCGACAGCGAGACGGTCACCCTGGTCGGAGGACCGCTGGTCCCCACCGAGCGGCTCGCCGACATCCCGGTCCCCGAAGGCGCACCGGAGCCGGGGCGCCGGTTCGACACCCTGGTGGCGGTCCCGTTCCGGCAGGTCGCCGAGCGCGGGTTCGAGGTCCACGACGACGGCACGCCGCTGGCGGTGGTCGGCATCGAGACCGAGCTCGAGGTGCCGCTGGCCGAGCTCATCGCTGCGCTGCCCGACGTACCGGTCGACTTCACCGACCGCGGTGGGTTCGAGACCGACGACGCGACGTACGCCGCCACGGTCGAGCAGATCATCGGCCAGGAGATCGGCAACGGCGAAGGCGCGAACCTCGTCATCGGCCGCCACTACCGCGCACAGCTGGCCGACTTCGACGCGACCACCGGCACCGACACCGTGCTCACCGTCCTGCGCCGGCTGTTGGAGAACGAGCGCGGTGCGTACTGGACCTACTGCTTCTGGACCGGTGACCGCTTCCTGGTCGGCGCCTCGCCGGAGCGGCACGTCAGCGTCCAGGGCGGCGCGGTCCGGATGAACCCGATCTCCGGCACCTTCCGCCTGCGCGGGCTCGAGCAGTCCGAGCGCAAGGCGAAGCTGCTCGACTTCCTCGCCGACGAGAAGGAGATCTACGAGCTCTTCATGGTCGTCGACGAAGAGCTGAAGATGATGTGCGACATCTGTCACGAGGGTGGTCAGGTGCTCGGCCCGTTCCTCAAGCCGATGACGCACCTGGTGCACACCGAGTACCTGCTGGCCGGTCGCACCCGGCTCGACGTGCGCGAGGTGCTGCGGATGAGCATGTTCGCAGCGACCGTGACCGGTGCTCCGGTGGAGAACGCGTGCCGGCTGATCAAGTCCTACGAGTCCGAGGGTCGCGGCTACTACGCCGGTGCGCTCGCCCTGATCGGGCGCGACGCCGACGGTGCGCAGACGGCCGACTCCCCGATCCTGATCCGTACGGCGGACGTGTCGCCGACCGGCGCGGTCAAGGTGACTGCCGGTGCGACCCTGGTGCGCGACTCCGACCCGCACTCCGAGGTGGCCGAGACGGCGGCGAAGGCCGGCGGCATCCTGTCCGCCTTCGGCCTGGTACCCGCCGCCGGCGGCGCCCCTTCGCAGATCGAGGACCTGGCCCACGACGAGGACGTGCTGATCGCGCTGAACTCGCGCAACCAGCGGCTCTCCAAGTTCTGGCTCACCGACCAGGGCGGGGCCGCTCCGGCACCGGAGCTGGCCGGCCGCTCGATCGCGATCCTGCACGGCGAGGACGACTTCGCCAACATGCTCCACCACGTCTTCGCGGTCCTCGGCATGAAGCCGACGATCATCCGCCACGAGGACTTCCGCCCGGGCGGCTTCGACTCCTACGACCTGGCGGTGGTCGGGCCCGGACCGGGCGACCCGCGCGACCCGGAGAGCGCGAAGATCGCGACGTTCCGTGGTGCCGTCGACGGGTTGCTGGCCGGCGACACCCCGTTCCTCGCGGTCTGCCTGGGCCACCAGGTCCTCTGCGACCGGGTCGGCATCCCGCTGGCCTACAAGGACATCGTCTTCCAGGGCACGCAGTCGGTCGTCTCGATCGGCGGGCGCGAGGAGGCGGTCGGGTTCTACAACACCTTCGTCGGGCGGGTCCGCGACGGCGACCCGGTCCCCGAGGGCGTGCGCGTCGAGACCGACCCGGCCACCGGCGACATCCACCTCGTCGCCGGACCGCACTACCGCGGGGTGCAGTTCCACGCCGAGTCGATCCTCACCGAGAACGGCGTGACTCTCCTGCAGCGCCTCCTCCTCGACCTCGTCAACGGCGTCGGTGGTTGAGGTGCAGCCGCGCTAGCGGGTGCCTCGAAACCTGATGACCATGACCGTCCACGTCCTCGTCGTCGACCACCACGACTCCTACACCTGGAACCTGGTGCACCTGATCGCGGGCGTGACCGGCGTGCTGCCCGACGTCGTCGAGCACGACGAGCCCGGCGTGCTGGATCGCGCGGCGGCGTACAGCCACCTGGTGCTCTCGCCCGGCCCCGGCCACCCGACCGAGCGCGGCGACTTCGCACTCGGCCCCGCGGTCTTCGGCCTGGGCCTGCCGGTGCTCGGCGTCTGCCTCGGGATGCAGGCCCTGGCGGTCGCGTACGGCGGGACGGTCGAGCGCGTGACGCCGGCCCACGGTGACGTCGCCCGGGTCACCCACGACGGCACCGGCGTGCTGGCCGGTCTGCCGGAGGGGTTCGACGCGGTGCGCTACCACTCGCTCGCGGTCACCCACGTGCCCGAGCAGCTGCGCGTGACGGCGACCGCCGACGGTGTGGTGATGGGACTGGTGCACCGCGAGCTGCCGCTGCACGGCGTCCAGTTCCACCCCGAGTCGGTGCTCTCGGCGCACGGCGCGCGTCTGGTCGAGAACTTCCTGCGCGACCCGGTACCGGCATGAGTGCCCTCGAGGAGTTCCGCGTGATCGCCGCCGCGCACGAGCGCTGCTTCTGGCTCGACGGCGGTGGCTCGCAGGGTTGGTCGGGAACGCGCTCGATCATGGGCTGGCTCGAGCCCGAGGACGTCTCCCTCGTCTTCGACGCCACCCGGCGCGAGGTCGTCGAGCTCCCCAGCGGCCGCGTGGTCGGCGTCGACATCTTCGCCGTCCTCGGCGACCGTCTCGACGGCGACGACGCGACGCACTGGGTCGGCTACCTCGGTTACGCCAGCCGCCCCGACCTGCCGTCGCGCTCACAACCGGGGTTGCCGGACGCGGTCTGGATGCGCACCCGGAACGTGCGGGTCAGCCACGGGCGGACCGAGGTGCCCCCGCCGGTGGCCGAGACCGCCGACGTGCCGGTGCCGCCCTGGTACGCCGACGCCTTCGCGGAGGTCCAGGAACAGCTGCACGCGGGCAACTCCTACGAGGTCAACCTGACCTACCGCCTCCAGGAGGAGTCGCAGCGCGATCCCCTCGAGATCTACGGACGGCTGCGCAGCAGCAACCCCGCGCCGTACGCCGGGGTCCTGCGCCACGGCGAGACCTGGTTGCTCTCGGCGTCTCCCGAGCGCTACGCCACCATCGACCGCCACCGCCGGGTTGAGACACGTCCGATCAAGGGCACCACGCGCCGCGGCGCCACTCCCGAGGAGGACACAGCGCTACGTGGGCAGCTGGCGAGCGATCCGAAGTTCCGCGCCGAGAACCTGATGATCACCGACCTGCTGCGCAACGACCTCGCCCTGGTCTGCGAGCCCGGCAGCGTGGAGGTGCCTCGGCTGATGGAGGTCGAGTCGTACCCGAGCGTGCACCAGCTGGTGAGCACCGTGACGGGTCAGCTGCGCGGAGAGGTCGGCACGCTCGACGCGCTGCGCGCGATGTTCCCCGCCGGGTCGATGACCGGCGCACCCAAGCTGCGCACGATGGAGATCATCGACCGCGTCGAGGAGACCCCGCGCGGCGTCTACGCCGGCGCGTTCGGTTGGATCTCCGGCGACGGCCGCGCCGACCTCGGCGTCGTGATCCGCTCGCTCTTCCGTTCCGGCGACGGCCCGTGGCAGCTCGGCACCGGCGGCGGCATCACCGTGCGCTCCGACGTTGCTGAGGAGTACGCCGAGACGCTGTGGAAGGCCGCCCGGCTGCGGGCTGCTTTGTAGGGCACTTCCAATGTGACGCGGAGCGGAGACGCCCGCTTGTCACTCAAACGACAGGCACCACCACGTCGAGACCGATGTCGATCGCCGGCGCTGAATGCGTGATGGCGCCGAGGGCGATCGAGTCCACCCCCGTGAGCGCGACCTCGCGGGCATCGCTCAGGGTGAAGCCTCCGCTGGCCTCGAGTCGCACGTTGCGCGAGCATCGGTGTGCGCGTTCGACGGCGGTACGCATGTCGCTCACGGTGAAGTTGTCCAGCATGATCTGGTCGGCGCCGTGAGCGAGAGCCTGGTCGAGCTGGTCCAGCGAGTCGACCTCGATCTGCACCGGCACTCCACCGTCGGGGTGAGCCTCGGCGACGCGGTCGAGCGCGGTTCCGATCCCTCCGGCAGCTGCGACGTGGTTGTCCTTGATCAGGATCTCGTCGTACAACCCGTGGCGGTAGTTGACGCCACCGCCGCACCGCACGGCGTACTTCTCGAGCGAGCGGAGCAGTGGTGTGGTCTTGCGGGTGTCGCGCACCACGACCCCGGTGCCGTCGAGCGCGTCGACCCAGGTGCGGGTCGCGGTCGCGATCCCGCTGAGGTGGGTCAACAGGTTCAGTGCTGTTCGTTCCACCGCCAGCACGGCTCGCGCGGGAGCGCTCAGGGTCGCCAGGTGCTGACCCGGGGCGATCCGGTCTCCGTCTGCCACCAGGGAGGTGAACCTGGCCGACGGCCCGATGGCGTCCTCGCACAGCAGGGCCACCACCGGCAGTCCACAGGCCACACCGCTGACGCGCGAGGTGAAGCAGACCTCGAGAACTGCTTCCGAGGCGATGGTGGCCAACGACGTGAGGTCCCCGGCGTCGGCGAGATCTTCCGCCATCGTCGCCCGAAGTACGCCGAGCACCGCATCCGGATCCAGGTCCGCACGCCGCACCGCCTCGCGGGCGCCGGCCGCAACATCGGGTGCGCGGACGCTGACGAAGGTGGGGGCGCTCGGCTCGAGCGGGACTCCAGCGGCGTTCGCGGCGAAGGAGATCGCGTGATACCAGCCGCAGAGCATGAGGATGTCGAGCAGCTCGGCTTCGCTGAACTCGACCGAGAGGAGTTCCCACGACGGCTCCGAGATCGTCGAGTCGTCGTGGAGTGCGTCAGCCGCACGAACCAGGAGCCGGTCCCGCGTGGAGGACCAGCACGGATCACTCGGACTCCCGTGCGTCAGCGACGTGACCTGCTCCGAGGAGAAGCCGACGCGCTCTGCGAAGAAGGCGATGTGGACTCCCCACTCGTACTCGCAACCGCAGCGGGCGCAGGTGCGGTCGATGAGGATCTCGCGGTCGCGCATGCTGAGGGAGAGCTCGCGGCTCAGCTCGTAGGAGCCCCAGCCCTGCATCGCCCTGGTCATCGAGAGGTTCTTGGCGAACGTGCGGAAGAGCGCGATCGGAGGAACTCCGGGCGGCATCATCGGGGCGAGCGCACCGGCCACCTCCGGGTCGAACGGTGCTTCCAGCGGGATCATCCGCACGGTCGGTTCCTCATTTCGTAAATCGAAATCCTTGACCGGCACGCTAACATTTCTAAATTCGAAGACTCCAGGAGGATGCGTGGCTGCACCCACTCCGGCGCCGGGTCATCCGGTCCGTGGTTCGTCGACCGGACGCCCGGTCATGGCGGCCATGGACCTGCTCGGCCGACGGTGGGCGTTGCGCGTGATGTGGGAGCTCACGGATGCGCCGATGCGGGCGCTCGAGCTCAAGGACCGGTGCGACGGCATGTCCTCGAGCGTCCTGTACCAGCGGCTGCGGGAGCTCTCGGAAGCGGGCCTGGTCATCCAGGACGGCGAGGGCCGGTTTGCCATGACGCCGCTGGGAGCTGACCTGGGCGCCGCCCTCCGACCGCTCGACGCGTGGTCTCGTCGCTGGGCAGGGCGCGCCTGATCTCGGACCCTGCACACCGAGGGCCGAGCCTGGACCAGCTCCGCAGCGCTAGGGTGCGGTGATGAGCACGGGAATGCTCGCGCTCCGCGCGCCCGTCGTCTTCGACGGTATGCACTTCACCCCGAACGGCGCCACGGTGATGATCCAGGACGACCGGATCGTGGGGGTCGAGTCGTTCGCTTTCGACGTACCGGGCGGGTGCGAGGTGAGGACCTTCACCGGCACTCTCCTGCCGGGACTGTTCGACGCGCACGTGCACCTCATCTCCGACGGTTCCGTGGGCGCCCTGGAGCGTGCCGGCGAAGCGAGCGACGAAGAGCTGGACCGGATGATCGCGGAATCCTTGAGGGTGCAGGCGCGGGCGGGAGTGACCACCGTGCGCGACCTCGGGGACCGCGGCTACCGCACCCTGGCGGCCCGGGACCAACGCGACCCCGGCCTTCCTCGTGTCCTCGCGGCGGGCCCGCCGCTGACCTTGCCGGGCGGGCACTGCCACTTCCTGGGCGGAGCCGTGCAGGGTGTCGACCAGATCAGGGCGTCCGTCGCCGAGCGGAGCGAGCGCGGCGTCGACGTCGTCAAGGTGATGGCCTCAGGTGGGTTCCTCACTGCCGGGACGGACATGTTCGGAGCACAGTTCGAGCCCTCAGAGCTCCGGGTGCTGGTGGACAGCTGCCACGATGCGGGCCTGCGCGTCCTTGCCCACGCGCACTCGCTCGCAGGAATCGAGCACGCCCTCAGCGCGGGTGTCGACGGGATCGAGCACTTCACCGGATTCACCGAGTCCGGGGTTCAGGTTTCCGACGAGCTCCTGGGACGGACTGCTGCAGCGGGGGTCGCGGTCGACCCCACCTTGGGTTTCGACCGGGATGTCTTCGCCCGGATGCCGGAACCTCCACCGCACGTCCGCGAGGCGATGCGACGCACCGGGATGGACTTCACCTCACTCACGGCCGCCCGCCGGACGCTGGCGGGCCGCTTCCGGGAGCACGGGGTCCGGGTCGTCACCGGCGTGGACTCGGGCGCCATGCCGATGAAGCCCCACGGGACGGCCTTCCGTGCGATCACCGAGCTGATCGATGCCGGGTACCCGGTCGCAGATGCCTTGCGCACGGCGACCTCGATCGCCGCGGACGTGTGCGGCCTGAGCGAGGTGACCGGGTCCCTGCGCGCCGGTCTCGCAGCCGACCTCCTGGTCGTCGAGGGCGATGTCGAACGTGACCCCTCAGCACTGGCCCGTCCGGTCCTGGTGCTGGTGGGCGGCCACCCAGCGGCCTGAATCCGCGCCCTCGGGTCTGCTGCTGGGGTGCTTCAGCTGCCGCGGCGAACCCCTAGGTCCGCCGCTTCCCAGCTCGTACCCGGGCACACCGAGGGCCGGGTCGCTGCTCGGTCAGCGGCCCGGCCCCCGGTGCGGAGAGGGGGCGAAGGGATCTAGGACTTCTGCGAGTCGGCGTCGGAGCCGAGGGTCGCGGTCGTGGTCCGGGTCTGGCCGCCGCGCAGGTAGGTCAGCTCGACCTTGTCGCCGGGGCGGTGGCCACGGATGGTGGCGATCAGCGACTCCGAGCCGTCGACCAGCTCGTCGTCGACCTTGGTGATCACGTCACCCTTCTTCAGCCCCGCGTGGTCGGCCGCGCCACCGGACTGGACGCTCTGGATCTGGGCGCCCTGCGCGAGGGTCTTGGCGGTCACGTCGGAGACGGTCACGGCCAGCCGCGCGTGGGTCGGGCTGTCGCCCTTGATGATCTGGTTGATGATCGGCAGGACCTCGTCGATCGGGATCGCGAAACCGAGGCCGATCGAGCCGCCCTGGCCGGAGATCGAGGTGTCACCGGTGCGGATCGAGGAGTTCACGCCGACCACGCGACCGCTCATGTCGACCAGCGGACCGCCGGAGTTGCCGGGGTTGATCGCGGCGTCGGTCTGGATCGCGGGGTACGTGGTGGAGTCGCCGGTCGAGGGGGTCTGCTGTTGCTGCTGCCCGAAGCCGAACGGGTCTGTCGGGGTCTGCTGCTGCTCCTCCTCGGTCTGCACCGAGACCGGCCGGTTGAGCGCCGAGACGATGCCGCTGGTCACGGTCGCGTTCAAGCCGTACGGCGAGCCGACGGCGACAACCGCCTGGCCGACCTCGAGGTTCGAGGACTTGCCGATCGTGGCGGCCTTGAGGCCCGAGACGCCCTCGGCCTGGATGACCGCCATGTCGGTGACCGGGTCGGTGCCGATCACCTTCGCCTTGACGGTCTTGCCGTCGTTGAAGTTCACGGTGATCGAGCCACCGGTCCCGGCCAGCGAGGCCACGTGGTTGTTGGTCAGGATCTTGCCGTCCGAGGACAGGATGATGCCCGAGCCCGAACCCGACTCCTGACCGCCGGTGACGTTGATCTTCACCACCGAGGGCAGCACCATCGCGGCGACCTTCTCCACCGAGCCGGCCGGGATGTCGGCGGCGTTGCTCGCGTGGACCGGGTCGGAGCCCGATGCGCCGCTGGAGGACGGTGAGTCGTCGCCCTTCCACGCGTCGTACCAGGCGGCGCCACCGACCCCGGCACCCCCTCCCAGCAGCAGGGCACCGACGAGCACCGACGCCGCGATGCCCCGCGATCGACGCACGGGTGCGGTCGTGGTCGGCGAGGCGGGCTGTTGGTACGGCGGAAGTGGCTGCGTGTACCCGTACTGCTGGGAGTCGGCCTCGAAGACGGCCGGTCGGTCGACCGGGGTGGTCTCCGGGGTCGGTGGCGTGGCAGACCAGTCGGACCCCTCGGCCGAGGACCCAGCCGGGGTTTCTTCGTTGCCGGAGGGGAAGTGCTGGTCTGTCATGAGGACGATCGTGCCGAGTGATCCTGAGAACTCTCTGTGGCGCCGCTACGACGTGGCCAAGGATTCGCCCAAGGATTCGCCCAGCGGCTTGCCCAGCGGCTCGGGCGGCGGCTCAGACGTGCGCGAGCCGGTCCGGACCGACCGGGCTGCCCGGGATGCTCAGCCAGAAGCCGGCACCACCGCCGGGACCGGTGCCGGCCCGGACGATGCCGCCGTGCCGCTCGGCGACCGAGCGCACGATGGAGAGCCCCAGGCCCGAGCCGGGCATGCTGCGCGACTCCGCGGACCGGTAGAACCGCTCGAAGACGTGCGGCAGGTCGGCCGGCGAGATGCCGGGACCCTGGTCGGCGACCATCAAGGTGCCCTCGTGCAGCGCGACGGTGACGACGCCGCCGGCCGGGCTCCACTTCGCGGCGTTGTCGAGCAGGTTGGTGATCGCGCGCTCGAGCGCATCGGCCTCACCGAGCACCCACCACGGTGAGGTGTGCAGGTCGAACTCGACATCGGCACGGCGGCGTACGCGGGCGACCGCCTGCTCCAGGACCCCCGTCAGCTCGACGGGCTCGACGGTCGCGCGCACCGGCTCCTCGCGCGCGAGCTCGACGAGGTCGCCGATCAGCGTGGTCATCTCGCCGATCTGCGCGCGCACGTCGTCGAGCAGCTCGGCTCGGTTTTCCGCCGAGAGTCCTGTGGTCGCCTCGGCCTGCACCAGCAGGTCGAGGTTGGTGCGCAGCGAGGTCAGCGGGGTGCGCAGCTCGTGGCCGGCGTCCGCGACGAGCTGGCGCTGGCGGTGCTGGGAGGCGGCCAGGGTGCGCAGCATGTCGTTGAACGACTGCGCCAGGCGCGCGACCTCGTCGCTGCCCTCGATCGGGATCGGCTCGAGGCGCTGCGTCCGGGTGATGTCCTCGACCGCTGCGGTCAGGCGTCGTACCGGGCGCAGCCCGTTGCGGGCCACGCCCCAGCCGGCCAGACCGGCGGTGATCATGCCGGCGATGCCGAAGAGCAGCATCACCAGGCCGAGCCGGTCGAGCATCCGGTCGGTCGGCTCGAGCGACTGGGCTAGCACGAGCGCCTCGTTCGGGCCGGCACTGACCGCCACCATCCGCCAGCGCTCCCCGGACCACCACACCGTGCGCGCCGAGTGCGTCTCCTTGCCCTTGGCCACCGCCACCTCGGGCGACCCGACACCGAAGGAGTCGGTGGTGTCGGCGCTCTGCCGGGTTGCCGGCACGGTCTCGGAGTTGACGAAGATGATCTTGACGTCAGCCGCACCGAAGTACGACGAGGGCACCTGGCGCTGGCTCAGCTCGTCGACCAGGTTGGTCTGCGCGGCTGCGTTCGCGCGGTTGACCAGCGAGTCGTCCAGGGCGCCGATGGTCTGCGCGCGCACCGTGGCGTACGCCGCGAAGGCGACCGCGCTGACCGCGAAGCCCACCGCGACCGTGGTGAGCAGCGTGACCCGGCTGGCCATCGAGCGCCGGTAGTGCAGTCCCGCCCACGCGTTGCCGCTCGGGTTCGGCCCGAGGCTCACGTCGGCTCTTCGCGCAGCACGTAGCCCACGCCGCGGACCGTGTGCAGCAGCCGGGACTCGCCCTCGGCCTCGGTCTTGCGACGCAGGTAGCCGACGTAGACCTCGAGGCTGTTCGCGGTGGTCGGGAAGTCGAAGCCCCAGACCTCCTCGAGGATGAAGGAGCGCTCCAGCACGCGGCGCGGCCGGCGCAGGAAGAGCTCGAGCAGCGCGAACTCGGTGCGCGTCAGCGTCATCGTCCGCTCGCCGCGGCGGACCTCGCGCGAGGCCAGGTCCATGCTGAGGTCGGCGAACTCGAGCAGCTCGTCGGCCTCGGTCGTCTCCGCACTGACCCGGCGGAGCAGCGCGCGCAGGCGCGCGAGCAGCTCGTCGAGGGCGAAGGGCTTGGTCAGGTAGTCATCCGCGCCGGCGTCCAGACCCTCGACGCGGTCACCGACGGCATCGCGCGCGGTGAGGACCAGGATGGGGACCTGGTTGCCGACCGAGCGCAGAGCGCGGGTGGTCTCGATGCCGTCCAGGCGCGGCATCATCACGTCCATGACCACGGCGTCGGGGTTGGTGGTGCTGATCCCGGCCAGGGCCTCGGCGCCGTCACCGGCCATCGAGACGGTGTAGCCGTTGAACTCCAACGACCGGCGCAGCGACTCGCGCACGGCGCGGTCGTCGTCGACGACGAGGATGTGCGGCTTGGCGTCAGGACTCACGGACCAAGAGTGCCACCAAGTGCTTAACGCCTGCTGAGTATCGCGGCCCTACAGCAGCTTCCTGGCCGCGTCCCCGGCCAGCGTCCCGTAGCGACCGCCGAACAGCGCCGCGTGCACGAGCAGCGGGAAGAGCTGGTGCAGCGGCTGGCGCTCCTCCCATCCCTCAGCCAGGGGGATCTCCTCCTCGTAGGCCGCCAGCACCCGCGCGAGCTGCGGCATCCCGAACAGCGCGAGCATCGCCAGGTCGGTCTCGCGGTGACCGCCGTAGGCAGAGGGGTCGAGGAGGACGGCGTGCCGGTCGCTGCTCCACACGAGGTTGCCCGACCACAGGTCGCCGTGCAGCCGCGCCGGCTGCTCCTCGGGTCCGGCGAGGTCCACGATGCGGCGTACGACGCCCTCGACCGCTTCGGCGTCACCCGGCGCGACCTGACCGCGGTCGACGGCGAGCTTGAGGTAGGGAAGCACCCGGCGCACGGCGAAGAACTCCGGCCAGGTCGGGCAGGTCCGGTTCGGCAGCGGCAGCGGGCCGATGAACCCGTCCTCCTCCGCCCCGTACGCCGGAGCTCCGCTGGCGTGCAGCCGCGCGAGCATCCGGCCGAATTCGGCGGCTGCCTCGGGGGTCGGACGGGTCGGCTCGACCCAGCTCAGCACGAGGCAGTCGGCCTGCACCCCGAGCACCTCGGCGACCTCGGCCACCCCAGGTTCCGCCAGCCAGCGCAGCCCGCGGGCCTCGGCCTCGAAGAAGCCGTCGGGTGGGTTGGGCCGGGTCTTGATCAGCGCGGAGCGGCCGTCGGAGAGACGCAGCCGCGTGGACGTGCAGGTGTCACCGCCGGCCACCGGCGAGGTCGACACGACCGCCGAACCGAGCAGGTGCTCGGCACGTTCGGCGAGGGTGCGCATCCGGGCCATGGACGGAGGCTACCGAGCGCCCGAGCTTGCTCGAGGCCCAGTGGGCGACAGTCCACTGAGGAACGAGGTGAGGAACATGGGTTCATCCTCCGGCCCGGGCCGAGCCGTGTCGAGGTCCGGTCTGCTCCGGCTCAGCGCTGCTCGAGCTCGGCGAGCAGCCGGCGGCACGTCCGCTCGACGATCGCGAGCACCTCGAGGAACCCCTGTTCACCGCCGTGCCAGGGATCCGGTACGTCGGGCGCAGCCGCGTCCGGGTCCGCCTCGGGGTCGTAGCGGCGGAACATCTCGACCCGGTCGTGGCGCTCGGGCGGCAGCGCCGCGAGCACGTCGGACTCGTTCGAGCGGTCCATCACCAGGACAAGGTCGGCGTCGTACCAGGACGCGTCGAGCTGCCGTGCGCGGTGCCGGCTCGGGTCGTACCCGCCGGCGCTCAGCACCCGCGCGGTCCGCTGGTCCATCGGCTCACCGACGTGCCAGCCGGCCGTCCCGCAGCTCTCCGCGGTGACGTCGGTGATGCCGGCGTCGGTGAGCAGCCGGTTCATCACG
>JBJMIO010000167.1:0-46916 GCA_045806765.1 Marmoricola sp.
CTCCAGGAGCGCGCCGTCGCCGGTCACGGTCTCCCGGCCCGCCGCAGGACTCAGCCCGCGGTCCAGCCGGTCCGCGTACGCACGGGGGTGCTTGACGTTCCACCAGCGGACGCCGCCCACGTGACTGTGCGCCCCCGGCCCGACGCCCCACCAGTCGGCGCCGGTCCAGTAGAGCAGGTTGTGGCGACAGCGGCTCGCCTCGTCGCGGGCCCAGTTGGACACCTCGTACCACCCAAGCCCTGCCGCACCGAGCAGGTCGTCGACCAGCGCGTACTTGTCGGCCAGGTCGTCCTCGTCCGGCATCGGCAGGACTCCCGAGCGGACCTGGCGCGCCAGTGCGGTGCCGTCCTCGACGATCAGCGAGTACGCCGAGACGTGGTCCGGTCCGCAGGCCAGCGCCGCCCGGACCGAGGTCTCCCAGTCCGCGAGCGTCTCCCCCGGCGTGCCGTAGATCAGGTCCAGGCTGACCTGCTCGAAACCGGCTTGGCGCGCCCACGCCACCGCCTGCGGCACCCGCTCGGGGTCGTGGGTGCGATCGAGCACGGCGAGCACCGAGGGCACCGCCGACTGCATCCCGAACGAGACCCGCGAGAACCCTCCCGCGCGCAGCTCGGCCAGCGACGCGGGGGTCACGCTGTCCGGGTTCGCCTCGGTGGTGACCTCCGCGTCCTCGGTCAGGCCGAAGCGTCTCCGCACGGCGTCGAGCATGGCGACCAGGTCCGCGCTGGGCAGCAGCGTCGGGGTGCCGCCGCCGAAGAAGACGGTCTCCACGGCAGGCGCGCCCGCGAGCACGCCCGCCAGCAGGTCGACCTCGGCGATCGCCGTGGCGGCGTACGAGGCCTGCGAGGCACCGCCGCCGAGCTCGGTGGCGGTGTAGGTGTTGAAGTCGCAGTAGCCGCAGCGCACCGAGCAGAACGGGACGTGCAGGTAGACCCCGAGCCGGCGGCGACCGAGGTCCTCGAGCGCCTGGGGTGGCAGCGAGCCGTCGCGCGGAGCCGGGTCTCCGTCAGGAAGGGTCGAGGGCACCGATCAGGAGTACAGACCGTCGATGAGCGACTTGTTGCGCTCCTCGACGACGTTGCGCTTGACCTTCAGCGACGGGGTCAGCTCACCGGACTCGATGCTGAGGTCGTGGTCGAGGATCTCGAACTTCTTGATCGTCTCCCACCGGTTCAGCTGGGTGTTGAGCTGGTCGACGTAGTCGGTGACCATGGTGCGGACCTCGGCGGAGGCGACGAGCTCGCCGTACGCCGTGCCGCCCTTGCCGTTCTCCTTGGCCCAGCCGGTCATGGCGTCGGGGTCCAGGGTGACCAGCGCGATGCAGTAGTTGCGCTCGTTGCCGAAGACCATGAACTGGCTGACGTAGGGGCACAGCGCCTTCATCTTCGCCTCGATCGCCGGCGGCGCGACGTACTTGCCACCCGAGGTCTTGAAGAGCTCCTTGATGCGACCGGTGATGGTCAGGAAGCCGTCGGCGTCCAGCGATCCCTTGTCGCCGGTGCGCAGCCAGCCGTCCTCGGTCAGCGTGCCCGCGGTCTCCTCGGGCAGGTTGTGGTAGCCCTGCATGATGTTGGGGCCCTTGATCTGGATCTCGTCGCCCTCGCCCAGGCGGACCTGGCCGCCGGGGAAGACCTGGCCGACGGTGCCGATCTTGTAGTCGTCAGGGCTGTTCACGAACGCGCCGGCCGAGGTCTCGGTCAGACCGTAGCCCTCGAGGATCAGCAGACCGGCGGCGTGGAACCACTCCGCGATCTCGCGGTTCAGCGCGGCGGAGCCGGAGAGGAAGAAGCGCACCCGGCCACCGAAGCGGGCGCGGATCTTGGAGAAGACCAGCTTGTCGAACAGCGCGTGCTGGAGCTTGAGCGGCAGCGGCACGGACTTGCCGGCGAACCTCAGCGCGTCGACCTTCTTGCCGACCGCGAAGGCCTGGTTGAAGAGCTTCTCCTTCAGACCGCCCTCGGCCTCCTGCATCGTGATGATGCGCGCGTAGGCCTTCTCGAAGATGCGCGGCGCGGCGCCCATGAAGGTCGGCCGGACGATGCCGACGTTGTCGATGATCCGGTCGACCCGGCCGTCGATCGCGGTCGCGAAGCCGCAGGCCAGCTGCGCGGAGAGCAGCACCTTGCCGAACGAGTGCGCCATCGGCAGCCACAGGAACTGCAGGTCGGACTCGTCGAGGATCTTCTGGCTCTGCACCACCGCGCCCTCGTAGGTCCACGAGGAGTGCGTCAGCCGGACACCTTTGGGCTTGCCGGTGGTGCCTGAGGTGTAGATCAGGGTGGCCAGCTGCTCGGGCTGGATGCCGGCAACGGCCTTGTCGACCGCGTCCGGGTGCTCGGCCAGGTGCTTCTCCCCCAGCGCCGCGAGGTCCTCCAGGGCGATGATGCGGTCACCGTCGCCGGCGCCGTCGAAGACCACGATCTTGAAGATGTCGGGCAGCTCGGCGGCGTGGTCGGTCAGCTTGGCGACCTGCTCGTCGTTCTCGGCGAAGACGATCCGCGAACCCGAGTCGGCCAGGATGTAGGCGACGTCGGCGGCCATGGTGGAGGGGTAGACGGTCGTGGTCGACGCACCGGCGCAGAGCACCGCGAGGTCGGCCTCGATCCACTCCAGCCGGGTGCCCGCGGCGATGCCGACGCGCTGCTCGGACTCGATGCCCAGCGCGAGCAGCCCGGCGGCGAGCTTCTCGACCCGGTCGCCGGTCTCCTTCCAGGTGTAGGAGGTCCACGGCTGGCCGTCGGCGGCCGGGACCCGGAACGCCTCGGAGTCCGGGCTCTGCTGGACCCGCTCCCGGAACTGGACCGCGAGGTTCGGCGAGCGCTGCTCGATGAAGGAGGTGTCACGGATGACGGGCGACATGGGGAAACTCGCTTCTGTTCCAGGGATCCAGGGCTGCCGAGAGGGCTGTAGTCAACCTAGATCACCGCTGCAGGCCGCGACTAGTTAACCCGCACTAACCGCGCGCCGCGGCCCGCTCGTAGATCCACGGCTGCAGGCCCGGTACGTCGAGCAGCCGCGGCAGCAGCGCCGGCCGGATCGTGACTGCCGCGAACAGCTCGGCGACCGTCACGTCGGTCTCGGGACGCTCGACGACCTCGATCGCATCACCTGCGGTCACCACGCCCTCCTCGAGCACCCGGAAGTACGGCCCGGGGCGCCCGGCGAGGACGAAGCGCTTGACCCAGGCCGTCGCGTCGTAGCCGCTGTGGCCCATCCAGCCCTTGAAGGTCAGGCACGGGATCCGCACGTGCGCGATCTGCAGCAGCGCCGTGCCGACGCGCCAGACCTCGCCGATCCGGGCGGCGTTGAGGTCGATGCCGGTGGTGGTCAGCTGCTCGGCGAAGTGGCCGGGAGCCAGGGTCCGCCCGAGCTGGGCCTGCCACCACGCGTAGTCCTCGACCGAGTAGGCGTAGACCCGCATGAACTCGTCGCCGTGGTGGACCGTGTCGGCGACCGCGTTGCCCTCGACGCCGGCGAACGTGATCCGCACCGGCCCTGCGACCGGGTGCTTCTCGATCCCGGTCGTCGGGAGGGAGGTCGTCTCGTAGGGCACGGCCTTGGGCATCCCCACGTTGACCGACACGACCGATGCCATCTGTTGATCCTGCACGGTTGACCAACCCGGCGCACCGGGAAATTGTTTCCTCGTCCCCTGTCGTATCCGCCGGGACGTGTTCGTGGAGGGGGTGACACGACAAGATGGGGCGAACGCCCCGAACCGAGGAGAGTCCCATGACCACCTACCTGCTGAGCGTCCACCACGACCTGGGCGTCACCGACGAGTGGACCAACCCGAGCATGACCGAGGACGAGATCCAGCAGTCCTACGAGGACACCGGTCGCTTCAACGAGGAGCTCAAGGCCTCCAGCAACTGGGTCTTCGCCGGTGGGCTGGAGCCGCCGGCGAGCGCGACCGTCGTGGACAACATCACCGGCCAGAACAACATCACCGACGGCCCCTACTCGGAGTCCAAGGAGCAGCTGGGCGGGTTCTGGGTCATCGAGGCGGCCGACCTCGACGAGGCGCTCGCGATCGCCGCGCGCGGCTCGTACGCGTGCAAGGGCCGGGTCGAGGTCCGACCCTTCCAGGGCCTCGCCTGAGCGCTCGCGTGTCCTTCGCCGACGAGATCACACGGATCGTCCGGGCCGAGCACGGCCGGGTCGTGGCGCAGCTGATCAAGCGCCTCGGCGACATCGACCTCGCCGAGGACGCCGTCGCCGAGGCCCTGGTCACCGCCCTCGAGCGGTGGCCGGCCGACGGCATCCCCCCGAACCCGGGCGCCTGGCTGACCACGACAGCCGGCAACAAGGCGATCGACCGGATCCGCCGCGAGGGCAAGCGCGACGCCAAGCACCAGGAGGCGTTCATGATCTCCGATGACAGTCCCCACGAACCGACCGGACCTGTCGAGGACGACCGGCTGCGGCTGATCTTCACCTGCTGCCACCCGGCCCTCGCACCCGAGAACCGGATCGCGCTCACGCTGCGCCTGCTCGGCGGCCTGACCGTGCCCGAGATCGCGCACGCCTTCCTGGTCCCCGAGACGACGATGGCCCAGCGCATCACCCGGGCCAAGCAGAAGATCAAGGCCGCCAACATCCCCTACCGGGTCCCGCGCGAGGCCGACCTGGTCGAGCGGATCGGCGGCGTGCTTGCGGTGCTGTACCTGATCTTCAACGAGGGCTACCTGGCCAGCTCCGGTGAGGGAGTCCGTGCGGACCTGTCGGCCGAGTCGATCCGGTTGACCCGCCAGCTCGGCGACATGCTCGCCGCAACGCGCATCGAGGTCCCCGAGGTCGACGGCCTGCTCGCGCTGATGCTGCTGACCGAGGCGCGGCGCGAGGCACGCGTCGAGGCCGGTGTGCTGGTCACCCTGGAGAACCAGGACCGCTCGCTGTGGGACGGCGCGCTGATCGACGAGGGCCACGCCCTGGTACGCCGGTGCCTGGAGCGCAACCTGCCCGGTCCCTACCAGCTGCAGGCCGCGATCAACGCCGTGCACACCGACGCGCTGGACGCCTCGATGACCGACTGGTCGCAGGTCGTCCAGCTCTACGACCAGCTGCTGGCGGTACAGCCCACCCCGGTCGTCGAGCTCAACCGCGCCGTCGCGGTCGCCGAGCTCGACGGACCCGAGGTCGCACTCGCCCTGGTCGACCGCCTCGACCTCGGCGGGTACCACGCCTTCCACGTCACCCGTGCCGAGCTGCTGCGCAGGCTCGGGCGGCACGAGGAGTCGCGGGCGGCGTACGACGTGGCGCTGGAGCTGGCGGGCAACGAGGCCGAACGCGCCCACCTGATCGCGCGCCGCGACTCGCTCTAGTCCTGGACAGCCTTCGCCACCGAGATGAACCGCGTGAGGTCGCCCGCGTCGGCCTCGGCCGCCCGCGCGACGGCACGCACCACCACCCAGTCGCGCGCACGGTCCTCCTCGAACCCGGCCGCATCGATGGTGGCGTGGAAGCGCCGGCGCAGACCTCCGCGGACGTCGCCGGCGAGCTCCTCGAAGCGCTCCCACAGCAGCGGCGCCACCTCGAAGACCGGGTCGCCGGACAGCGGGTCCGGCGCGATCGCGAGCAGTCCGCGCTCGGACTCGCAGACGTGCGCGAAGTGCAGGTCGCCGTGGACCAGCACGCCGTCGGTGGCCTCGTCGGAGGCGAGGGCCCGCGCCAGGCCGGCCGCCTGGTCGGCCATCCGGTGCGGGACGGGCCCGTTGCGCGGAAGGGCTGCGAGACGGTCCGCGACGCCCGAGGCCCAGACCGAGAGCCGCCCGAACGGCGCACCGGTCGGGCGGTGCAGCGCGGCGTACGAACCAGCGATCCGTTCACAGGCGTCGAGGTCCCACGCCTCGCCGAGGTCCGGGCCGGCGCGCTCGAGCAGGAGCGCACCGCGGTGCGGGTCCGCACGCAGCAGGCGGACGGCGCCCGCGCCCTCCCAGCGGGTCAGGGCCAGGTGGGCCTGGCTCCCCGGCCGACCGGTCTTCAGCACCGCCGGCCGACCTCGGTCCAGCACCGGCACCACGCCGGGCGCCAGGGTGGGACCGTCCGGCTCCAGCGACCACTCGGCGAGCAGGCTGTCGCGCGAGGTCATCAGGCGAAGTCCGCGAGCAGGTCCTCGACGTGCGTGCGGAACCCCGGGCAGGAGGTGAGGTCGTGCTGCTCGCAGCCGAAGGCGTGCATCGTCATCTCGCGCGAGAGCCGCATCTCCTCCATCCGCTTGTCGAGGTCGGCGACGTGCGCGAGCAGGACCTCGTGGCGCCCGCGGGCCTCGGAGTCCAGGAGCGTGCGGATCTGGTCCAGGCTCATCCCGGCGGCCTTGCTGCGCTGGATCACCGCGACCCGCACGACGTCGTCCCGCACGTAGCGTCGGCGGTCGGCCGAGTCGCGCTCGGGGGCGAGCAGGCCGACCTCCTCCCAGTGCCGCAGCACGTTCGTCGGGAGGCCGAAGCGCTCCGCGACCTGACCCACCGACCACGGCGGTGTTCCCGGACTTGACTTCATCCCGACATGAAGTCACAGAGTCGCTGCTGAGACAAATCCCCGTGATCCAGAACCGACCAGAAGGAGCTCCTCGTGCGCGACGCGATCGTGATCGGCGGCGGACCCGCCGGACTCCAGGCCGCCCTCACCCTGGGACGGATGCACCGCACCACCCTGCTGCTCGACGCGGGCAGCTACCGCAACGACCCGGCCGACGCGATGCACAACTTCCTGACCCGCGACGGCACCGACCCGGCGGACCTGCGCGCCGCAGCACGCACCGAGCTCGCGGCCTATGCCGACGTCGAGGTCCGCGACCTCGCAGCGACCCAGGTCTCCGGGAGCGCCGGCGACTTCACGGTCCTCCTCGTCGACGGCACCGAGGAGCGCGCCGCCTCGGTACTGCTGGCCACCGGCGTGCGCGATCGCCTGCCGGACATCCCCGGCCTTCCGGAGCTCTTCGGCTCGGTCGTGGCGCACTGCCCGTTCTGCCACGGCCACGAGTACGCCGGCGGCCGGGTCGTGCTCGCCGACGGACCGCACGCGAGCGCCCTCGCCGCGATGATGGCTCCGGTGGCACGCGAGACCGTGATCGCCCGTGCCGAGGTCGTCGGGCTGCGGAGCGGTGGCGCGGGCGTGCTCGTCGCGCTGGCCGACGGCACCGAGATCGACGCGGCCGGCTTCTTCGTACCGACGAGCTTCGAGCAGTCGGCCCCCTTCGCCGAGCAGCTCGGCCTCGAGCTGCTCGAGAGCGGCTGCGTGCGGGTCGACGCCTTCGGACGCACCAGCGTCCCCGGGGTGTACGCGGCCGGCGACCTGGCCCACACCGCGGAGCTGCCGATGCCGATGGCCTCGGTCCTCAGCGCGGCCGCGGCCGGCTTGATGGCAGGAGCGAGCATCGTGCGCGACGGCGTGGTGGCCGCACTGCCGTCCTGAACTCCCGTCCCGAACTCCCGTCCTGAGTCAGGTCGTGCTGATCCAGTGGTCGGGAGGGACGTCCGGCTTGTCCGGGACCTCCACCTCGGTCTCGGTCCAGCTCGTCCCCCACGCCTGCTGGGCGATCCGGCGCCAGAAAGCGCCCGCGACGGTGTTGTCGTGCTGGAAGGCGATCTTCCACGGGCCCGGGTGGCGCGCGAGCACCTCCGCGGCGACGTCGCTTCCGGTGCCGACCCGGCGGCTGGCCGGGACCACGAAGAACGCCGCGAGGTGGCGGACCTCCTCGTCCAGCCCGTCGACCAGCGCGAAGGCCACCGGGGCGCTCTCACCGGTGTTCGGGTGGGGCTCCCAAGCCAGGTAGCCGGTCCGGCCCGGACCGGGGTAGGTGTCGAGCTCGGCGTGCTGGTAGCGCCCGTCGGCGTACGGGAAGCCGTCGACGATCGGCGCCAGGTCCTGCTTGAACGCCTGCCAGAGCCAGCCGACGACCGACCACTCGTCGTCCGCGACCTCCCTGACGAGCGTCACTTCTTCGGCTTCTCCGCGTTCGTCGACAGCGCCGCCACGAAGGCTTCCTGGGGGACCTCGACGCGTCCGACCATCTTCATCCGCTTCTTGCCCTCCTTCTGCTTCTCCAGCAGCTTGCGCTTGCGGGTGATGTCACCGCCGTAGCACTTGGCCAGCACGTCCTTGCGGATCGCGCGGATGGTCTCGCGGGCGATCACCCGCGAACCGATCGCCGCCTGGATCGGCACCTCGAACTGCTGGCGCGGGATCAGCTCGCGGAGCTTGCCGGCCAGCATCACGCCGTAGGAGTACGCCGCGTCGCGGTGCACGATCGCGCTGAACGCGTCGACCGGCTCGCCCTGGAGCAGGATGTCGACCTTGACCAGGTCCCCGGCCTGCTCGCCGGCGAACTCGTAGTTCAGCGAGGCGTAGCCCTTGGTCTTCGACTTCAGCTGGTCGAAGAAGTCGAAGGCGATCTCGCCCATCGGGAGGGTGTAGCGCATCTCGACGCGGTCCTCGGAGAGGTAGTCCATCCCGAGCAGGGTGCCGCGCTTGGTCTGGCACAGCTCCATGATCGTGCCGATGTAGTCGCTCGGGCTCAGGATCGTGGCCGTCACGACCGGCTCGAGGACCTCGCGGATCTTGCCGCCGTCGGGGTACTCGCTCGGGTTGGTGACCAGCTGGCGCGACCCGTCCTCCATGGTCACGTTGTAGACCACGTTCGGTGCGGTCGAGATCAGCTCGAGGTTGAACTCGCGCTCGAGCCGCTCGCGGGTGATCTCCATGTGCAGCAGGCCGAGGAAGCCGCACCGGAAGCCGAAGCCGAGCGCGCCGGAGGTCTCCGGCTCGTAGGCCAGGGCGGCGTCGTTGAGCTGCAGCCTCTCCAGGGCGTCGCGCAGCGTGGGGTAGTCGTCGCCGTCGATCGGGTACAGCCCGGCGAACACCATCGGGTTCGGGTGCTCGTAGCCGCCCAGCGCGTCGGTCGCGCCGTGGTGCTGGCTGGTCACGGTGTCACCGACCCGGGACTGGCGCACGTCCTTCACGCCGGTGATCAGGTAGCCCACCTCGCCCATACCGAGGTCGCCGGCCTTGACCGGCTCGGGGCTGATCACCCCGACCTCGAGCATCTCGTGGACCGCGCCGGTCGACATCATCTTGATCCGGTCGCGGTGCGAGAGGGTGCCGTCGACCACGCGGACGTAGGTGACCACGCCGCGGTAGGTGTCGTAGACGGAGTCGAAGATCAGCGCGCGCGGCGGTGCGTCGGGGTTGCCGACCGGAGGTGGGGTCTGCAGCACGATCTCGTTGAGCAGCCCCTCGACGCCCAGGCCGGTCTTCGCCGAGACCAGCAGCACGTCCTCGGTCTCGCACCCGACCAGGTGCGCGAGCTCGGCGGCGTACTTCTCCGGGTTGGCGCTGGGCAGGTCGATCTTGTTGAGCACCGGGATGATGTGGAGGTCCGCGCCCATGGCGAGGTAGAGGTTCGCCAGCGTCTGGGCCTCGATGCCCTGCGCGGCGTCGACCAGCAGGATCGCGGCCTCGCAGGCCTGGAGCGACCGGGAGACCTCGTAGGTGAAGTCCACGTGGCCGGGGGTGTCGATCATGTTGAGGACGTAGGTGCCCGGCTCGGCGCCGGCGACGTTGTCGGGCTTCACCGTCCACGGCATCCGGACGGCCTGGCTCTTGATGGTGATGCCGCGCTCGCGCTCGATGTCCATCCGGTCCAGGTACTGCGCGCGGGCAGCCCGCTCGTCGACCACCCCGGTCAGCTGCAGCATCCGGTCGGCCAGCGTCGACTTGCCGTGGTCGATGTGCGCGATGATGCAGAAGTTCCGGATGATCGCGGGGTCGGTCTTGCCCGGCACGGGCGCATGCGGATTGGACAAGGGTGACTTTCGGATCGGCTCGACGGCGAACCCCATTCTTCCACGTCCCGGAGGCTGTTCGCGCCGCGCCGCATACCCCTGCCTCCGGCGGGTACGGGACCCGCATGGCTGCATTGAGCGAACGACGAGTCGCGTTCCTGACCGCCAACGAAGGCGTGGAGCGCGTGGAGCTGACGACACCGTGGGAGGCCGTGGAGGACGCGGGTGCCGAACCCGTGCTCATCAGCGTGAAGGCGGGCGAGGTGCGCACGATGAACCACCTGGACCCGGCGGGTGAGCTGAAGGTCGACCGGACGGTCGCGGATTCCGCCGTCGACGACTTCGACGCCCTGGTGCTTCCGGGAGGCGTCGCGAACCCGGACGCCCTGCGCACCGACGCCGACGCGGTCGCCTTCGTGCGCGACTTCGTGGCCAGCGGGAAGCCCGTGGCCGCGATCTGCCACGCCGGCTGGATGCTGGTCGAGGCCGGCGTCGCCGACGGCCGGACGGTGACCTCGTGGCCCAGCCTGGAGACCGACCTGCGCAACGCGGGCGCGACCTGGGTCGACGAAGCGGTGGTCACCGACGCCAACCTGATCACCAGCCGCAAGCCCGACGACCTGCCGGCGTTCACCAACGCGGTGCTCGAGGCGCTCGCGCACGGGAGTGCCGGGACCCAATAGCACTGCGCCCGGGCCGGAGGTAACGGGACCCGTCAGTTCCCCGCGGCCCGGGCCGCGCTCCCCTACGCTGCGTCCATGAAGCGGATGAGCGGCGTCGACGCGGCGTTCTGGTACGGCGAGACGCCGGCCTGGCACATGCACATCGGTGCCGTGGCGATCCACGAGACGGCAGACGCCCCGAACTTCAGCTTCGAGGAGGTCCGCCGGATCGTCATCGAGCGGCTCCCGCAGATGCCGCAGCTGCGCTGGAAGGTCGTCGAGGCGCCGTTCGGGCTGGAGCGTCCGCACTTCGTGGAGGACCCGAACCTCGATCCCGACTTCCACATCCGACGCATCGGCGTGCCGCAACCGGGCACCCGCAAGGAGCTCGACGAGCTGATCAGCCGGCTGATGTCCTACAAGCTCGACCGCAACCGGCCGCTGTGGGAGCTCTGGGTCATCGAGGGCCTGCAGAAGGGCCGCGTCGCCACGCTGACCAAGATGCACCACTCGATCGTCGACGGCGTCTCCGGCGCCGGCCTCGGCGAGATCCTCCTCGACGTCACCCCTGAGCCGCGCGACGCCTCGACCGAGGTCGTCCACGGCATCGGCGAGCGCGCTCCGCACCCGATCCGCTCGCTGGCCGAGGGCTGGGTGAACCTCGCGGTGCGCACCCCGGCACGTGTGGTCGGCATCATCAGCCAGACGATTCGCCAGCAGGTGGCCGTGCGCAACTACGAGAACAAGCCCCCGGCGTTCTTCTCGGCGCCGACCACGCGGTTCAACGCCACCCTCACCCCGCACCGCCGCATCACCGGGGTCAAGATCGAGCTGGACCGGGTCAAGGCGGTCAAGACGGCGTACGACGTGAAGCTGAACGACGTGGTCCTCGCCCTGGTCTCCGGTGCGCTGCGGATCTACTTCGCCGAGCGCGAGGGCATCCCGACCAAGCCGCTGATCGCCCAGATCCCGGTCTCCACGCGGACCGAGGGCACCGCGGGCCACGTCGGCAACCAGGTCAGCTCGATGACCGTCAACATGGCCACCGACATCGACGACCCCGCCGAGCGGATCAAGGCGATCTACGCCAGCTCCCAGGGCGCGAAGGAGATGGCGAAGGCGCTCAGCGCTCGCCAGATCATGCAGCTGCCCGACATCACGCCGCCGGGACTGCTGAGCATCGCCTCGCGCGCCTACACCGCCAGCGGACTGGCCAACAACCTGGCGCCGATCAACCTGGTCGTCTCCAACGTCCCGGGACCCTCGTTCCCGCTCTACATGGCGACCGCGCCGCTGATGTCGCTGCTGCCGATCGGGCCGCTGGTGCTCGACGTGGCGCTGAACATCACCGTGTTCAGCTACATGGACTCCGTCGACCTCGGCTTCGTGAGCACCCCCGAGGTCGCTCCCGACCTCGACCAGCTGGCCGACGCGATCCGTGGTGCTCTCGTCGAGCTCGAGGAAGCAGCGGGCATCGGCGGCTGAGCCCCCCGGCGGCTGAGCTCCTCGACGACCGCTTCAACGCCGTGTCTCAGCGCAGGCCGATCAGCGACCCGTCGGGAACCGGCTCGAGGCCCTGGGCCACCAGCCAGTCCAGCTCGCCCTGGCGCGCGGCGGCCATCACGTCCTCGACCACCCGCACGGTGCCGAGCTCGAGTGGCGAGTGCTCCTCGTTGGAGTAGAACCGGACCTCGTGGCCGTCCGGGTCGTGAAGCAGCGGCAGGATCCAGCCGAGCGTCGCGAAGTGCACGCCGGCGTGGTCCTCGCCCAGGTCGGTGAGGTGGTCGGCCAGGGCGAGCAGGGTGCGCCGGCCGGGCACCCCGATCGCGAAGTAGTCGAAACCGGCTGCGACCGCGGCGCGCTCGGGAGCCAGGTGCAACGCCAGGTCGGGTCCGCCGTCGGGGTGCTGCATGCACACGCCCGTGCAGACGCCGTCGTCGTGGAACTCCAGGACGACCTGGTAGCCCAGGCGACTGCCGTACCAATCGACCGATCGTGCGATGTCGGAGACCGGCAGCTTGAGGTGGTGCACGCCACCGAGGGTGGGGATCATCGAAGCCTCCTGCGCGTTCATGCAGTGTCACTGCAATCTTGCAGTTATACTGCATCCCATGTCGTCCGACGTCAATCCCCTACCGGTCCGGCCCGACCTGCGTGCGGCGCGGACCGCTCGGACCGAGGCGGCGATCGTGACCGCCGCCCGCTCGCTCTTCCTCGAGCACGGGTACGTCGCGACGACGCTGGCCGACATCGCGCTGGCCGCGGGGGTCGCCGCGCGCACGGTCTACGTGCGCTTCGGCACCAAGGCCGCACTGTTCCGCCGGGTGATCGACGAGGCCCTGGTCGGTGACGCCGAACCGGTCGACGTCGCCAGCCGGCCGCGGGCCCAGGACGCGATGAGTGCGCCGAGCCTGGCCGAGCGCATCGATGCCTTCGTCGAGGTCAGCGCCGGCATCCACGAACGGGTCGCTGCCCTCTTCGCGGTGGCGGCCCAGGCCGAGGTGGTCGAGCCGGAGATCGCCGAGGCGGCGACCGCAGGGCGCGACGCCACCTTGGTGATGGCGCGAACCTTCTGGGAGAGCGCCCGCGCGGACGGACTGGTGCGGGCCGGCGTGGACCTCGAACGGCTGGCGATCACGACCGACGTGCTGATCTGCGCCGACACGACCGTCCACCTCGGCCGGGTGCACGCGTGGACGACGGCACGGCACGCCTCCTGGTTGCGCGAGAGCCTGTCCGCACTGGCTTCGTCCGCCTGAGGCGCCGTCTGCTTGCAGCGCCGTCTGCTTGGATTGCCGCCATGGCGAGCACGGGACCCCAGGGCACGGACACGGTGGAGGGGGTGCCGCACGGGCGGACCGCACTGCGCCTCGAGTGGCCGTTCCTGCCCAAGGAGGTCCGGGCGCTGGTCGAGGACGAGCTGGGTTCCCCCGTGGTCCGCGCGGAGTCGCGCGAGAGCGGCTTCACCTCCGGTTTCGCCTCGGTGCTGACCGGCGAGAACGGCGCACAGGTGTTCGTGAAGGCCGCCACCAAGGTCGCTCAGGCCGAGATCGCGAGCTCCTACGCCGAGGAGATCCGCAAGGTCGTCGCGCTCGGTGACCTGGTGCCGGCGCCGCGGCTCGACTGGTTCAGCCGCGAGCAGGGCTGGGTCGTGCTGGGCTACGAGGCGGTCGCCGCACGTCAGCCACGACGGCCGTGGCGGCCCGCGGACCTGGAGCGCGCGCTCGACCTCGCCCAGCAGATCGCCCTGCCGGCGAGCCGCCTGCCGGCCGATCTCGAGCTCGACCCCCTGGTCGAGGACCTGCCCTCCTTCATCACCGGGTGGGAGGCGGTCGCCGAAGGCTGGCCGCACCGCGCCGAGGCGGCTGCCCTGGCCGCGACGCTGTCCGACCTGCCGGCCGACCACCTCGTGCACGCTGACTTGCGCGACGACAACATCCTGCTCGCCGAGGACGGCCGGACCCTGGCGTGCGACTGGAACTGGCCAGCGCTCGGCACCGCGTGGCAGGACAGCGTGGACCTGCTGATCTCCGCTCACGGCGACGGTGTCGACGTCGAGGCGGTCCTCGCCGGCCGGGAGGTGCTGGCATCGGTCGACCCTGCGCACGTGGACGCCTGGATCGCCGGCGTGTGCGGCTTCATGCTCGAGGCCTGCCAGCGACCGGTACCGCCGACCTCGCCGTACCTGCGGATCCACCAGCGCTGGACCGCGGAGGCCGCTTGGTCGTGGCTGGCGCAGCGACGAGGATGGAAGTCGTGACGCGCACCGCCGTGATCGCCGGCGCCACCGGCCTGGTCGGCTCGCACCTGCTCGACGTGCTGCTCGCGGACCCGACCTGGGACCGGGTGGTCAGCGTGGGGCGCCGTACCCTCGAGCGTTCCGAGGCCCGCCTCGAGCAGGTGGTCGTCGACTTCGCCTCGCTCCCGGAGATCACCGGGGACGACGTGTTCAGCTGCCTGGGGACCACGATCAAGGTCGCCGGGAGCCAGGAGGCGTTCCGCGCGGTCGACCACGACGCGGTCCTCGCGCTCGCCGAGGCCGCGCACGCCGGCGGTGCGTCCCGGTTCCTGCACGTGACCGCGCTCGGCGCCTCGCCTGGGTCGCGGATCTTCTACAACCGCGTCAAGGGCGAGACCGAGCGCGATGTCGCGGCGAGCGGGATCCCCACGACGGTGGCGTTCCGCCCCTCGATGATCGACGGCGAGCGACCGGATGAGACCCGGCCCGGCGAGACCTTCGGCCTGGTCGCCATGCGGGCCTTCGGTCCGTTGCTGGGCCGCTACCGCCCCAACCGCGCCTCGGACATCGCCCGGGCGATGGTCCGCGAGGCCAAGGAGCCGGCTCCCGGGCACCGGGTGGTCGAGGCCGGCAGGATCGGGCGCGCGTGAGGCCAGCGCCTCGATTTGAGCGTGGGAGCGCTGCGCTGGTATCGTTTCCCCTCGTGTCTGGCCCCTCTACCAGCACCCACAACTTTCTTTCCGTACAAGCATCAACAGACAGGTGAGCCTCCGTGGCCAACATCAAGTCCCAGATCAAGCGCAACAAGCAGAACGAGCGTGCCCACGAGCGCAACAAGGCCGTCCGGTCCGCGCTCAAGACGGCCGTGCGCAAGTTCCGCGAGGCCGCCGACGACGGCAACGCCGACGACGCGAAGAAGCTGGCCGCCGACGCCGGTCGCGCCCTCGACAAGGCCGCCTCCAAGGGCGTCATCCACAAGAACCAGGCCGCGAACCGCAAGTCCTCGCTGGCCAAGAAGGCCGCGTCTCTCTGACGCACCGCTGACTGCCGCGAAGGCGCTCGTCCCACCGGGACGGGCGCCTTCTGCATCACCTGGCCGCTCTCCTACCTCCGGGGACGCGCCCTGACGATCTCCAGGACGAGCTTCTCCAGCGCGTACGCCGGGTCGTGCGCCTTGCCCTTGATCTCGGCATCGGCGTTGGCCACGAGCCGGATCGCCCGGGCGATGCCGCCGTCGTCCCAGCCGCGGGCCTGGTCGCGCAGCACGCGCAGCTTCCACGACGGCACCCCGACCTCGCGCATCAGGTCGGTATCGCGCATGCCCCGCGGCGCGGACTTGTACTTCGCCAGGCTGCGCAGGCCGCCGGCGACGGCACTGGTGATCAGGACGGGCGCCGTGCCCGAGTCCAGCGCCCAGCGCAGCTCCTCGAGCGCCTGGGAGGTCTTGCCGGAGATCGCGTGGTCGGCCACCGAGAACGACTTCGCCTCGGCGCGACCGCCGAAGTAGGTCTTCACCTTCTCGATGTCCAGCGGCTGGCCGTCGAAGTCGCCGGCGAGCTGGCTGCACGCCGCCGCCAGCGAGCGCAGGTCCTGGCCCACGGCCTGGACCAGGAACGAGGCGGCGTCGGCATCGGCCTTCACCTTCAGCGACCGGAGCTCGCCGAGGACGAAGGACGGGTACTCGCTGGCCTTGAGCGCGACCGACTTCACCTCGGTCACGCCAGGCTGCTTGCGGAGCTTGGTCAACACGCCGCTGCCCTTCTGGCCACCACCGTGCACGAGCACCAGGGCGACGTCCTCGACCGGAGCCGCGGCGTAGTCCAGGAGTCCGTCGACGGACTCCTCGGGCAGGTCCTCGAAGGACCGCACCACGACGCAGCGCGTCGAGGAGAACAGCGAGGGTGCGGCGAGCTCGCCGAGGGTGGCCATCGTGAGCTGGTCGGCCGAGGTCTCGCTCAGCTCGGCCTCCGCGTCGTGGCGGCGGACCGCGGCCCGCACCGACTGCACCGTCCGCTCGGCCAGGAACTCCTCGGGCCCGGTGACCAGCGTGATCCGGCCGAGCACCTGGGCGGGATCGGGCGACATGGGGAAACCTTCTCACGACCTCCCGACATCACCGGGACACGGTGGAGAGCCGTCCGCGGCCGTCCACGACGACCGCGACGTCGCCGTCCTGATCGGTACGCCGGACCTGCATCCCGTCGCGCCGCAGCAGGTCCAGCGTCGAGCCCGCCGGGTGCCCGTAGTCGTTGTTCACCCCCACCGAGATCACCGCCACGCGCGCTCCCAGCGACCCCACGAGATCCGGGTCCTGCTTGCTGCTGCCGTGGTGGGCGACCTTGAGCACGTCGACGTGCAGGTCCGGGTTGCCGGCGTGCAGGAGGGCCTGGGAGGGCCGCTCCTCATCACCCATGAGAAGGATCCGGATCCCGGAGACCTGGACCAGCATCACCACGCTCGCATCGTTCGGCGGGGAGTCGGAACCGGCGACCGGGACCACCGGCGGGCCGAGCACCTGCCAGCTGATCGCCCCTACGTGCGTCACCTCGCCGAGGCTGACCACGCGCACCGGGACGTGCGCAGCCGCGGCTGCCCGTGCGACCATCGCGGCCCCGCCCGGTGGATCGGCGAGCGGCGAGGTCTCGATCACCCCGACGCGACGACCGTGCAGGACACCACCGATCCCGTCGACGTGATCGGCGTGGAAGTGGGTCAGCACGAGCACGGGGATCGTGCGCACGTGCAACCGGCGCAGGCAGCGGTCCATGAGCCGGGGGTCGGGTCCGGCATCGACCACGACCGCCGCGTGCACTCCCACAGCCAGCACCAGTCCGTCGCCCTGGCCCACCGAGCACGCCACGAAGACCCACCCCGGCGGTGGCCAGCCCGGTGTGGGCAGCGGGACCAGCACGACCACGGTCAGCAGTGCGGCCGCCAGCAGGGCCGGGACCGGCCGGGCGAGCAGGTGCGGCATCGCGAGGGCCATCGCCGCGCAGAGCACGACGAGCACGAGGAGGGAGACCGCGCTCGTGGACCACGTGATCGCGGGAAGCTCGAGGCCGGCCCCCCGTCGCGCGATCTCCACGATCCCCTCGGCGCACCAGACGGCCGGCCGGGCCACCACGCGGCCCACGGGGTCGCAGACCAGGGCGACCAGTCCGCCGACCAGGCCGAGCACGGTGGCCGGCGCGACCAAGGGCGCGGCTGCGAGGTTGGCGGCCAGCGCGACCAGGCTGACCTGTCCGGAGAGGGCAGCGATCAGCGGCGTGCAGGCCAGCTGGGCTGCCAGCGGGACCGCGATCGCCTCGGCCACCGGGCGCGGCAACCAGCGACCCAGCGCGTCCCGCCACCGAGGAGCGAGCAGCAGGATGCCCGCGGTGGCCAGGGCCGAGAGCACGAAGCCCGGCGAGACGGCCAGCCCGGGATCGATGAGCAGCAGGACGAACGTGCCGGCACCCAGAGCGCGGATCCCCGCCTCCCGCCCGCCCGCCCCCATCCCGATCAGCGCCACGGTGCCCATCGCCGCCGCGCGCAGCACGCTGGGCTGCGGGCCCGCGAGCACCACGAAACCGACCACCCCCAGCCCGCCGGTGACCAGCAGCCCACGAGCCCGTACGCCGCACCAGCGCGCCAGGAGCAGCAGGAACCCCAGGATCAGCGTCAGGTTGGTCCCGCTGACCGCGGTCAGGTGGGTCAGACCGGTGGTGCGAAAGTCCGCGGTGAGCGCGTCCGAGACTCCCGCGTCGTCGCCGTCGACCAGCCCCGGCACCAGAGCAGCCCCGGGGCCTCCGTGACCGGCCGCACGGGCGATCGCTGCACGGAGCGTGTCTGCTCCCCGGGTGATCGGGCCAGGCCCGGAGATCACCACCGCCCGCCCGTGGACCCGGAGCACCGCAGCGCGCTCGGGTCGGTCCGAGGGCTCGGGGGTCGCCTCGACCCGCACGACATCACCGCGCCGGAGGTCGGGCCCGTCCAGGGGCAGCAGCACCAGCACCGGCGAGCGCAGCCGGTACGACCGGCCGCGGGCGGTCAGGGCGCGGACCGTCGCGTCGGCGTACTCGTCCTGCGCGAAGCGGCCCTTCGAGCGAACCGGCGTCGTGCCGATCCTCAGCTCGGCGGTCATGGCGGCCCCCTCCCGGGCGAGGCCCGGGAGCGGGCCGTGGTCGACCTGCGCCAGGTGCAGGGCACCGGCACCACACGCTCCGAGCGCGGCCAGGGCGCACGCCGCGAGGTTCCAGCCGCCGAGCCGCCGGACCGAGCAGACCAGCACGACCGCGCCGACAGCGGCCCAGAACCAGGGTGTCCCGGACTCGACCCACCACGCGCCGGCCCAGGCCACGGCTCCCAGGCCCAGCGCCCGACGGTCGCTGCGCCGCCCCTCGGTCGCCACGTCACAGCGTCACGTGCGGAGAGATGTCCGCCATCGTCTTGTCCCCGATGCCGTCGACCTCGAGGAGCTCCTCGACCGCGTTGAACCGCCCGTGGGCCGTGCGCCAGTCCACGATCTTCTGGGCGGTCACCGGTCCGACCCCGGGCAAGGAGTCCAGCTGGGCCAGCGTCGCGCTGTTGAGGTGCACCGGGTCGCCGGACCCCGCACCACCGGCACCAGCAGCACCTTCACCCGCACCCGCCCCGGAGGCTCCGGCTGCCGGCGCGATCCCGACCAGGATCTGCTCGCCGTCGACCAGGGGGCGTGCCAGGTTCAACGCGCCCAGGTCGCCGCGGTGGCGGGCTCCCCCGGCCTTGCGGAGCGCATCGACCACCCGGGAACCCACCGGGAGCCGGACGATGCCCGGACGACGGACCTTGCCGGCCACGTCGACCACGACGATCGTGGCGCTTGCCGGAGCGGGACCCGTCGCCGGCGCCACCCCGGCAGCCACGCCCGCAGCTGCTGAGGGCGACGACGTCCGTGACGGACTGGTCGTCTGCGCCACTGTCTGAGCCACCATCCGCGCCGCGGTGCGCGCCACCGGGGCATCGACGGTGCGCGGCGCCGAACGCAGCACCAGCCACGCCGTGAGGCCGAGCGCGAGGGCGACCGCAGTAGCGACGACGAGCAGGTGCGTGGCTCCGAAGGCCGGCATCCAGGACGGCCGCGCCGAGCTGCTCGCCACCGCCCGAGCGTGTCGGCCGGGTGGCTGGACCACGACCGGACCGACGCCCGGGCCGACGACCGGGCCGACGACCCGGTCGCGCCCGATCCGTTCCAGACCACGACGGATCGCGGCTTCACCCTCGGTCTCCCTGCGCATGCCGCGACGCTAGGTCGGCAGCTCCGTGGCGCGAGGTGCGCGATGCGCACCTGTGGAGAACCGGGCTCTCAGGAGGGCTGTGGACCGCGACGCGCGACCGAGACCGCGACCATGCCGGGGCCCACGTGCGCGCCGAGGACCGCACCGATCTCCCCGACGCTCACCTCGCGTTCTCCGAGACCCTCGGCCAGGCGGTTCGCCAGCTTCTCGGCCAGGGTGCCTGCCCGGTCCGGGCTGGCCAGGTGTGCGACGGCGACGTCCACCTCGGCATCGCCCGCGGCCTCGACGGCCAGCTCCTCCAGACGGCCCAGCGCCTTGCCCGACGTACGGACACGCTCGAACGGACCGATCCGGCCGCCCTCGACCTTGAGGATCGGCTTGACGGCCAGCGCCGAGCCCACGAACGCGCCGACCGCACCGACCCGTCCGCCGCGGCGCAGGTACTCCAGGGTGTCGACGTAGAACAGCGAGGTCGAGGCGGCCGCCCGCTCGCGAGCCGCGGCGACCATCTCCTTCGCCGAGCCGCCGTCGTCGCGGACGTCAGCTGCGGCCAGCACCGCGAAACCGGTGGCCATCCCGACCTGGCGGCCGTCCACCGCGTGCACCGGCACCGGCGAGCGTCGCGCGGCCAGCTGGGCGGACTCGAAGGTCCCGCTGAGCTCTGCGGAGAGGTGCACCGAGACGATCTCGCTGGCACCGTCGGCCGCCAGGCGCTCGTAGACCTCGAGCATCTCGTCGGGATTCGGGCGCGAGGTGCTCACCGGCGTCCAGGCCTTGAGCGCCTCGGCCAGCATCGCCGGGGTGGCCCCGCCCTCGACACCTTCGTCGTAGGACGTCGCGCCGATGATCACCTGCAGCGGGACGACCGTGATGGCGCGCTTGTCCGCGACGACGGCAGGGATCGACGCCGTCGAGTCGGTGACCAGCGCGATGGGCATGGCTGCAGCGTAGTCGGCCAGTTCGAGACAGCTGCTGCGCAACTTCCTCAGGACCCGAGGTTTGCCCTGAGGAGGGCGTTCTGCGCCCGTCTCGAAGGGTCAGATGACGATGTTGACGAGCTTCGGCGCGCGGACGATGACCTTCTTGACCACCGCGTCGCCGAGCGCGCGGCGTACGTTGTCGTCCGCCAGCGCCGCGGCCTCCAGGTCGGCCTCGGAGATGTCCGGCGCGACCTCCAGTCGACCACGGACCTTGCCCTGGACCTGCACGACGCAGATCACCGATTCCTCGACCAGCAGCGCCTCGTCGACGACCGGCCAGGGCGCCAGGGCGACCGTCGGTTCGTGGCCCAGGCGCTCCCACATCTCCTCGGCCGTGTACGGCGCGACCAGCGAGAGCAGGATCGCGACCACCTCGGCTGCTTCACGCACCGCCGGGTCGTCCGGGCCGCAGCCGGAGTCGATGGCCTTGCGGGTGGCGTTGACCAGCTCCATGGTCCTGGCGATCACGACGTTGAACCGGTACTGCTCGAGCAGGTGGGCAGCGTCGTGGACCGTCTTGTGGGTCACCCGGCGCAGGCCGACGTCGCCCGTCGCCGGGTCGACTCCCGGCGCCGAGGTCACGTCACCCGAGAGCCGCCACGCGCGCTGCAGGAACCGCAGCGAACCGGCCGGCGAGACGTCGGCCCAGTCGATGTTGTCCTCCGGCGGGCTCGCGAAGACCAGCGTCAGCCGGATCGCGTCGACGCCGAACTCGTCGAGCTGGGCGCCCAGGTTGATGCCGTTGCCCAGCGACTTGCTCATCTTGCGGCCGTTGTTGATGACCTTGCCCTGGGAGAGGTACGCCGAGAACGGCTCGTCCCAGGTGATCAGACCGGCATCGCGCAGCACCTTGGTGAAGAAGCGCGCGTAGAGCAGGTGCAGCACCGCGTGCTCGTCGCCCCCGATGTAGAGGTCGACGGGTCCCCAGGCTGCTGCCAGCGCGGAGTCGAAGGCCTGGGTGTCGTCGTTCGGGGAGAGGTAGCGGAAGAAGTACCAGGACGAGTCGACGAAGGTGTCCATGGTGTCGGTGTCACGCGTCGCCGGACCGCCGCAGGTCGGGCAGGTGACGTTGACCCACTCGGTGGCAGCACCCAGGGGCGAGGTGCCCTTGGGCTTCAGGTCGGCACCGCGCAGCTCGGGCAGCTCGACGGGCAGCTGGTCCTCGGGGACCGCGACCTCGCCGTCGACCGGGCAGTGGATGATCGGGATCGGCGCACCCCAGTAGCGCTGGCGCGAGAGCAGCCAGTCGCGCAGCCGGAAGTTCACCGTGCCCGTGCCGGCGCCGATCGCGTCCAGGTGGGCGATGGTGGCGCTCTTGGCCTCCGCGACCGGGAGGCCGTTGATGTCCAGGGCCGAGGTGACGCCCTCCGCCGGGGAGTTGATCGCCGGGCCCTCCCCGGCGTACGCCTCGCCCACGAAGTCCGCGGGCGGCTGGGTGGTGCGGAGGATCGGGAGCTCGAACTTCGTCGCGAACTCCCAGTCGCGCTGGTCACCGCCGGGCACGCCCATGACCGCGCCGGTGCCGTAGTCGGCCAGCACGTAGTCGGTCGCCCAGACCGGCAGCTGCGCCCCGGTCAGCGGGTTGGTCGCCTGTACTCCCAGGAAGACACCGGTCTTGGGCCGGTCGGTGGCCAGGCGGTCGATGTCGCTGGCCTTGCGGATCTCATCGCGGTAGGCCTCGAACGCCGGGCGCTGCTCCTCGGTGACGAGCTCCTCGGCCAGCTTCGCGTCCACCGCGACGACCATGAAGGTGGTCCCGAACAGCGTGTCGGGTCGGGTGGTGAAGACGGTGATGGGCTCGTGGTCCTCGACGGCGAAGGTCACGTGCGCGCCCTCGGAGCGGCCGATCCAGTTGCGCTGGGCGTTGACGACCTTCCCGATCCAGGTCTCCTGCAGCTCGTCCAGGCAGTCGTAGAGCTCCTGGGCGTAGGCGGTGGTCCGGAAGTACCACTGGGTCAGCTCGCGCTTGGTGACCTCGGCGCCGCAGCGCTCGCAGGTGCCGTCGGCCAGGACCTGCTCGTTGGCCAGCACCGTCTGGTCGTTCGGGCACCAGTTGACCGGGCTGTTCTTGCGGTAGGCCAGGCCCTGCTCGCGGAACTTCAGGAACAGCCACTGGGTCCACCGGTAGTACTCCGGGTCCGAGGTGTGCAGCCGGCGCGACCAGTCGAAGCTGGTGGCGTAGCGCTTCATCGACTCGTACTGGGTCTCGATGTTGGCGTAGGTGTAGGTCGCCGGGTGCTCGTCGTTGCGGATCGCGGCGTTCTCGGCCGGCAGCCCGAAGGAGTCCCAGCCCATCGGGTTGAGGACCTCGTAGCCGCGGAAGCGCCAGTAGCGCGAGATGACGTCGTGCAGCGCGAAGACCTCGGCGTGACCCATGTGCAGGTCGCCGCTGGGGTAGGGGAACATCGTGAGCGCGTACTTCTTCGGGCGCTCGCCGGAGAGCACGACCGCGTCGTCGGCGCGGAACGGGTCGAGACGCTCCCAGACCGGCAGCCACTTGGCCTCGGCGGCGTGCACGTCGTACGTCGCCTGCTCGTCTCGCTCGTTCATCTCGTCCTTCTCGATCGTGGGAGGTGCTCCTGACACAACAAAGCCCCTCGCGCAGGAGGGGCAGCCGCATCGCTCGGGGTAGCGGTGCGGCTAGGTAAGGAGGAGCTGGAACCTCATGAGGACATCCTAGCGCCGCGCGGCGCCGTGGGTTTGCTCACCTCGCACGGAGGCGCGGGACAGGCCCCGGTCAGCGCGACCCCGTAGGCTGTGGGATCCCTGAGGAGGAGGATCCATCATGTCTTGGCTGGTCACCGGCGGTGCCGGGTACATCGGCTCGCACGTCGTCCGCGCGCTCGGCGACGTCGACATCCCGGCCGTCGTCATCGACAACCTCGACACCGGGCACCGGCGCTTCGTGCGTGACGACGTCCCGTTCGTCGAGGGCGACATCCTCGACACCGACCTCCTCGAGCGGACCATGCGCGAGCACGACGTGCACGGCGTGATCCACCTCGCCGGCTTCAAGGCCGCCGGCGTCTCGGTCGACATCCCCCTGGTCGCCTACACCCAGAACGTCACCGGCACGCTCAGCGTCCTGGAGGCGATGCAGCGCGCCGAGGTGCCCTCGATGGTCTTCTCCTCCAGCGCGGCCTGCTACGGCACCACCGACGTGGACCTGGTCACCGAGTCGCTGCCGCCCGCGCCGGAGTCGCCGTACGGCGAGACCAAGCTGATCGGTGAGTGGCTGATGCGGGCCCAGGCGGTCGCCGCCGGCCTGCGGCACACCTCGCTGCGCTACTTCAACGTCGTCGGCTCGGGCGCCGAGGACCTCTTCGACGACAGCCGGCACAACCTGCTGCCGCTGATCTACAACGCGCTGCTCGAGGGCCGCACCCCGAAGATCTACGGCAACGACTACCCGACCCCGGACGGGACCTGCGTGCGCGACTACGTGCACGTCTCCGACCTTGCCGCCGCGCACGCGGTCGCCGCGCGGCACCTGGAGAACGGTGAGCCGCTCGAGCCGGTCTACAACCTGGGCAGCGGCTCGGGCTCCTCGGTCAAGGAGATCATGGACACGGTGCGCGAGGTCAGCGGCATCGCCTTCGAGCCCGAGATCATCCCGCGGCGCCCCGGGGACCCCCCGCGGATCGTGGCCGACGGCAAGCTCGCCGCGCGCGACCTGGACTGGAAGATGCGCCACGACCTGCACGACATGGTCGAGTCGGGCTGGAAGGGCCGGCTCTTCGAGGAGTCGCTGCACAAGAGCAGCCAGGCCTGATGCTCGAGCTGCGTCCGAGCTGCGAGTGCTGCGACAAGGACCTGCCGCCGGACGCGGCCGACGCGCGCATCTGCACCTACGAGTGCACCTTCTGCGCCGACTGCGTGGAGCACTGCCTGCAGGGCGTGTGCCCGAACTGCACCGGCGGCTTCGTGCTGCGACCGATCCGCCCGGCGTTCCTGCTGGAGAAGGACCCGCCGAGCACGCAGCGGGTCTTCCAACCCGGGCTGCACCGCAGCCCCTGACCGCCCCGGCGAGCGATCCGGCATGATCGGATCATGACTTCCGGAATCCACGACCTGTTCCGCCTCGACGGCAAGGTCGCCGTCGTGACCGGAGCCTCCTCCGGCCTCGGCGTCGCCTTCGCCCAGGCCCTCGCCGAAGCGGGCGCGGACGTCGCCCTGGGCGCCCGCCGCGTCGAGAAGCTCGCCGAGACCGCGGCCCTCGTCGAGGCCGCCGGCCGCAAGGCCCTCTCGGTCGCCACCGACGTGGCCGACCCGGCCTCGTGCCAGGCGCTGGTCGACGCCACGATGGCCGAGTTCGGCCGGGTCGACATCCTTGTCAACAACGCCGGGATCGGCACGGCCGTGCCGGCCACCCGCGAGACCCCCGAGCAGTTCAGCCACGTCATCGACGTCAACCTCAACGGCTGCTACTGGATGGCCCAGTCGTGCGGTCGCGTGATGGGCCAGGGCTCCTCGATCATCAACATCTCCTCGGTCCTCGGTCTGACCACCGCGGGACTGCCGCAGGCGGCGTACGCCGCGTCGAAGGCCGGCCTGATCGGCCTGACCCGCGACCTGGCCCAGCAGTGGACCGGCCGCAAGGGCATCCGGGTCAACGCGATCGCCCCGGGGTTCTTCGCCTCCGAGATGACCGAGCAGTACCCGGAGGGCTACCTGGAGTCGCAGATGCACCGCAACCCGATGGGCCGCAAGGGCGACCCGCGCGAGCTCGCCGCGACCGTGGTGTTCCTGGCCTCGGACGCCGCTGGCTACATCACCGGCCAGACGCTGCCCGTGGACGGCGGGATGACGATCACCTGAGGGGCGATCGGGCTCGTGAACGACGTCAAACTCGGCGAACTGCCATCAATTGAGTGCGCTTCGCCGGGTTTCACCGGTCAACCGGTGAAACTTGTGAACTAGAGGGACCAGAGGCCGAGCGACACCAGCCCCACCAACGGGAACAGCCCTTGCACGAGGGCGCCCCGGGCCTTGGCGGGGTCGGAGGTGATCAGGACGAGGGCGGCGGCGAGCATCGAGCCGGTGGCCAGGGTGATCAGGGCGATGCCGGCGTCGCGGTTCGCGTGCGCGATGCCGAGGCCGACGGCGGTGCCGATGGCCAGGAAGAGGTTGTAGAAGCCCTGGTTGTAGGCCCACGGCTTCATGATCGCGGCGTCCTCGGCGCTGACCCCGAAGGCCTTGCGCCCGGCGGTCCCGAAGGCGAGCGCCTCGAGCCAGAAGATGTAGACGTGGACGAGCGCGGCCAGGCCGGCGAAGACGTACGCGACACTCAGCATGAGCCGGACTCTAGACCTTCCCGGTCGGGGTGGTGGAGTGCCAGCGCCGGTGGGCGTGGATGAATGCCGCGGGCTCGGCGTACCCCAGGCGCTGGGAGACCTCGGTGACCGAGAGCGTGCCGGTGCCGAGCAGTCGCGCGGCGAGGGCGACCCGGACCTCGTCGAGCAGACGGCGGAACGAGGTGCCGTCGGCGGCGAGACGGCGGCGCAGCGTGCGCTCACCGATCGCCAGCGCGTGCGCGACCCCGGCGGCCGAGGGGTCGAACGCGAGCCGCTGGGCGAGCAGGATCCGGACCTGCTGGGCCAGCGGGCTGGCGTCCCGGCGCCGAGAAGCCAGGTCGGCGCAGAGCTCCTCGGCCAGTGCCAGCGCGGCCGGGCTGGCCTGGGGCAGCCGGGCGTCGAGGTAGGAGACGGGCAGGCGCACCGTCGCGCTCGCGGCGTCGAAGACCGTCGGCAGGTCACCCAGGAACAGCTCACGCAGGACCGCCTCCACCGCGGCCAGGTCACGGGTGGCCAGGAAGTCGCGTACGTCGCCCGGCAGGCCGGCGGTGTCCGCCTCGATGAGGATCTCCTGGCCCTCGATCCGGGGCATCGGGATCGAGAAGGTGTAGGTCAGGTCGAGGAAGCGCAGGGCGAAGTTCATCGCGTCGAGCAGGGTGGTGCTCGTCAGCAGCGCGTACCCGGCGATGCCGAACGTCTCGATCCGGTAGCGCCGCCCGAGCGCGACCGCGGACCGGGTGGCCGCTCCCCCGCGCAGCAGGTTGCGCACCACCCGCAGCTCCTGCTCGGCGGTGACCTCAGGCGTGACCTCGGCAGTGACCTCGGCACCCTGCGCCGCGACGCCGTCGAGGTCGCGCGTGCTCAGCCCGGTCCCGGCCAGCGCGACCCGCGCCGTCATCCCGGTCGCCTCGGCGTGACGCACCATCAGTGCGATCCCGGTGGCGCTGCGCGGGAAGTCCCAGTCGCGGGTCACCGGCTCGAGCAGGGAGGTCACGGAGCCAGGATAGGCCGGAATTATCAATTTCTGCCTGCCCCAGCCCCTGGGCGGGAGCGCTCCGGCTTCCTAGATTTGTCCCATGACCTCACCGCGCATCATCATCGTCGGCGCCGGCTTCGGCGGACTCGGGACCGCCATCGAGCTGCTCGAGCACGGCTTCGATGACCTGGTGGTGCTGGAGAAGGGCGCGAACGTCGGCGGCGTCTGGCGCGACAACACCTACCCGAACGCCGCCTGCGACGTGCCGTCCTCGCTCTACTCGTGGTCCTTCGCCCCGAACCCCGACTGGCCCCGGCGCTACTCCGGCCAGGCCGAGATCCTCGGCTACATCGAGCGCGTCGTCGAGCAGCACGGGCTGCGCGAGAAGATCCGCTGCGGGGTCGAGGTCAGCGAGGCGGCGTACGACGAGGACACCGCGACGTGGACCGTGACCACGACCGACGGGGAGACCCTGAGCGCCAACTTCCTCATCACCGCCGTCGGTCAGCTCTCCCGCCCGGTGATCCCCGAGATCCCCGGCGCCGAGAGGTTCACCGGGCCGGCGTTCCACTCCGCGCAGTGGCGCCACGACGTCGACCTGAGCGGCCAGCGCGTGCTCGTGCTGGGCACCGGCGCCTCGGCGATCCAGTTCGTGCCGAGCATCCAGCCCGTCGCCGGGCACGTGACGGTCTTCCAGCGCTCGGCGCCGTACGTCGTGCCGAAGATGGACCGCGCCTACACCCGCACCCACCACCGTGCCTTCACCCGCTACCCACGCACCCAGGCGTTCGGGCGCCAGCTGACCTGGACGATGTCGGAGCAGCTGAACAAGTCGTTGGTCGGCACCAACCCGATGAAGAAGATCCTCGAGGCGGCCTGGCGCGTGCACCTGCGTGCTCAGGTGCGCGATCCCGCGCTGCGGGCCAAGCTGAAGCCGGACTACCCGATCGGCTGCAAGCGGCTGCTGTTCTCCAACGACTGGTACCCCGCGCTGGCCAGCCCGAATGTCGAGGTCGTGACGCAGGAGGTCGTCGAGGTGCTCCCCCACGGCGTGCGCACCGCCGACGGCCGCGAGCACGCGGCCGACGTGATCATCTACGGCACCGGTTTCGCGGCCACCGAGTTCCTCGCCCCGATGCGGATCACCGGCGCCGGCGGGCTGGAGCTGGAGAAGGCGTGGGCCGACGGCGCCCGCGCCTACTACGGGATCTGCCTGCCCGGCTTCCCCAACCTGGGCATCGTCTACGGGCCGAACACGAACCTCGGCGGCAGCTCGATCATCAACATGATGGAGAGCCAGTCGGCCTACATCCGCCAGATGGTCCAGGTCGCCGCGCAGACCGGGCACGTCGAGGTCCGCCCCAGCACCGAGGAGCGCTACGACGCCGAGATCCAGCAGCGCCTCGCCGCCAGCGTCTGGGGCGGCTGCAGCAGCTGGTACCGCGACGAGGCCGGACGCGTGACGACCAACTGGCCGGGCACGGTCGTGGAGTACAAGGCGCGCACCGCCGTGCTCGACGAGGAGGACTTCGTGCTCGTGGGCTGAGCCCACGTAGCCTGCACCGCATGGTGAGCGAGCGCGAGAAGATGCTGGCCGGCGAGCCCTACCTCGCCGACGACGCGGAGCTGGTGATCGCCGCCGAGCGCGCCCGCGCGCTGATGGAGGAGTACAACAGCGCCCGCGCCCTGGTGCGACCCGCGATCCTGCGCGAGCTGGTCGGCACCCTCGGCGAGGACGTCGCGATCAGGCCGCCCCTGTACGTCGACTACGGCACCCAGCTCAGCATCGGTGACCGCGTCTTCGCCAACTACGGGCTCACCGCCCTGGACTGCGCGCCGATCAGCATCGGGGACGACACCCAGATCGGTCCGCACGTCCAGCTGCTCACCCCCACCCACCCGGTGGACCCCGACGAGCGCCGCACGAAGATCGAGGCGGCCGCCCCGATCACCATCGGACGCAACGTGTGGATCGGAGGCGGCGCGATCGTGCTGGCCGGGGTCAGCATCGGCGACGACGCGGTCATCGGCGCCGGCTCGGTCGTCACCCGCGACGTCCCGGCGCGCTCGGTCGCGGTGGGCAACCCGGCGCGCGTCATCCGCACCGTCTGACCGGAGCGGTGCGAACGACGGACGGCTGAGTACTCCTAGCGGTGCAGGACCTTCTCGCAGTCCCGGGCCACCTTGTCGCCCCTGTCGGCGTGCACGACGTCCTTGCCGGGGCCGCAGCTGATCGCCTCACCCTTGACGCGGTCGCGCGCGAAGATGACGTCGTTGCCGGCGCCGCCGACGAACTTGTCCATGCCCGCGTCGCCGTACCGGAATACGTCACCATCATGTCGGCGAAACCGATAGAACGGACAGACCGGACTAGCCGGGCGGGCGCTCAGCCCGAGAGGGAGGCTCGACCCCGGGCGGCCGCCACCGTCCGCATCCGTGCGATCAGGTAGAGCGGGAACGCCACGCTGACCGCGACCAGGAAGACGAGCACGACGTAGACCCAGAGGTGGCGCACGCCGGTGCGGATCCCGTCGGCGACCATGAAGACCGTCGCGGTGACCGCGACCGCGAGGAGGTCGATCGTGGTGAAGGTGGCTGCGTTGCCGTGGGTGGTGGCGTCGAGGAACTGCTTCACCGTCCCGTCACCGCCGAGGTAGTCGGCCAGCACCCACTGGGTGCCGACGAGCGCGACCAGCGCGATCGCGCCGTAGACCCAGCACAGGGCCCTCTCGCCCCGCGTCACGCGCTTTCCTCCAGCGGCTTCACGACGTCGGCGGCGAACCGCTCGATGCCGTCGAGCTTCTGCTCCAGCGTGCACTCCAGCCCGTGGTAGTAGGCCCAGGGCATCGTCCAGACGTCGGTGACCCCGACGTCCGCGGCTGCGGCGAACTGCTCGGGCAGGAACGCGTCGTTCAGCGCGGTGATGAACCGGAAGTCGCCCTCCGCCCCGATCTCCTCGCGGATCTCGGCCAGCCTCCTGGCGTGGCGCCCGGCCTCCTCGGTGCTGTACAGATCGCCGATCCAGCCGTCGTGACGGGCCGCGCGGCGCATGCCCACCTCGGAGAGCCCGCCGACGTAGATCGGGATCCGGGCGGTCGGCGTCGGCTCCATCACCAGGCGCGGGGTCGGGTAGAACTCGCCGTCGCGGGAGCTCCACCCCTCGCTCCACAGCTCGGCGAGCAGGTCGAGGGCCTCGTCGGTGCGCTTGCCGCGGGTGGAGAAGTCCTGGCCCATGAGGTCGAACTCCTCGCGGCACCAGCCCACCCCGACCCCGAGCGCGACCCGGTTGCCGGAGAGCACCGCGGCGGTCCCCACGGACTTCGCGACCTGGTAGGGGCTGCGCAGCGCGGCGACGTAGACCGAGGTGTAGAAGTGGATGTCGGTGGTCACCGCAGCCATCGCGCCGGCCAGCACCCACGGGTCCGGCCAGTCGGCCGAGTGCTCCCAGCGGCGCTTCCCGTCGGGCGTGTAGGGGTACGGCGTCTCGAGGGTCTCCAGGTCGACGACGTGGTCGGGGATGGAGATCGCGTCGTACCCGCAGGCGTCCGCGGTCCGGGCGATCGCCAGCAGCTCCTCGACGGGCTGGAAGGCGACGGTGACGGAGAAGCGCATGGGCCAAGTAGAACAGGTTCTAGCTCGAGGCGGGAGGACCTTCAGTCGTCCAGCGCCGGGTAGTCGGTGTAGCCCGCGGCGTCCCCGCCGTAGAAGGTGGCCGGGGCCGGCTCGTTGAGGGTCGCCCCGCTCCGCAGGCGCTCGGGCAGGTCCGGGTTCGCGATGAACGCGCGACCGAAGGCCGCCGCGTCGATCAGGTCCGCGGCCAGCAGCCGCTCTGCCTTCTCGGGTGTGTAGTTGCCGGCCCCGACGATCACCCCGCCGAACGCAGCGCGCAGGTCGTGGCGGAAGCCGTCGGTGAGCACCGGTCCCCCGGCCCAGTCGGGCTCGGAGAGGTGCAGGAACGCGATCCCGCGGCGGTTCAGCTCCTCGGCCATGTGCAGGCCCGTCGGCAGCTCGGCGCCGACGCCCTCGACCTCGGTGTCCAGACCGTTGAACGAGCCCTGCGGCGAGAGCCGGATGCCGACGTGCTCGGCGTCCCAGCCGGCGACCACGGCATCGACCGCGGCGAGCGGGAACCGCACCCGGTTCTCCAGGGACCCGCCGTACTCGTCCTCGCGGTGGTTGGACTGCGGGCTGAGGAACTGGTGGAGCAGGTAGCCGTGGGCGCCGTGGATCTCGACCAGGTCGAACCCGGCCTCGCGGGCGTTGACCGAAGCGCGCCGGAAGTCCTCGATCGTCGCCTCGATGTCCTCTTTCGTCATCGCGCGCGGCGTGGGGCAATCGGCGCGGAGCGGATTGCCGTCGGGGCCCTTGATCGTGGCGCGGTTGCGGTACTCCAGCGCCGAGGCCGAGACCGGCAGCTCGCCGTCGTGGAACGACTCGTGCGAGACCCGCCCGACGTGCCACAGCTGCGCGGCGATCCGACCGCCCTCGGCGTGCACGGCGTCGGTGATCCGACGCCATCCCTCGACCTGCTCGGCGCTGTAGATGCCGGGGGTGTCCATGTACCCCTTGCCGATCGGCGAGATCTGGGTGCCCTCGGAGACGATCAGCCCGGCTCCTGCCCGCTGCCGGTAGTACTCGAGCATCAGGTCGTTCGGCACGTCGTCCGGGGGCGTCGCGCGCATCCGGGTCAGCGGCGCCATCAGGATCCGGTTCGCCAAGGTCGTCTTGCCAACGGTGAGCGGGCTGAACAGGGTCGGGGTCACGGCAGGCCCAACACCACGTGACGCGCCGGCTATTCCTCTGCCAAGGTGAGCCATGGACGATCCGCCCGCGAGCACCGTGCTGTGCCAGGTGACCGACGGTGTCGCCGAGATCACGCTGAACCGTCCCGAGAAGCTGAACGCACTCACCGCAGCGTCGTTCGCCGAGCTCCGCGGCCACCTCGACGCCCTCGCAGCCCGCGACGACGTCCGGGTGCTGGTCCTCGCGGGCGCCGGCCGCTCGTTCTGCGCGGGCCACGACCTCTCCTCCCTGGCGGCCGGTGACGCGCTGGAGAGCCGGTACGACGAGGCCGCGACGATCGATGCGCTGGAGGCCTTCCCTGCGCCGACGATCGCGAAGATCCACGGGCACTGCTTCACCGGCGGTCTCGAGCTGGCCCTGGGGTGCGACCTGCTGATCGCCGCGGACAGTGCCCAGATCGGCGACACCCACACCGCCTGGGGCCTTGCGCCGGTCTGGGGGATGTCGGTGCGGCTGCCCGAGCGGATCGGTCGCTCCCGCGCCAAGGAGCTCTCCTTCACCTCCCGGCGCATCGACGGGCGGATCGCCGCGGCGATCGGGCTGGTCGACCGCTCGGTGCCCGACACCGCCCTGGACGGGACGGTCGCGGCGCTGGTCGCCGAGATCCTCGCGTGCTCGGGCGATGCCAACCGCATCGTGAAGAGGCTGTACGCCGACTCGGCGAGCCGGCCGCGCACGGAGGCGCTGCTGCACGAGCGCGAGATGCCCTACGGGATCGCGGCCGACGCCGCCGAGCGCCTCGCGCGTTGAGTGCCGTGGCAGCGCCGACCCTCGGGAAGTTCGCGATCTTCTGCGTGATCACGGTCCCGGTCATCTTCATCGGGCCGGGCCTGTGGCTGCTCTGGCAGCGCGAGCACGGGACGCACCTCGACGTGCGGGTGACCGAGTGCCACGAGCAGTCCTCGGGTCGTTCCTACGCCGAGTACTGCTCGGCCAGCTGGATGCGTCACGGGCACGTCGCGGTCGGCGACCTCGAGGGATCCGACGGCAGCCACGTCGGGGAGACGATCCACGCGACGGTCCGGGGCGACACCGCCTACAGCACCTCGCTGACGCTGCCGTTCCTGCTGATCGGCCTCGGCCTGCCGTTCGCGCTGCTGGGCGTGCGGATGTGGATCGTGCAGGGGCGGCCGCAGGAGATCACGGCCACACCCCCGCCGTCAGGCTGAGCGGCGGTTGCGCACGACCTCGACCACCTCGGCACCGAGCACGTGCTCGAGCAGCCCGGTGGCCTGGCCGACGGTGAGTCGTTCGGCGTGATCGACCTCCTCGGCGGCGGGCACGAGGGCGTGCAGCTTGTCCAGCGAGCTCTTCGAGCCCGGTCGGCGGTCGGGTGAGGTCTCGGGAACGGTCATGAGTCCAACCTAGGGGTGCCCACCGACAATTCCGGTTCGTCGTGGGGACACCGGCCGACTACGGTCGTCGGCGTGGAACCGATCACCGAGCGGCTGACCGCCGACGAGCGGATCGCGCGCCTGGTGAGCAACCTGGAGACGTTCCTCGCCCGCGTGCGCGCGCAGGGATGAGCCGCACCGTCCGCGCGGGTCAGAGCCAGGAGGTCGGGGTGTCGAGGGTGGTGCGGTCCAGCCGGGCCAGCAGGTCCAGCTGCGGACCGGTCCGAGGCAGCTCGTAGGTGAAGAAGTACTCCGCCGCAGCCCGCTTGCCGTCGTAGAAGTCGCCCTCGCGCCCCTCGGCCGCGAGCACCTGCTCGAGCCAGATCCAGGCGACCACGGTGTGCCCGACTGCCTCCAGGTAGGTCGAGGCGTTGGCCAGGGCGAGCACCGGGTCGGGCTGGCTCCAGATGGTCGTGGTCACCTCGATCACCCGGGCGACCTTCTCCTCCAGCGCCGCGGCGTACGGGTGGTGGCCGGCCCGCCGGACGGTCGCGCGGATCGCCTCGGCCAGAGCGGCGAGCCCGGCACCGCCAGCCATCGTCACCTTGCGGCCGAGCAGGTCCTGGCCCTGGATGCCGTGGGTGCCCTCGTGGATCGGGTTGAGCCGGTTGTCGCGGTAGTGCTGCTCGACGTCGTAGTCACGGGTGTAGCCGTAGCCGCCGTGCACCTGGATCGCCAGGTCGTTGGCCGCCAGGCACCACTGCGAGGGCCAGCTCTTCGCGACCGGCGTGAGCACGTCGAGGAGCAGGTGCGCGGCGGCTCGCTCCTCCTCGGTCTCCGCGGTGCGCTCCTCGTCGACCAGGCGGCTGCAGTAGAGCAGCAGGCCGAGACCGCCCTCGACGTACGCCTTCTGCGCCAGCAGCATCCGCTTCACGTCCGCGTGCTCGGCGATCGCGACCGGCGTGCTGGAACCGACCTCGCGTCCCTGGACCCGTTCCTTGGCGTACTGCAACGACTTGAGGTAGCCGGTGTAGCCGAGGGCGACCGCGCCCATGCCGACCCCGATCCGGGCCTCGTTCATCATGTGGAACATGTAGGCCAGACCGCGTCCCTCCTCACCGATCAGGTCACCCACGGCTCCACCGCGCTCGCCGAAGTTCAGCAGCGTGTTGGTGGTCCCGCGGTAGCCCATCTTGTGGTTCAGGCCGGCCAGCGTCACGTCGTTGCGGGTGCCGTCGGGCAGCACCTTCGGCACGATGAACAGGCTCAGGCCCTTCACCCCTGCTGGGGCGCCGGCGACGCGGGCCAGCACGAGGTGCACGATGTTCTCCGAGAGGTCGTGCTCACCGCCGGAGATCCACATCTTGTTGCCGCTGAGCCGGTAGCTGCCGTCGGGCTGCGGTTCGGCCCGCGTGGAGACGTCGGCCAGCGAGGATCCCGCGCCGGGCTCGGAGAGGCACATCGTGCCGAGGTAGCGACCCTCGAGCATGGGCAGCACCCAGGTCTCGACCTGCTCGGGCGAGCCGTGGGCGAGCAGCAGGTTGGCGTTCGCAGCGGTGAGGAACGCGTACCCCGACGTGCCGACGTTGGCCGCCTGGAACCAGGTCATCAGAGCGCTCGAGACGACCTGCGGCAGCTGCCCGCCGCCGATGGACTCATCCATCGAGGCGGCCATCAGCCCGGAGTCGAAGTACGCCGACAAGGCCGCCGCGACCTCGGGGATCAGGTGCACCTTCTCGCCGTCGAAGGTCGGCTCGTGGGCGTCCGCGGTCTTGTTGTGCGGCGCGAAGTGCTCGGTGGCGATCGTCTCGGCCAGCTCGAGCGCGGCATCGAAGGTCTCGCGGCTGTGCTCGGCGTACCGGGGCCGTGCGGTGAGGCCCTCGACGTCGAGCCACTCGTAGAGCAGGAAGTCGAGGTCGCGCCGGGACATGAGCAGGGACATGGGGACAACCTAGAGGGTCGACCTCGCCCGGTCGGAGAGCCCTGCACGGCACCGCCACCTCCGCCGTTCGGCTGACTCGACTGACCCGTTCGGGCTAGTGACAAACAGGATGACCTGGACAAAACTCTCGTACTACGCAAACAACGCCTCGGGGAGGAGAGCGATGTACGCGAAGCTCTGGATGAGGTCTGCCCGGTGGGCCGCCGGTCTGGCGTCGGCCACGGTCGCGGCCTCCTTCCTGACCATCGCCACGCCCGCGCCGCCGGCACACGCCGACCTGCTGCCCTACATCCCCTGGTCGAGCTACTTGCCGGGCTGGACCGATCGGTACGTGCCGACCAGCGACAACGACTGCGTCGCCGGCCGGCCGAGCTGCCTGCAGGCGACGTTGAAGGAGCAGAGCCGGATCGCCGACCAGACGGCGAGCACGTGCAGCCACAACGCCATCTTCGCCCGTGCCTACGTCCGGATGACGCAGCTCTACGGCTACACCCGGGCGATCCCGGGCTACTACCAGGACGTGCCGTACTTCAACCACGTCGACGCGGTCTTCGCCCGCTACTACACCGACGCCTACTACAGCTGGCAGTCCGGCAACCGTGCGGCGGTCCCGCAGGCCTGGCTCACCGCGCTGGACGCGGCGAAGAACAAGAAGGTCAGCGGCTCGGGCGATCTGCTGCTCGGGATGAACGCACACATCAACCGGGACCTCCCCTACGTGATGGCCGCTGCTGGGATCGTCGCTCCCGACGGATCGTCGCGCAAGGTCGACTACGACGCCGTGGAGGCGTGGTTGTACGACGCCACGGCACCTCTGATCGCGGAGTTCGCCGCACGCTTCGACCCGAGCATCGACGACACCGCGGATCCGTTCGGGATCGGGAACTTCGCACTCTTCCAGCTCGTCTCGGCGTGGCGCGAGAACGCCTGGCGCAACGCCGAAGCGCTGGTCTCGGCACCGACGTCGGCCGCGCGGGCTCTCGTCTCGGCCACCATCGAGACCGAGGCCAACACCGCCGCCCAAGCCATCTTGACGAGCCAGTCCTACGTGCCGCTGCTCACCTCGACGGCGCCGCGCGACACCTTCTGCGCTGCCCACGACGGCGATGCCCCACCGGCGCCCTACGCCTTCGGCAACGCCGACGCGTGGGGCTATGCCTACTAGGCCGCGCGCGATGTCCGAGGCACCCATCTTGTCGCGGCCGCTGGTGGTGCGGCCGAGGAACGTGCCTGCCCACGTCGAACCGCGGGTCGAGGCCCAGGCAGCCGTGGACCTCCGGGTCGCCATGGTGCTGGAGGTGCTCGGCGGACAGACCGTCGAGAGCGTGGCGATGGACTGGGACATCGAGGCCCAGCTGGTGCACCGCTGGCTGCGGGACTTCCTGGTCTCCGGGACTGCTGCTGTGACGAACCGCCCCGACCCCGACGACGCCCGTCCCCGGGACCGGTTCCTGGCCACCTTCGCGCACGAGCTGCGGACGCCGGTGACCATCGCGAAGGGCTGGGCCATGGAGCTCGCCGACGACGAGGTGCCCGCGGACCAGGTGGCTGACGCGGTCGCCCACCTGGTCGGTGCCCTCGACCGGCTCTCGGAGAACCTGCTCGAGGTCGAGCTCGCGGCGAGCGTCTCGCTCGGCCGGGTCCGGGTCAACCTCGAGCACGTCGACGTGGCACGCCTGTGCCGCGAGCTGCCGGGTGCTCCGGAGCTGAGCGCCGGTGCCGACGTACCCGTGCACGGCGATCCCAGGCTGCTCGCCCGGATCGTCGGCGACCTCTGGGAGACCGCCCACCGCGACCCCGCCCCCAGCGACGTCCGGGTCGAGGTCGCCGAGGTCGGTACCTGGACCGAGATCAGGATCGTGCGCGAGGGCGCGCCGATCAGCCCGATGATCCTGAAGGCGCTCTTCGACCCCTTCGGCACCAACGACGACGCGACGGGCGTGACGATGGGCCTCTACCTGGCGCGCGCCCTGACCGTGGCCCACGGGGGCCTGCTCGGCGCCGAGGGCAGCGAGAAGACCACCGTGCTCTACACCCGACTCCCCCGTCTGACGGCGGGGACGCCCGGAGCCAGCAGGCCCCGGGCGACCAGCACCAAGGAGGAAGCACCATGATGTTCACCCTTTCCTGCGGCGACGCCGTCCCGGGCTGCTCGGCGCGCTTCGAGGAGGACGACCGCGACCGGGTCCTCGAGCTGGTCGCCGCGCACGCGCGCGAGGACCACGGAGTCGCCGAGGTCACCCCGGAGATGCTCGAGGCGATCGGCGCCAACATCGTCGTCGTCTGAGGCTGCGCGTGGGCGCAGCTGGCTTGGCTGGCAACAAGAAAGCCGCCCCGGAGGGCGGCTTGTCTTGTGGAGCTGAGGGGACTCGAACCCCTGACCCTCTGCATGCCATGCAGATGCGCTACCAGCTGCGCCACAGCCCCATCGCTTCGGGAAGGTTCCGTCGGCAACTCGGAGAATGTTAGCCAACCGGACCCCCGGATGGAAAATCGGGGTCGATCCTCAGACGGCGGCGGGAGCCTCGGAGGTGAAGTCCGCGCCGTGCACGTGCGGGTGCACCGTCTCGTTGTACGACGTCAGCCGGATGCCGCGCCCGGCGGTGTCGTCCTCGAGCACCACCCAGCCGCAGTTGTCCAGGCCGCTCAGGGTGCGCCCGAGGTCCTCGGGCCACCCGAGGAACGCCAGCAGGCTGACCTTGAGGCAGGCGCCGTGCGAGATCACCACGGTGGTCTCCCCGGCCGGGGTCGCGTCCCAGATCTCGCGCAGCGCCGGCACCATCCGGGCGACCACCTGCTCGGTGGTCTCCGCGCCCGGGACGTCGCCGGTGATGTGACCGGCCTTCCAGGCGGCGTGCTCGACCGGGTGCCGCTCGGCGAACTCGGCGACCGTCAGGCCCGCTCGCTCGCCGACGTCGAACTCGCGCAGTCGGGCGTCGTAGGTGACCTCGAGCCCGGTCGCGAGCGCCACCTGCTCGGCCGTCTGCCGCGCGCGGGCCAGGTCGCTGCTCCACAGCGCGGTCGGGCCCATCCGGGCCAGCGTCGGCGCGGTCGCGGCAGCCTGCTCGCGCCCGACGTCGTCGAGACCGACGTCGGTGTGCCCCTGGGCGCGGCCCTCCAGGTTCCACGCGGTCCGTCCGTGGCGGACCAGGACGAGCCGGGTCACGCTCGCGTCCTCAGCGGTTCAGCTCGGGGCCGACGACGTCGGCGACGTCGATCGACGGGCAGTCGCGCCACAGCCGCTCGAGGGCGTAGAACTGGCGCTCCTCGGTGTGCTGGACGTGGACGACGATGTCGGCGTAGTCCAGCAGCGCCCAGCGGCCGTCCCGGACGCCCTCACGGCGTACGGGCTTGGCGTCGAGCTCGCGCAGCCTGTCCTCGATCTCGTCGACCACGGCCTTGACCTGGCGGTCGTTGGAGGCGGTGGCGACCAGGAAGGCGTCGGTGATCACCAGCTGGTCGGAGACGTCGAAGGCGACGATGTCGGTGGCGAGCTTGTCCGACGCCGCCGCAGCGGCGACCCGGATCATCTCGATGGCACGGGGGGTGGCAGTCATGAGGATGCTTTCTCCGGAGCGGGACCGTAGAGCTGGTGCTTGTCGATGTACTGGACCACGCCGTCAGGGACGAGGTACCAGATGGGATGCCCTGCGGCGGTGCGGCTGCGGCAGTCGGTGGAGGAGATCGCGAGTGCCGGGATCTCCAGGATCGTGACCCGGTCCGAGGGGATGCCCTCCAGGGAGGTCGAGTCCATCTCGTAGCCGGGGCGGGTGCACCCGACGAAGTGCGCCAGCTCGAAGAGCTCGGCCGCGTCGCGCCAGGTGAAGATCTCGGCGAGCGCGTCCGCGCCGGTGATGAAGAACAGCTCGGCGTCGGGCAGCCGGGCCGAGAGGTCGCGCAGCGTGTCGATCGTGTACGTCGGCCCGTCCCGGTCGATGTCGACCCGGGAGACCTGGAACCTCGGGTTGGACGCGGTCGCGATCACGGTCATCAGGTACCGGTGCTCGGCGGAGGTGACCTCGCGCTGCGCCTTCTGCCAGGGAAGACCCGTCGGCACGAAGACGACCTCGTCGAGGTCGAAGAACGCCTGGGCCTCCGAGGCTGCGACCAGGTGGCCGTGGTGGACGGGATCGAACGTCCCGCCCATCACACCGATCCGGCGAGCCGCTCCCGTCAACCGCTCAGCCTCAGGAGTGCTCGCGTCCGCGACCGAAGGCCAGCAGCGCGGAGATCAGCACCAGCAGGACGAGCAGGATGCCCCCACCGATGTAGTAGGGGTTCCAGTAGGTGCCCTCGTCGGCCACCGAGGTGCCGCCACCGGAGAGGACTGCGAGCAGGAGGTTCATGCCCCGTACCCTACCGGGACGCCCGGGTTCACCGGCGGGCAGCCAGGAGTGCGGACACCATCGTGTCCAGCTGCCGGATGTCCACGGTGATGTCGGCGACCACGAACTCGCCCCGGGTGGTGCCCGCGGCAGGCCCGGTACCGCTGAGGTACTGGTACTCCAGGCCGGCCACCCCGCAGGTCATCTTCCAGTAGTCCGCGACCATCGAGGCGCTGGGGAAGAGCTCGAGCAGCGAGGCTCCGGGGCTGAAGAACGGGATGTTGGCCAACGAGGCGCCGTGCGGCGCGACCACCACGTCGGCCTCCGCGAAGGTCCGGATCTGGTCGCGCACCGAGAGGTCGCCGGGATCGATGACGTCGAAGCCGAGCGGCTCGAGGAGCGCCAGCACCTCGGCCTCGTTGAGCACGCAGCGGTTGTGCAGCCCGGCACGACGGGCCAGGTACAGGTTGCGGCCGGGAACGCGGTCAAGGCCGGGCGGGACCAGCCGCTCGCGCAGCAGCTGCGAGACCCACGGAGGGTTGCGCTCGATGGTGGAGGCGACGCCGGGCACGACCAGGCTCTGCGCGCGCACGTGCCGGACCTGGTCGCTGTCGATGATCTGGTCGGCAGTGATCCCCCACAGCTCCAGCAGCTCGCGCTGGAAGCGGGTGGTGTGCGGGACGTACCACTTCTCCGGCGGCTCGATCCCGGCCTGCTCCAGCACCGCGGTGCGCGGCAGCACGTCGTGCAGGAAGTGGTAGAAGTTCTGGTCCCCGCGGGTGGTGAGCACCCCGAGCCGGCCCTCGACCTCGACCGGGTCGGGCGGGAAGGGGTGCAGGTACATCGGGTGCTGGCGCGGCTTGGTGGTGCCGAAGTACCAGCACTGCTCCCACAACCAGCGGTTCTCCGCGGTGATGACCACCGAGGCCGGCTGCAGGACGCGACCCTGCTCGAGCTCGAGCACGCCGACCCGCGGAACGGTCTCGGTCAGCGCCTCCTCGAAGCACCAGTACCGCTCGGGTACCCCGACCGGGCGTGCCCGGTGCAGGACCTCCTCGGGGCGGGCCAGGGTGAACCGTCCGCGGTCACGCGCGGCGTCCTCCATCGTCGCCGCGACCCCGGTCGGCAGCCAACCGCCACGCAGCCTGCTCAGCCGCACCGTGGCCGGCGAGACCGCCCGGGTGCCGTGCGTGTAGGCACGCTTGAGCGGCCCGAAGTAGGGACGCAGCCCCTCGGAGAGTCGAACCACCGTCCTGGTCCGGCCTCAGCGCTCGATGAAGCCCACGGGGCCGCGCGCGAGCCAGGCCAGGCCGAGGTCGGCCCGCTCCGGGCGGTGCTCGACCAGGTGGAGGCCGACACCGGCGAACCAGGCGCGCAGCTCGGCCCAGGACTCACCGGGGATGTCGTGGTACTCCAGCACGACCCGCTCGACGTCCTTCCAGCTCTCCGGGGAGGACTTGTAGCACAGCTGGTACTCGCCACCCTCGCAGTCGAGCTTGACGAACGTGACCGGGCCGGAGGCCTGGGCGACCGCGTCGTCGAAGCTGAGGGTGGGCACCTTCACACCGCCGGTGGTGGCATGCGGGTCGTCGACGGGGTGCGCGTCGGCCAGGCCGTTGTGCACGCTGGCGCCGCCGTGGTCCTCGAAGAGCGCGAAGCCGGTCTCCCCCGCGAGCGCCGCCTCGACGACCGAGACCCGGTTGCCCAGGCCGTTCTGGTCGATGTTGCGCTGCAGGTAGGAGACCGTGCCGGCCGAGGGCTCGAAGCAGGTGATGCTCGCCTTCGGCAGTACCTCGGCGAGGTGGCAGGCGAAGGTGCCGACGTGGGCGCCGATGTCGAAGGCGTTGATCTCCCGGTCGCGGTAGTCCTCGAGGAACCAGTCGAGGTGGTAGCCCTCCTCGGCGTACTGCTCGTAGGCGGGAAGGCGCGCGCCGGGCGTGTTCGGGGAGGTGATCTTCTGACCCGAACGGGTCTCGAAGGTCAGCTCGGCCGGACCGCGACCGGCCTTCTCGGCCACCAGGCCGGTGAGCAGGCCGGGCCAGTTGCTGAAGGCCTTGCGGGTCTGGCCGACGCGGCGGGCCTCATAGGCCAGCTTGTTCATCCGGCTGCGGGGGCCCTTGCCCTCGTGGTCGCGCAACGGCGTGCGCGAGAGCCAGGCGGTGCCGGCGATCGGCGAGCGGATGTCGCGCAGGACGTGCAGGCCGACACTGGCGAACCAGGCGCGCAGCTCCTCCCACGACTCGTTCGGGAACGTGTGGTACTCCAGCACGAGGCGCTGGACGTTGGCCCAGCTCTCCTTCGAGGACTTGTAGACGAGGTCGTACTCACCGCCCTCGCAGTCCATCTTGATCAGCTCGACCGGGCCGCGCGCGTTGGCCACGACCTCGTCGAACGCCACTGTCTCGACGCGTACGCCGGACCCGTCGACGTGGTCGTCGAAGGCGATGTGGTTGTGGCCCGACCCGGCTCCCTGCAGGTCGAAGATCGCGAACCCGGTCTCGCCGGCCAGCGCCTGCTGGTGGGTGTGGATCCGGTCGGCGTTGCCGTTGACCTCGACGTTGCTCTTGAGGAACTGGAAGGTGTCCGGCGAGGGCTCGTAGCAGTCGGCGGTCGCGGTCGGGTGGATGCTCGCGAGGTGGGTCGAGAACGTGCCCACGTGCGCACCGATGTCGAGGATGTGGATCGGGCGGTCGATCAGGTCACCGAGGAACCAGCGCAGGTCGTAGCAGTCCTCCGCGAACACCTCGTAGACCGGGACGCGGGCGCCGGGAGCGTTCGGGATCGAGATCGTCTGGCCGCTGCGGGTGTGGAAGACCAGCACGTCGGGGCCCTCGGCCACCTTCTCCCGCGCGATGCCGGCCAGCAGTGCCGGCCAGTTGGTGAAGGCGCGAGGTGTCTGGGCCAGACGGCTCAGCTCGTAGCGCAGGACCCAGGCCCGGGAGTTGTCCGATTCAACGATCACGCGGCGAACCTTACCGGTCCGGAGCCGGACGATCCGGGGAGTCCGGAACTTCGCGGACCTCTCCCGATCAGCTCCAGCCGAAGAGCGGTCCAATGAGGTCCTTGAGCAGGCTGGCGCCCTCGATGACCAGCCAGAAACGGATGGTCCGGCCCACCAGGACGGTGATCACGAAGACCGGCAGGTTCATCCGGAGCGACCCCGCCAGGACCGCGATGATCGCCAGAGGCGGGAAGCCGGAGACCGCCGAGGCGAAGGTGATCGTCCCGGCCATCACGGGCCGGCCGGTGATCCGGCCCTGCCACTTGGCGTAGGACGCCTTCCACTTCTCGGTGTCCATCTTCTTGGCCAGCCACGGGATCTTCATCGAGTGGATGCCGGTGTAGTACCAGATGATCTTCCCGACCGTCTGACCCGCGGCTGCCGCGAACGCGATCGCCAGCGCGTGCGGCCCGCCGAAACCGAGCCCGGCGAGCGGGATCTCGGCGTTGAGGACCGGGATGAGGGCGGACGCGATGGAGTAGAAGAACGTCCCCAGGGCGAGTCTCACGCCGAGGTGCTCTGCTTCGCGGGTGCGTCAACGGCGATGTTCGGTCCTGAGACCGGACGGTCGGGACGCGATCCGTCGGCCAGTCCGGTTCCGGCGGGGATCGGCAGGCCGATCCGGGCCAGGCGCACCAGCATCACGATCTTGAAGACCAGCAGGCCCGCTGCGATCACGCCGCCGAGCAACGCCGACCGGGTGGCCAGCAGCAGCACCGCGAAGAGTGCGGAGTTGACGGCCTTCGCCGGGTGCGACCAGTTCAACCGGTAGATCGCGGAGTCGACGACGTAGAAGTAGTTGGGGCTGCGGATGCTCCAGGCCAAGAACGCGATCGAGAGGAAGAAGTCGATGACCATGAACTCGGCCAGGTAGAGCACGACCGGGATCGTGAAGACGGGGTGCAGCCACGCCAGGCCCAGGTAGAAAGCCGCACAGCAGAACCGGTCGCACATGATGTCGATGACCGCGCCGATGCGGGTCTCGTGGTGCATCCGGCGCGCCACCTGGCCGTCGAGGCTGTCGCCGGCCCAGTAGACGACCAGCGCGATCGCGAGCATCTTCAGCGCCGGGCTCCAGAAGCCCGAACCGTCCGGCACCCCTCGGTGGATGGCCACCCCGACCAGCGCGATGCAGGCGGTGGTGCGGATGAAGGTGATGATCGTGGCCGGGGTCAGGAAGCGCTCGGACTCCGGCGTCGCCCAGACGTCGAGCTGGTCGGGGCGCGCTCCGGCGACGAACGGCTTCTTGATGGTGCCGTCGTCGACGGCGACCAGGCGCGGCAGCTTCATCGGACGGCTCTACCTCACGTGGCCGTCGCCGGTGACGACGTACTTGCTCGACGTCATCTCCGGCAGGCCGAGCGGACCGCGGGCGTGCAGCTTCTGGGTCGAGATGCCGATCTCGGCGCCGAACCCGAACTCACCGCCGTCGGTGAAGCGGGTCGAGGCGTTGACCATCACCGCGGCCGCGTCGACCTCGGCGGTGAAGCGGCGTGCCGCCGTCTGCGAACCGGTGACGATCGCCTCGGTGTGCCCCGAGGAGTGCGCCCGGATGTGCGCAACGGCGGCATCGAGGTCGGGTACGACCGCGGCCGAGATGTCCAGGGAGAGGTACTCGGTGTCCCAGTCCTCCTCGGTCGCGGGCACCACCCCGTCGTACGCCGTGAAGGCGCTGTCGCCGTGGATCCGCACGCCCGCTTCCTGCAGCGCTGCGACCACGCGCGGCAGGAACGCCTCGGCGACCTCGGCGTGCACGAGCAGCGACTCGGCGGAGTTGCAGACCGAGGTGCGGTGGGTCTTGGAGTTCAGGACGATGTCGAGCGCCATGTCGAGGTCGGCCGCGGCATCGACGTAGACGTGGCAGTTGCCGACGCCCGTCTCGATGACCGGCACGGTCGATTCCTCGACGACCGAGCGGATCAGGCCGGCTCCGCCGCGAGGGATCAGTACGTCGACCAGACCACGGGCTCGCATCAGCTCCTTGACCGCCTCGTGGCCCTCACCGGGGACCAGCGCGACGACGTCGGCGGGCAGCCCGGCCTGCTCGGCGGCCGCACGCAGCACGCCCACGATGGCGGTGTTGGAGGACAGGGCGCTGGAGGAGCCGCGCAGCAGCACGGCGTTCCCGCTCTTGAGGCAGATGCCGGCCGCGTCCGCGGTGACGTTGGGACGGGCCTCGTAGATCACGCCGACCACGCCGAACGGGACGCTGACCTGGCGCAGCTCCAGGCCGTTGGCCAGCGTGGACCCGCGCAGCACCTCACCGACCGGGTCGGCCAGACCGGCGACCTCGCGCAGCCCCTGGGCCATGCCCTCGACCCGGGAGGCGTCGAGCCGGAGCCGGTCGATCATGTGCGCCGGGGTGCCCGCGGCCTCGGCCGCCGCGACGTCGGCGACGTTCGCGGTCAGGATGTCAGCGGAGTGCTCGAGCAGGGCGGCTGCCATCGCCTCGAGCGCTGCGTCCTTGGTCGCCCGGGTCGCCAGGGCCAGCACGTTCGCGGCATCGCGAGCACGCGCGGCGACCTGGGTGATCGTCTCGGACATGGCGTCAACCCTAGGGCATGTCGGGCGTGCGGCCGTGCAGGCCTCAGAGCTGGAAGGACTGGGCGACGGCGCTCGGCATGCCCTCCGCGCGCACGCCGCCGCGGGCCTCGTGCACCGACTTCTCGACGACCTCCAGGCCGACGGTCTCCCAGCTGGGCAGTCCCGCGGACTCGCGGTGCTCGGCCCACAGCCGCAGAGCCAGCGAGGCGACGTCGACCATCGTGACGCCCTCGTCCCAGAACCTCAGCTCGGCGCTGGCCTGGGTGAACTCGATGGTGTCGATGAAGGGCCGCTCCTCGCGCAGCCGCGACAGCGCGCCGCGCAGCAGCATCGGCTCGACGGTGTCGCCGGCCACCGTGAGCGTGACGTGCCACAGACGCGTGCTCTGGTCCGACACGAGCGCCTCCCTTCGGGTTCGGCACCAGTGTGCTGGAGCCGGGAACCCCTCGGAGACGAATCGTCGAACTGGGGACCGCCCAACTGGACCAGTTGGCCCAGGGCCCGCTCAGCGGGTCTGGATCAGGGGGTGAGGATCAGCGTCAGGTCGTCGCTGTGCACGACCTCGCGCTCGTAGGAGGAGCCCATCTCCTGGGCCAGCTCCCGGGTCGAGCGCCCCATCAGGGTGGGGAGCTCCTCGGCGCTGTAGTTGACCAGCCCGCGCGCGATCACTGTCCCGTCGGGGGCGAGCAGGTCGACCGGGTCGCCGTCGGTGAAGGTGCCCGAGACGCCCGTGATGCCGGCAGGCAGCAGGGACGCGCGCCGCTCGGTCAGCGCCTTGACGGCACCGGCGTCCAGCGAGATCGAGCCCTTGGCCTCGGTCGCGTGCGCGAGCCAGAGGAGCCGGGCGGGCTTGCGCGGCCCGGTGGCGTGGAACAGCGTGCCGACCTCCTCGCCGCTCAGGGCTGCGCCCGCGTGCGCGGCGGCGGTGAGCACGACCGGTACGCCGGCACCGGTCGCGATCCGGGCGGCCTCGAGCTTGGTGTGCATCCCGCCGGTCCCGACCCCGGCCGGGCCGGCCTTGCCGAGCGTCACGGCCGCGAGGTCGTCCTCACCGCGGACCTCGGGCACCAACGTGCTGCCCGGACGGCTCGGCGGGCCGTCGTAGAGGCCGTCGACGTCGGAGAGCAGCACCAGCAGGTCGGCGTGCACGAGGTGCGCGACCAGGGCCGCGAGCCGGTCGTTGTCGCCGAAGCGGATCTCGCTGGTCGCCACGGTGTCGTTCTCGTTGACGATCGGGACCACGCCCATCTCCAGCAGCATGGCGAAGGTGCGCTGGGCGTTGCGGTAGTGGCCGCGCCGGGTGACGTCGTCGAGGGTCAGCAGCACCTGGCCGGTGACCTGGCCGTGGCGCGCGAACTCCTCGGTGTAGCGGTGCACCAGCAGGCCCTGGCCGACGGAGGCAGCGGCCTGCTGACGGGCCAGGTCGGTGGGGCGTCGCGAGAGCGAGAGCGGGGCCAGTCCTGCGGCGATCGCTCCCGAGGAGACCAGCACGACCTCGGCGCCGCGCGCGTGCGCCTCGGCCAGCGGGTCGACCAGGCCGCGGACCCGTTCGGGGTCGATGCCCCCGGCCGCGGTGGTCAGGGAGGACGAGCCGACCTTGACCACGATCCGGCGGGCGCCGAGCACGGCCTGACGGCTCACGACCCGTCTCCGTCCTCACCGGTGTAGGCCTCGTCGAAGGGGTCGCTGACGAAGACCACCTCGACCCCGTCCTCGGCGGTCTCGTGCTCCTGCAGCTCGTCGTGGTCCACTCGACGGGCGACATCGGCGCGGGCCTCGTGCTCCTCGCGCTCGACGAACCCGGCATCGATCTCGCGCCGGCGCGTTGCCGAGGGCCGCTCCTCGCGCAGGCGCTCGTCCTCGCCGCGGCGGCCGAGCATCTCGGCGCCACCGGCATCCAGGCCGGGCTTGAAGTCGAACACGACGGCGTTGTCGGGATCACCGATGAGCACCGGATCGCCCTCGACCGCGCCGAGCTCGGCGAGCCGTTTCTCGACGCCGAGCCGGTTGAGCCGGTCGGCGAGGAAGCCGACGGCCTCCTCGTTGCTGAAGTCGGTCTGGCGGATCCAGCGCTCGGGCTTCACGCCACGGACACGCCATCCTTCACCCGTCTGCGTCACGGTGAAGTCGTCCTCCGAGCGCGACGAGACCGGGCGCAGCACGATCCGCTCGGCGACGGCCACGACCCGCTGGCTGCGCGCCTGCGTGACGACCTCGGCCATCGCGAAGACGAGCTCCTTGAGCCCGAGGTGGCTCGCAGCGCTGACCACGAAGAC
>JBJMIO010000168.1:0-5221 GCA_045806765.1 Marmoricola sp.
GAGCTCCTCGGTGCGGATGCGGAGAGCGCGCGCAGCTCGCTGAACCGCTACGCCCGTGAGGTCGCCTTCGCCACCGCGGAGGTCTATGCCCGCGCCGCCGAGCAGCGCGGCGCCTGGGACGCCCGGCTAGAGGCCCTGGTGGTCGACTCCCTGCTGCGCGGCGAGGGCGACGAGTCCATCTCCTCGCGTGCCAGCGCGCTGGGCTGGGATGCCACGGGCAACGTGCTGGTGATGATGGGCGGCATCGACGAGCGCACCGCATTGGACCAGGTACGCCGCCTGGCCCGCGACCGCAACGTGGGCTGCCTGACAGCGGTCCAGGGCGACCGCCTGGTCGTCGTGCTCGGCGGGGTGGACCTCCAGGGCAAGGCCGCCGCGGCCGTGGCCGAGGCGTTCACGCCGGGGCCCGTGGTCGTCGGCCCGGTGGTCGCCACCCTGACCGACGCCAAGGCCTCGGCCGACGCTGCGCACTCCGGTCTGCGCGTGGCCGCCGGCTGGCCGGACGCCCCGCGACCGGTCCAGGCCGACGACCTGCTGCCCGAGCGCGCCCTGGCCGGTGACGTCGAGGCGCGCCGCGACCTGGTCGAGGAGGTCTTCGCGCCGCTGGCGCGGGCGGGCGGTGCTGTCCTGGAGACGGTCGAGTGCTACCTCTCGAGCGGATCCTCGATCGAGAGCACCTCACGGTCGTTGTTCGTCCACGCCAACACCGTGCGCTACCGGCTCAAACGGGCCGCAGAGCTCACCGGACTCACTCCCAGCCACCCGAGGGACTCCTACACCCTGCGGATCGCCCTGACGCTGGGCCGCCTGGATCCGCCACAGTTGTAGGTTTCCTACAAAGTCTGACCCGACCTTTTCGTGTGCTCCCGACCCGTGGGACGAGCGCGGGACCCGGGACAGTGAACGTGTGCTGATCATCGTCGCTCCTGGACAAGGAGCCCAGACTCCCGGATTCCTGCGGCCCTGGCTGGAGGACCCGCAGTTCGCCGAGCGCCTCGACTGGCTCGGTGCCGTCGCTGGTCTCGACCTGGCGCACTACGGCACCGAGGCCGACGCCGAGACGATCCGGGACACCGCGATCGCCCAGCCCCTCATCGTCGCTTCCGGGCTCGTGGCGGCGCTCTCGCTCTTCCCGCACCCCTCGGACGCGTTCGGCCGGATCGGCGCGGTGGCGGGCCACAGCGTCGGCGAGCTGACGGCAGCCGCAGGTGCGCGTGCCATCAGCGCCGAGCAGGCGATGGTGCTCGTCCGGGAGCGGGGCAGGGCGATGGCTCACGCAGCCGCCGCCACCCCGACCGGGATGACCGCGGTCCTCGGCGGAGACCCGGAGGAGGTCAGCGCCGCGCTCACGCAGCACGGACTGATCGCCGCCAACGTCAACGCCGAGGGCCAGATCGTGGCGGCCGGCACTCTCGAGCAGCTGGCCGCGCTCGCCGCGGACCCGCCCGCCAAGGCACGGCTGATGCCGCTCTCGGTCGCCGGCGCGTTCCACACCGAGCACATGGCGCCCGCGGTGGGGGCGCTGGCCAAACTGGCCCCCGCCGTCTCCACCCACGACCCGCGCACCGCGGTGATCTCCAACCGCGACGGCAAGGTGGTCCACGACGGTCGCGACGTCGTGCGCCGGATCGTCACGCAGGTCGCCAACCCCGTGCGCTGGGACCTGTGCCTGGCCACCATGCGCGACCTCGGCGTCACCGGGATCCTGGAGATGCCGCCGGCCGGGACGCTGACCAACATCGCCAAGCGCGCCCTCCCCGGCGTGGAGACCTTCGCGCTCAAGACCCCCGACCAGCTCGACGCCGCGCGCGAGTTCGTCGAGCGGCACGGCGACCCCTCACCGATCGACATCAACCCGACCTGGCGGATGCTGGTCGCCCCGACCAAGGGCACGTTCGTCCGGCAGGCAGGCGACGAGGGCGCCTCCCTGGTCGCGAGCAGCTCGATCGGCCTGGTCCGCTCGACGCGCGACGAGACCTCGGTCTTCGCGCCGTACGGCGGCACCATCGTCGAGTGGCTCGTCGAGGACGGCGACCTCGTCTCCCCAGGTCAGCCGCTGGTCCGGCTGCACCCCGAGGGCGTGGCGGTATGAGCGTCTCGTGGGAGATGCCCACCGGCTCCCCGCACGCCGCGATCCTCGGCCTCGGTGTGGACCGCGGCAAGCGGGTCGTGCCCAACTCCGAGATCGTCGGCCCCATCGACTCCAGCGACGAGTGGATCCAGCAGCGTTCGGGCATCAAGGAGCGGCGTTGGATCGGCCCCGAGGAGACCCTGGAGTCCATGTCGCTCGCGGCGGCCCGGCGAGCGCTGGCGTCCGCCGGCATCGAGCCGGCCCAGGTCGATGCCGTGGTGCTCGCGACCTGCACGAACACCCAGCAGATCACCGCGCTCGCCCCGCGGATCGCCCACCTGCTCGGCACCCAGAGCCCGGCGGCCTTCGACATCTCCGCCGCGTGTGCCGGCTTCTGCCACGGGTTGGGCCTCGCCAGCGACATGGTGCGCGGCGGTACTGCCAAGCACGTGCTGGTCATCGGCGCCGAGCGGCTCTCCCCGTTGGTCAGCGAGGCCGACCGGGGCACGGCCTTCATCTTCGGCGACGGTGCCGGGGCAGTCGTCGTCGGGCCGTCCGAGGCTCCCGGGATCGGTCCGGTGGTGTGGGGCTCGGACGGCGAGCAGCACAGCGCGATCGAGCTCAGCGCCGACTGGGTCGACGCCTTCGCCGCGGACGAGCCGGCCCTTCCGCACCTGACGATGGACGGTGCCGCGGTGTTCCGCTGGGCGGCGTACGAGATGGCCAAGGTCGCGCAGGAGACGCTCGACCGGACCGGCATCTCGGTGGAGGACCTCGACCTGTTCGTGCCGCACCAGGCCAACATGCGCATCACCGATGCGATGGCGCGGGCCATGAAGCTGCCCGAGCACGTCCGGATCGCCCGCGACGTCGCCGAGCAGGGCAACACCTCGGCGGCCTCGATCCCGCTCGCCCTGGACCGGATGTACGCCGAGGGCGAGGCACGCAGCGGCGACCTGGCCCTCCTGATCGCCTTCGGCGCCGGACTGTCCTACGCCGCCCAGGTGGTCCGGGTCCCCTGACCCGACGTCGTGCCACCCGATCTGCACCACCCGATCTGCACCACCCAACCTGTCAGCACCACATGACGCACCACCCACCACGAGAGGAACCCAGCACCATGGCCAGCACCGAAGAGATCCGCAACGACCTCGCCGAGATCGTCAACGAGGTCACCGGCATCCCCGCCGCCGACATCCAGCTCGAGAAGTCGTTCAGCGACGACCTCGACGTGGACTCGCTCTCGATGGTCGAGGTCGTCGTGGCCGCCGAGGAGAAGTTCTCCGTGCGCATCCCCGACGACGAGGTCAAGAACCTCAAGACCGTCGGCGACGCCGTCAGCTACATCGAGCGCGCCCAGGCCGCCTGAACCACCGGACACCGAGCCTGTCGAGGTCCCTCGACAGGTCCGCAGCAGGAGAGAGGTCATCATGAGTCGCAGGAGAGTCGTCGTCACCGGTCTGGGCACCACCAACCCGGTCGGCGGAGACGTGACGAGCACCTGGGACGCCCTGGTCGCCGGCACGTCCGGCATCCGGCGGCTCCCGGCCGACTTCTACCCCGACCTGCCCGTGCAGATCGCCGGGACCGCCGCGGTGGACCCCAGCGAGGTGCTCGAGCGCGTCAAGGCGCGGCGGATGGACCGCTCCACACAGCTCGCGATGGTCGCCGCCCTGGAGGCCCGGGCCGACGCCGGCCTGGTCGACGGAGGTGTCGAGCCCGAGCGGCTCGGCGTCGCCGTCGCCTCCGGGATCGGTGGCGTCACGACGCTGCTGAGCAACTACGACACCCTGGTGGCCGGCGGCCCGCGGCGGGTCTCCCCGCTCGCGGTGCCGATGCTGATGCCGAACGCTCCGGCCGCCAACATCGGCCTGCTCGTCGGCGCCCGCGCCGGCGTGCACACCCCTGTCTCGGCCTGCGCCTCGGGCAACGAGGGTGTCTCGCTGGCCGTGGACCAGATCCGGCTCGGCCGCGCGGACGTGGTCTTCGCCGGCGGCACCGAGGCGGCGATCCACCCGCTGCCGATGGCCGCGTTCGCCCAGATGATGGCGCTCTCGAAGACCGGCAGCGAGGAGGGCGGCGACCCGACCACCGTCTCGCGACCGTGGGACACCGGCCGTGACGGCTTCGTGCTCGGCGAGGGTGCCGGCGTGCTGGTGCTCGAGGAGCTCGAGCACGCCCTCGCGCGCGGTGCGCGGATCTACGCCGAGGTCCTGGGGACCGGCATCACCAACGACGCCCACGACATCGCCCAGCCCGACCCGGAGGGCCGCGGCGGCACCCGGGCGATCCAGGGAGCCCTGGAGGACGCGGGCATCTCACCGGGCGACATCGCGCACGTCAACGCCCACGCCACCTCCACCCCGCAGGGCGACGTCGCCGAGGGCCTGATGCTGCACGCGACGCTCGGCAAGTACGCCGAGGAGGTCGTGGTGACCAGCACCAAGTCGATGACCGGCCACCTGCTCGGCGGCGCCGGCGCGCTGGAGTCGATCGCGACCGTGCTCGCGATCCACCACCGGCTCTCCCCGCCCACGATCAACCTCGACAACCTCGATCCGGCCGTCGAGCTCGACATCCCGACCACGGCGCGCGCACTGCGCTCGGGCGACATCGCCGCGCTGAACAACTCCTTCGGCTTCGGCGGCGCCAACGTCGCCGTGGCGTTCGGGAGCCTGTCGTGACCGCGCTCGCCGCCCAGCCGGAGGTCACCGGGCTCGACGTCGCCGGACCTGACGTCACCGAACCGGAGGTCTTCGAGGACCCGCGGCACCCGGTCAACCGCCTGACCGCACTCTTCGACGCCGGCACCTTCGAGCCGATCTCGGCGATCGACTCCTCCGGGATGCTCGCCGCGATCGGCCGTGTCAACGGGATGTCGGCGGTGGCCTTCTGCTCCGACCCGACGGTCATGGGCGGCGCGATGGGCCACGACGGGTGCAAGGTCGTGGTCGCCGCCTACCAGCGCGCGCTGACCGACCGCGTCCCGATCATCGGCCTGGGGCACTCCGGCGGTGCCCGGCTGGCCGAGGGCGAGCTGTCCCTGCACGCGGTCGGCGAGAACTTCCACGCGATGACCAAGGCGTCCGGCACCATCCCGCAGATCTCGGTGGTGCTCGGGCCGGCCGCCGGCGGCGCGGCGTACGGGCC
>JBJMIO010000169.1:0-9265 GCA_045806765.1 Marmoricola sp.
AGAGGCACAGCGCGCGGGTGCTTGCCGGCTCCTTTGATGGATCATGATCAGAGTTGTTGCAATGATGGCCGTGGTTGCGGCGGGATGGCTCGGATACGCCGTGGCCAAGCTGCTGCTGGGCTAGGGACCGGCGGGGGCGCGCCCGTTATCCCGTTTTGCGGACCGTATGCCCGTTTGTCGGGAGTACGTGCTGCGGCGCAGCACAAGCGGAAGGAAAGGCGGCCCGGCGAACCGGACCGCCCCCGTTCCCGCTAGTTACGAGTGAACTTGACCTTCACGGTCACGCGCACCACGATCACCAGCGGGAGCCATGCATGGTGCAACATGCATTCCTCCACGATTGCCGGATGACGACCCATCCGACTCAGGCGCCGGGCAGGGCCTCCCCTGTCCGGCGTTTCTGTTTTTGGCATTCCTGAGACGTCCGGTGTAGTCGCCCGAAACCGCGGCGAACCGGCGACCGAGGTCGGCGGGGAGCTTCCACTCGGTGCCGTTGCCCGCGACGACCTCGAACGGCTCGCCCTCGGGACGCGCGTCCGCGTCACCCGGGCCCGGACGCAGGTAGGTGGAGACGGAGTCCCACACGACCTCCTCGGTGCCCGCTGCGGTCACCGTGGTGACCAGGTCGAAGATGGTGCCCTTGGGGTGCGCGCGCTTGTTCGTCGCGGTGGCGCTGACGTCGAGGCGTTCGGACGGCGCGATCAGCCGGTGCCGGGTCATGGTGTTGCTCAGGTGCACGCTGCCGATGGCGGCGTACGGGAAGGAGCTGTCGGTCATGATCCCCATGTGCAGCGGGAACGCCAGCGTGTGTGGGTAGTTGAACGGCAGGTGCTGCGAGGGCCCGAAGCCGCAGACCTCGCGGTACGCCGCCAGGTTCTCCAGGTCGACCGCGACGTCCTTGCGCGTCAGCGTCAGGTCGGGGAGCTCGCCACCCTTCTTGGCCACGCCCGGCAGCAGGTTCAGCCCGGGGACGGCCGGCAGCGCGGCCCGCAGCATCGTCGGCAGCGGCGAGCCGGTGCCCTCCACGACCCGTTCCATCAGGCGCCCAGCATCATCTGGCCGCAGACGCGGACGACGTTGCCGTTCACCGCAGAGGAGCCGGGGCTGGCGTACCAGGCGATCGCCTCGGCCACGTCGACCGGCAGGCCGCCCTGGCTCATCGCGTTCATGCGCTGGCCGACCTCACGGGTCGCGAACGGCACGGCCGCGGTCATCGCGGTGATGATGAAGCCGGGGGCGACGGCGTTGATGGTGATGTCGTCCTTGAGCGTCGGGGCGATCGCGTCGACGAAGCCGATCACGCCGGCCTTGGAGGCCGCGTAGTTGGTCTGGCCCACGTTGCCCGCGATGCCGGCGATGGACGAGACGCCGACGATGCGGCCGTTCTTGTTGATCAGGCCCTGCTCGAGGAGCTCGGCGGTGATCCGCTCGGGAGCCGACAGGTTGACCGCGATCACCGAGGACCAGCGGTCCTCGCCCATGTTCGCCAGCTTCTTGTCGCGGGTGATGCCGGCGTTGTGCACGACGATGTCGACGCCGCCGTGCTTCTCCTGCACGTGGTGGGCGATGCGCTGCGCGGCGTCCTTGGCGGTGATGTCGAGGGTCAGCAGGTCACCGTCGAGCTCCCGCATCAGGCCCTGCAGCTCGCTGGCGGCCTGCGGGACGTCGATGCCCAGCACGGTGGCGCCGTCGCGGTGCAGTACCCGGGCGATCTGCTCACCGATGCCGCGCGAGGCGCCGGTGACGATGGCGACCTTGCCGGCCAGCGGCTTGGTGGCGTCGGCGACCTTGCCGGCCTTCTTGGTGCCGGTCAGGCCCAGGCGCGCGACCTGGCCCGAGACGTAGGCGGACTTGGGGGAGAGGAAGAAGGCGAGGGTCGAGTCCAGGGTGCCCTCGGCGCCCGGGGCGACGTAGACCAGGTTGACGGTGCTGCCCTTGCCGATCTCCTTGCCCAGCGAGCGGGTGAAGCCCTCCAGTGCGCGCTGCGCGATCCGCTCGTCGGTGGTCGTGGCCTGGGTCGGGTTGGTGCCGACGACCACGACGCGGGCGCAACCCTTCAGGCTGCGCAGCAGCGGGGTGAAGAACTCCTGCAGGGCGATCAGGCCCTCCGGCGTGCTGATGCCGGTGGCGTCGAAGACGAGCCCCTTGTACTTCTCACCTTCCGCGGCAGCCGGCGTGTTCGCGATGCCGAGGCCGTCCAGGATGCCGACCACGTCGATGCGACCGGCGCCGCCGGTCACGACGGTGCCGTCGACCAGGGGAGCGCCCTCGCTCCAGCGGTCGAGGACGACCGGGCTCGGGAGGCCCAGGTTCTTGACGAACACCTGCCCGATCGGGCTGGAGGTGAAGGACTGGTAGCGGTCGTTCATGGTGTTCCTCGGATCTCGTTCTGGGAAGGAATCTGGGGGTGACGGGGCGCGTTGAACCCGTCAGCAGCTCGAAATGTAACTTCGGGTGTAACTCGGAGTCCACAATTGGTGACGTGGCACTCACTCCGTTCCGTTCACCGATGTTACCTGTCAGTATTGAAGGCACCCCAGGCAGATCAGGAGATACCCAGAATGCAGGCCAAGACTCGCCGTGTCGCCGTCCTCGGCGGCAACCGCATCCCCTTCGCGCGCTCGAACTCCGTCTACGCCACCGCCTCCAACCAGGAGATGCTGACCGCCGCCCTCGATGGGCTGGTCGCTCGCTTCAACCTGGAGGGTGAGGTCCTCGGTGAGGTCGCCGCCGGTGCCGTCCTGAAGCACTCGCGCGACTTCAACCTGACCCGCGAGGCCGTGCTCGACACCCGCCTCGCCCCGGAGACCCCGGCCGTCGACCTGCAGCAGGCCTGCGGCACCGGCCTCCAGGCGATCATCTACGTCGCCAACAAGATCGCGCTGGGCCAGATCGACTCCGGCATCGGCGGTGGCGCCGACACCACCTCGGACGCCCCGATCGCGATCGGCGAGAAGCTGCGCAAGAAGCTGATCAAGCTCAACAACGCCAAGACCAACGGCGACCGCCTCAAGGTCCTCGCCTCGATCCGCCCGGGTGACATCAGCCTGGCGATCCCGTCCAACGGCGAGCCGCGCACCGGCCTGTCGATGGGTGAGCACCAGGCGCTGACCGCCCTGGAGTGGCAGGTCGCCCGCGAGGACCAGGACCAGCTCGCGGTGAACTCGCACCACAACCTGGCCGCCTCCTACGACGCCGGCTGGCAGGACGACCTGATCACCCCGTTCAACGGCATCGAGCGCGACACCAATCTGCGCGCCGACTCCTCGATGGAGAAGCTCGCCAAGCTCAAGCCGGTCTTCGGCAAGGGCGAGGCGGCGACCATGACGGCCGCGAACTCCACGCCGCTGACTGACGGCGCCTCCGTGGTGCTGCTCGGCTCGGAGGAGTGGGCCGCCGAGCACGGTCTGGAGCCGCTGGCGTTCCTGGCCGACTACGAGACCGCAGCGGTCGACTTCGTGCACGGCAACGAGGGTCTGCTGATGGCCCCGGCGTACGCCGTGCCGCGGATGCTGGCGCGCGCCGGCCTGACCCTGCAGGACTTCGACTTCTACGAGATCCACGAGGCCTTCGCCTCGCAGGTGCTCTCCACGCTTGCCGCCTGGGAGTCCCCGGTGTTCTGCAAGGAGCGCCTGGGCTTGGACGCGCCGCTCGGCTCGATCGACCGCAGCAAGCTCAACGTCAAGGGCTCCTCGCTGGCGGCCGGTCACCCGTTCGCTGCGACCGGTGGTCGCATCGTGGCCAACGCCGCGAAGCTGCTGGCCGAGAAGGGATCGGGCCGCGCGCTGGTCTCGATCTGCGCGGCCGGCGGCCAGGGCGTCGTCGCGATCCTCGAGCGCTGATCGAACGCGAAGCGCCCCGGACCTCCACGGAGGTCCGGGGCGCTTCGTCGTAGGTGCTTCAGCGTGCGTGCTTCAGTGGCCTGTCGCCAGCGCGACGGCCGTGCTCGTCAGGAAGTCGCGCACCTGGGCTCCGGAGATGCGCGAGATCGACGGGATGCCCGGTGAGCTCTCCTTGACCAGGAGGCCGATACGGGCCAGCTGGAGGGCGCCGAGGCCCGAGGCGTACATGTAGTTGGCGACCAGGACGCTGTCCTCGACGTTGAATTCGCCCGACGCGGTGCCCTCCTCGAGGGTCTCCTTCAGCGTGCGCAGGCACGCGGTGATCGCGCGGCCGAGGCGGAACAGGGCGCCCTCGCTGACCTGCTCGAGCAGCTCGGGCCCCGGGCGGCGCATGAGGGTCTGGGCGCAGTCGACGAACGCCGGGTACTCGATGCCGTAGTCGACGAAGGCGCCCACCACCGCTCGCAGCTTCTCGGTCGTGGGGCCCTTGGCGCCGGCGGCCGCCTCCTCGAGCCGCTCGCGCAGCTCCTCGAGGTAGCTCTCGACCGCGAGCGCGAAGAGCTCCTCCTTGCCGGAGAAGTGCCGGTAGATGATCGCGCGGTTGATCCCGACGGCGCGGGCGATGTCGTCGATCTGGGCGTCGCGGACGCCGGACTCGTCGAAGAGCCGGCGGGTGGCGGCCAGGATCTGCTGCTCGCGCGCCTTGCGCCGGGCCGCCGCGGCGGACTGCCGGCTCGGGGTCGCCCGGGGAGTACTCATGGGTGCGACTGTAGTGCAACTCCCGTTTACACACATGTCTCAGTTGAAGCTGGTACTAGATCAGGGACCTCACAGGTCGCCCAGCAGCGCCGCGAACTTCTCGCGGGCCAGCGCCTGACGCGTCGGTACGTGCTCGGTCGGAACGCCGTCGGCGGGCGGCGAGTAGTTCTTGAGCACCGCGCGTGCCACCGACTGGCGGTGCACCTCGTCCGGGCCGTCGTAGATCCGGGCCGCGCGCGCCCACCGGTACATCTGCTCGAGCGGCAGGTCGGAGGAGTAGCCGAGCGAGCCGTGCGCCTGCAGCGTCCGGTCGATCACGTCGTGCAGGACCTTGGCGCCGTAGAACTTGATCAGCGCGATGTCGGTCCGAGCCGCCGAGACCCCCTGGGTGTCCATCACCCAGGCGGCGTGCAAGGTCATCAGCCGCGCGGCCTGGATCTCCGCGGTCGAGTCGGCGATCCAGTTCTGGATCGTCTGCTTCTCGCCCAGCAGGCTGCCGTGGGCGAAGCGGTACGTCGAGCGCTCGCACAGCATGTCCAGGGCCCGTTGCGCCTGCCCCAGCCAACGCATCGCGTGGTGGATGCGCCCGGGTCCGAGTCGCTGCTGGGCGATCAGGAAGCCGTTGCCGATGCCGCCCAGGACGGCCTCCGGCCCGACCCGCACCGCGTTGTACTCGATCTCGGCATGGTTGCCGTAGCGGCCGAAGCGGTGGTTGGTGGCCTCCATGCTGCCGACGTCGCGCACGATGTCGAGACCGGGCGTCCCGGCCGGCACGATGAACATGCTCGCGCGCTTGTGCGGTGCGGCGTCGGGGTCGGTGACCGCGACCACGATGAGGAAGTGCGCGACCGACGCGTTCGAGGAGTACCACTTGCGTCCGGTCAGGACCCACTCGTCGCCGTCCAGGACGGCCCGCGTCGCCAGCTGCGTGGGGTCCGAACCAGGGGTGTCGCGCTCGGTCATCGAGAAGCAGGAGCGCAGCTCGCCGGCGAGCAGGGGAGCGAGCCACGTCTCCTTCTGCTCCGGCGTCCCGGCCAGCGCCAGGATCTCGCTGTTGCCGCTGTCGGGCGCCTGGCACCCGAACGCAGCCGGAGCCAGCCAGGACGTCCCGAGGATCTCGTGCATCAGACCCAGCTTGAGCTGGCCGAAACCTTGACCTCCGAGCTCCGCGTCGAGGTGCGCGGCCCACAGACCGCGGGACTTGACCTGGTCCTGGAGCGGCTTGATCGCGCGGTCGACCTGGTCCATCTCGAGCTCGTCAGCGATCGAGTCGAGCGGCCAGAGCTCCTCGCGGACGAAGGTGGTCATCCAGTCCAGCTCGGCCTGGAACTCGGGATCGGTGCTGAAGTCCCAGCTCATCGGGTGCCTCCGTCCAGGCGCAGCAGCGCGCCCGTGGTGTAGGTGGATGCGTCGGAGGTCAGGTACAGCGCGGCACCGACGACCTCCTCGGGTCGGCCGACCCGTCGCAGGGCGATCTGGTCCTCGACCATGGTGCGGATCTCCTCGGGCCACGCGCGTGCGATGTCGGTCTCGAAGGGACCGCAGATGATGCCGTTGACCCGGACCGTCGGTCCGAGTGCCTGCGCGAAGCCCTCGGTCAGCGCGTTCAGCCCGGCCTTGGCGGCCGCGTAGGGGAGCGAGATCGCGTCGGGCCGCAGCGAGGCGACCGAGGAGATGTTCAGGATCGCGCCGCCGCCGTCAGCGGTCATCCGGGCACCGATGGTGGCGGAGAGGCGGAACGGCCCTTTGAGGTTGACCGCGACCACCTTGTCCCACAGCGCCTCGGTGACCTCCTCCAGGCTCGGGTAGAGCGGGGAGAGCCCGGCGTTGTTGACCAGGACGTCGACCCGTCCGAGCTCCTCGTAGACCCGCTCGACCAGTGCGTCGCAGTCGTCCCAGTCGCTGACGTTGCACGCGAGCGGCACCGCCCGTACGCCGTGCAGCCCGGCCACTTCGTCGGCCAGCGCCTCGCAGGCGTCGAGCTTGCGGCTCGCGATGACCACGTCGGCTCCGTGGGCGGCGTACGCCCGGACCATCTCGCGGCCCAGACCGCGGCTCCCGCCGGTGACCACGACGACCTTGCCACGCAGGTCGTCCATCACACGATCCCCTCCTCGATGAACAGATGGGCCTGCTCGACCAGGGCGAGCGCCATCGAGCGCAGGAAGTCGCCGACGCCGCGGTCCATCTTCCCCGCGCACGCGCGGGCGTAGCTGCCCTCCAGGACGATGGCGAGCTTGAAGCAGGCCAGGACGCCGTACCAGTCGATGCGGCTCAGGTCGCGAGCCGACCGCGCGGCGTAGTGCTCGACCAGCTCGGCCCGGGTGGCGAGGTCGCCCGCGCCGGCAAGCTCACCGACGGCTGCGCTGACCGCCGGCGCGCGCTCGGAGGGCCAGGTCGCCACGAACCACCCGAGGTCGAGCAGCGGGTCACCGATGGTGGCCATCTCCCAGTCGAGGATCCCGGCGACCTCGCCGCTGTCGTGGCAGAAGAGCAGGTTGGCCGCGTGGAAGTCGCCGTGCACGATCCCGGCGACCGAGCCGGACGGGGTCCCGGCGGCGAGCCAGCCCGAGATCCCGGTGACGTCGGGGAAGGAAGCCGGGTCGTAGCCGTCGTTGTCGGCGTACGACTCGAGCTCGCGCGTCCAGCGCCCGACCTGGCGCTCGAGGAAGCCGTCGGGCTTGCCGAAGTCTGCGAGGCCGAGGCTCTCGTGGTCGAGCGCTGCGACGGCAGCGATCCCCTCGACCGCGCTCAGTCCCATCCGCCGGCGCAGGTCGGGGCGGTCCAGGTGCAGCTCGGGGACGCCGGAGGCTGCGTGGAACCCGTCGACCGCCTCCATCAGCAGGAATGGGGCGCCGATGACCGTCTCGTCGGCGCAGGTCGCGTGCAGCGCCGGTGTCGGAACCGGCTGATCGGTCAGGGCCCCGAGGATCCGGGCCTCGCGGAGCAGGTTCGCGGCGCTGGCGGGGCGCGGGACCCGCGGCGGACGCCGCAGGACGTGGACCTGGTCGTCGATGCGGAAGCGCAGCAGCACATTCTGGGTCCCGCCGGTCAGCAGGGTCGGGTCCTCGACCGGACCCGTGCCGAGACCCTGGGCGTGCAGCCACCCGGTCAGGGCACCGAGGTCGACGAGGCCGTCGAGCTCGGCTGGGGAGGTCATGGCGTGAACCTAGGGCCCTGCGGTGGTGGGATCAAGGATCACGCCGGGCCGGGACGCCAGAGCCGTCAGGGTGTGCTCGGCCGGGCCGAGGTGTCGATCCGGTTGCGGCCGCCGACCGCACGGACGCCAGGGGTGTCGCCCCGGTCGACCTGCTGCTGCAGCTGGTGGTGATCATCGGCATGGTGGAACCGATGCCGAACCAGGTAGAGCATGGACCCGGCGGCCAGGAGCGCAGCTCCGATGAGCACCGGGACCAGGTCGATGAAGAAGAGCTGGCTCAGTGCCGTGGCCAGGCCGAGTGCCGGGAGCACGGGGCCACCGGGAAGCCGGACGCCACCGTCGTCCGCGCCGGACCGCCGCATGGCGGCGAAGGCGGCGACGTTGATGACGGCCATGGCTGCGATCGCGGCGACGTTGGCCAGAGCGACGACGGCGTCGGTGTTCCTACTGAGCAGGAGCACCACGTACAGCACGGCGCCGCCCAGGACGCTGACCGTCGGGTGACCGTTCCACATACGACCCAGGACGGTCGGGACGTCCTTCTTCGCGGCCAGCCGCACCATGATCTCGGAGGAGCCGAGGATGTTGGCGTTCGCGGCGGACAGGGTCGAGACGAGCGCGCCGATCGGGATGAGGACCCCGCCCCACGACCCGATGAGGTGCTTCGCCGCCTCGCCGCCTCGCCGACGGATGCTTCGTCGTAGCTGCTGATCCCGCCGGCCAGGAGTGCGACGACGACACCGAGGTAGACGATCGTCACGATGCCCATGCTGATCACGATCGCCCGCGGGATCGTCCGGCGAGCGTCGCGGACCTCGGGCGCCATGCTGCACACGACGTTGAAGCCGAGGTAGGCCACGAACAGCAGGCCGCTCGTCGTGATCACCGAGGACGCGCCGTCCGGGACGAAGGGGCTGAGGTCGGCGCGGCCGATGTGGATGAACGCGAAGACGATGAGCAGGCAGAGGATGCCCACCTTGATCGCGACCAGCGCCGTCTCGGCGCGTCCGATGAGGTCGGCCGGCCCGAGGTTCAGCAGCGTGAGCACCACAGCGGCGCCGACGGCCCAGACCAGACCGGACGTTCCGTGGATGAAGAAGTCGTGGACGTAGGAACCGAAGGCGCCGAGCACGAAGGCGACGCCGATGACCCCGCCGACGTAGAACGCCCACAGTGCGAAGAACCGCCAGAACCCGCCCAGTGCGCGGCCGACGTAGGCGTAGCCGGACTCGCCCTGGCGCGCACGGCTGGCAACGACGGTGAACGACAGGGCCGAGAGGAGCACGAGCACGGCCGCCAGGACGAAGGAGATCAGGGCGGCCGGACCGGCCTGCTTGACCGCGATCCCGGAGAGCACGAACACCCCGGCCCCGACCATGGTGCCCACGGCGAACGCCACGCAGGACCAGAGGCCGATCCCGCCGTCGGGACGGGTGGTGGTCGCAGACGTTCCGGATGCGCGGGTGCTGCTCGAGCTGGTCACGCCGCGTGGTTTACCCGAAAA
>JBJMIO010000170.1:0-41973 GCA_045806765.1 Marmoricola sp.
ACCGCCAACGAGCGCGTGACCCAGGACGTCGCCGAGCAGCTCGGCGGCACCGAGGTCCTGGTCCTGCGCGGCGAGCTGGACCGCGAGTCGCTCAGCCTCGCGGTCCTCGAGCTGGCCCGACCCGAGGAACGGCTGGGCTGGCTGGCCGACCACCTCGACGAGCTGCCCGGCTCCGGCATCGTCTACACGCTCACGGTCGCCGCGTCGCAGGAGATCGCCGGGTTCCTGCGCGACCGCGATCACGAGGTCGCGGCCTACTCCGGGCAGACCGAGACGACCGAGCGCCAGGCCCTCGAGCAGGACCTGCTGGCCGGTCGCCTCAAGGCGTTGATCGCCACCAGTGCGCTGGGGATGGGGTTCGACGCCACCCTCGGGTTCGTGGTCAACGTCGGCGCGCCCGCCTCCCCGGTCGCCTACTACCAGCAGGTCGGCCGTGCCGGTCGCGGCATGGAGGGCAAGGGGCAGGCGTCCGTGCTGCTGCTCCCGGCGTACGAGGACCGGGAGATCTGGAAGTACTTCGCCTCGCTGGCCTTCCCGCCCGAGCAGCACGTCCGCGCGGCGCTCTCGGCGCTCGAGCGCGAGGGCGGGACGATGTCGACGGCCACGCTGGAGACCTACGTCGACCTCTCCCGCAACCGCCTGGAGATGATGCTCAAGGTGCTCGACGTCGACGGTGCCGTGCGCCGGGTCCAGGGCGGCTGGGTCGCCACCGGGCAGGACTGGGTCTACGAGCAGGAGCGCTACGACCGGGTCGCGGCCGCGCGCCGCGACGAGCAGGCGCTGATGCTGGAGTACATCGCCACCGACCGCTGCCGGATGCGCTTCCTGCGCGAGGCTCTCGACGATCCCGGCGCGAAGGACTGCGGGCGCTGCGACAACTGCGCCGGCCTCGCGCTGCCGACCTCGGTCAGCGAGGCGGCCGTCACGGTCGCCGGGGACCGGCTGACCCGGCCCGGTGTCGCGGTCGAGCCGCGCAAGATGTGGCCCAGCGCGCTGGCGAACCTCGGCCTGCCGATGCGGGGCAAGATCACCGAAGGGGCAGAGCAGGGTCGCGTCGTCGCCCGGCTCACCGACCTCGGCCTGGGCCAGGCCCTGCGCGACCTGTTCCGGCCCGGCGTGGCCGACCAGGAGGTGCCGGCCGCGCTGGTCGAGGGCGTGCTGGCGACGCTGAAGGACTGGCAGCCCCGCCCCGACGGCATCGTCGGGTTCGAGTCGCGGACCCACCCGCTCCTGGTCGACTCCCTGGTCGAGGGACTCGCGCGGGTCGGCCGGATCCCGGTGCTCGGGCGGATCGCCATCGCCGACGACGCAGTCGCTCCCGGCCAGGGTGCGACCAACTCGGCCCAGCGGATCGCCGCGGTCTCCCGACGCAGCCGGCTCGCTGCCGACGACGTCGGCGGCAAGCGGGTGCTGCTCGTGGACGACCTCATCGCCAGCGGTTGGTCGATGACCCTGGCCGCGACGTGGTTGCGCGACGCGGGTGCCGAGGCGGTGCTGCCGCTGGCTCTCGGGTCTGAGACCTAGTCGCGGGGTCGCTCAGCCGACGTGCACGTGCGGGCGACGGTCGCGGTCGGGCTCGGCGCGCCTGAGCACCTCGCGTGTGACCGGGGCGACCTCACCGACACCGAAGAACAGGAACCGGACCAGGTTGGACAGCGGGCTTCCCTCGGTCCACTCGAAGTAGACGTGCGGGCGGACGCCGGTCCGGTCGCGGATGTCGAGCAGGAGCGCGGCGATCGCGTTCGGCACGGTCGGGGCGTCCATCCGGATCACCCGGTAGGCGCCGTCGACGACCTCACCGCGTGCCTCCAGGATCCCCTCGAAGTCGGAGGGGTCGGTGACGGTGACCTCGAGGAAGACGACGTCGTGGCTGTCGGGGACGTCGTTGTCGGCCACGATCTGGTCGCGCTTGAGCCGGTACTCGGCTCCGTCGCCGGCATCGGGCTCGTTGGCCACGATGCGGATGCTGCGCCGCGCGCAGTCACGCAGGAACATCTCGGCGGTCGTGTCCAGCTCGACGGCGGTCGTGCGCAGCTCGAAGGCGCGCAGCAACCGGGAGGCGATCGAGACCGCGACGATGGCGGCGATGAAGAGGCCACCGATCTTCACGCCGTCGGGACGCTCGACGACGTTGTCGATGGTCGTGTAGACGAAGACCGCGGCCACCGCTGCGAAGGCGACGGTCTTCTTGCGCTGACCTGCCTTGCGTGCGGCGAGGGTCACCGCCACCGCGGCCGAGGTGATCAGGACCAGCACGCCGGTGGCGTACGCGCCGCCCTGGGCGTTCACGTCGGCGTCGAAGACCCAGGTGATCAGGAACGCGACCGCCGTGAGCACCAGCACCAGCGGGCGCACGGCTGCGGACCACTCCGGCGCCATCCCGTAGCGGGGGAGGTAGCGCGGGATCAGGTTGAGCATGCCGGCCATCGCGGAGGCACCGGCGAACCACAGGATCGCGATCGTGGACACGTCGTACGCCGTGCCGAAGCCGCTGCCGAGGTACTCGTGCGCGAGGTACGCCAGAGCGCGACCGGAGGCCTGGCCGCCGTCCTTGAACTCGTCGGCCGGGATCAGCCAGGTCGTCACCAGGCTGCTCGCGATCAGGTAGCCGCTCATGATCACCGCAGCCGTGACCAGCAGGCGCTTGGTGTTGCGGATCCGGCCCTCGGGCTTCTCCTCGGTGTCGCCGGCAGCGCCGCGCACGTGCGGCATCACCGCGACGCCCGTCTCGAAGCCCGACAGGCCCAGCGCGAGCTTGGGGAAGACGAGCAGCGACATCCCGATCATGCCGAGCACGCTGCCGTGCTCGCTGTGCAGCAGGTTGGTCCAGTCGCCGACGACGTGCGGGTGGGCGAAGACGTGCGCGAACGCGACCCCGATGACGACGAAGTTGAGGGCCAGGTAGGTGAGCACCAGGACGACGGCCAGTCCGATGGCTTCGCCGAAGCCGCGCAGGAACACCGCGCCGAGCAGGGCGACCAGGGCGAACGTGATCATCACCGAGTGCCCGTGCAGGAAGTCCGGCACGTGCGGGTTCTCGACCACGTGCGCGCTGGCGTCGGCGGCCGACAGGGTGATCGTGATCATGAAGTCGGTCAGGGCGAAGCCGAGCAGCACCAGGACGAAGAGCTTGCCCTTCCAGAACGGCAGCAGCTTCTCCAGCATCGCGATCGAGCCCTGGCCGTGCGGGCTCTCGGCCGCGACGCGGCGGTAGACCGGCAGTGCTCCGAGCAGCGTGAGCGCGACCAGCACCACGGTCGCGATCGGCGCGAGGGCGCCCGCGGCGAGCGCGGCGATACCGGGCTGGTAGCCGAGGGTCGAGAAGTAGTCGACGCCGGTGAGGCACATGACCTTCCACCAGGCGTCGCGATGCTCGTCGGTCGCGGCCGCAGTCGTGCTCACCTCACCATCGAAGCACCGGCGCAAGTGTCCTAACGACTTCCTAACGAACCCCTAACACCACGACCCCGTCAGCGACGTGTGAGGATCCGGGCCGCCCGGGTTAGGGGCCTGTTAGGAACCGCAGACGCCCCCCATTCGGGGTCTTCCATGGAGCCATGGAAACTCAGCACCGACCGCCCGCAGCCCGGGTGAGCCTGGTCGACGACACCGGTATCCGGTTCGCGATCGGCACCGGCCTGGTGGTGCTCACGCTCTTCGTCGCCGGCCTCGCCGGGCTGGGCGCCGGGCCGACCGCATGCGCTGCGGTCGTCGTCGCGGGCCTCGCCTCGGGTCGGCTCCCGCTGTGGCTCGCCGGAACGCTCGGCGCGATCACCTGGGCCTTCTTCACCGGGTTCGACGAGAACACCTTCGGGCAGCTCACCTTCGCCCACGGCGACCTCGAGCGGTTGGCTGGGTTCGCCGCTGCGACCGTGCTCATCGCGATCGCCGCCCGCGAGCTGCTCGCCGACCACAGGAGGTCCACCCGTGGGTGACCTGACCTACCTGGGGATCACGATCGGCCTCTTCGTCCTGATCCTGCTCGTCCTGAAGGCGATGGACCGGCTGTGAGCGCCGAGAACCTCATCGGGTTGGTCCTCAGCATCCTCGTCCTCGGCTACCTCGTGGTCGCCCTCCTCTTCCCGGAGCGTTTCTGAGATGAACGACACCACCGCCGGGCTGCTCCAGCTCGGCACGCTGATCCTTGCCCTGGCCCTGTGCTGGCGGCCACTGGGCGACTACATCGCACGGGTGCTTACCACCGACGAGGACCTCAAGGTCGAGCGCGGCATCTACCGCGTCGTCGGCGTCGACGCCCGTTCCGAGCAGCGCTGGACGACGTACGCCGCCTCGGTGCTCGCCCTCTCCTTCGTCGGCGTGGTCCTCCTCTACGTGCTCCAGCGCGTGCAGGGCCACCTGCCGGGCAACATCGGCTTCAAGGGGATCGATCCGGCGCTCGCGTTCAACACCGCGGCCTCGTTCGTCACCAACACCAACTGGCAGGCCTACTCGGGCGAGGCCGCGATGGGCCACCTCGTCCAGATGTCCGGCCTCGCGGTGCAGAACTTCGTCTCCGCCGCGGTCGGCATCTGCGTCGCGGTCGCGCTCATCCGCGGCTTCGTCCGCTCGCGGACCGACCAGCTCGGCAACTTCTGGGTCGACCTCGTCCGCATCGTCGTCCGCATCCTGCTGCCGCTCGCGATCCTCGCCGCGATCGTGCTCGTCGTCCTGGGCGCGGTGCAGAACTTCTCCTCGGGCGTCGACGCCACCACGCTGCTGGGTCAGCACCAGACCATTACCGGCGGACCGGTCGCCTCCCAGGAGGCGATCAAGGAGCTCGGCAACAACGGCGGCGGCTTCTACAACGCCAACTCGGCGCACCCGTTCGAGAACCCGAACGCGCTGAGCGACTGGTTCGAGATCTTCCTGCTGCTGCTGATCCCGGTCGCGCTCACGCGCACCTTCGGCACCATGGTCGGCGACCGCCGTCAGGGCGTGACCGTGCTCGCGGTGATGACCACGCTGTGGCTCTCCCTGGTCACGCTCGTCACGACCCTGGAGGTCCAGCACCACGGCACCGCGCTCCAGGCGGCCGGCGCTGCGATGGAGGGCAAGGAGACCCGCTTCGGCGAGTGGGCCTCCGCGCTGTTCGCGGTCTCCACGACAGGTACGTCCACCGGTGCGGTGAATTCGTTCCACTCCTCGTTCACCGGGGTCAGCGGCGGTGCCCTGATCTTCAACATGGGACTCGGCGAGGTCGCACCCGGAGGTGCCGGTTCCGGCATCTACGGGATGCTGGTGCTCGCGATCATGACCGTCTTCGTCGCCGGCCTGATGGTCGGTCGGACGCCGGAGTACCTCGGCAAGAAGATCACCGGCCGTGAGATCAAGCTGGTCTCGCTCTACATCCTGGCCACGCCCCTGATCGTGCTGATCGGCACCGGGATCGCGATGTCGTTCCCGACGCCACGCGCCTCCATGCTCAGCGCGGGTCCGCACGGCTTCTCCGAGGTCCTCTACGGCTTCATGTCCGCGGGCAACAACAACGGTTCGGCGTTCGCCGGACTCACCGCGAACACGCCGTTCTTCAACATCGCCCTCGGTGTGGCGATGCTGCTCGGCAGGTTCGTCCCGATGGTGCTCGTGCTCGCCCTCGGTGGCGCGTTCGCACGGCAGCAGAAGGCCTCGGCTACGCCGGGCACGCTGCCGACCCACGGTCCCCTCTTCATCGCCATGCTCGTCGGGGTCGTCATCATCGTCGCCGGCCTGACGTACTTCCCCGCCCTCGCACTCGGTCCTCTTGCGGAAGGCCTCTGATGTCCACCCCTGTTGCCGCGGGTCTGCTCGACCCGACCATGCTGCTCACCTCGCTGCCGGACGCGCTGAAGAAGCTCGACCCGCGGGTGATGGTGCGCAACCCCGTGATGTTCGTCGTGGAGATCGGGGCCGTCTTCTCGACGTACTCGGCGATCACGAACGGCAGCACCTTCGCCTGGCTCGTCGTCGGCTGGCTGTGGCTCACGGTGCTCTTCGCGAACCTCGCCGAGGCCGTCGCCGAGGGCCGCGGCAAGGCCCAGGCGGCCACCTTGCGCAAGGCGAAGACCGAGACGGTCGCGCACCGGCTGACGTCGAGCGACGCGACCGACGGACCCACCGAGGAGGTGATGGCGAGCCAGCTCACCCTCGGTGACCACGTGGTCGTCGTCGCGGGCCAGGTGATTCCCGGTGACGGCGACATCGTCGCGGGTCTCGCGAGCGTCGACGAGTCCGCGATCACCGGCGAGTCCGCCCCGGTGATCCGGGAGTCCGGTGGCGACCGCAGCTCGGTCACCGGCGGCACCCGGGTGCTCTCGGACCGGATCGTCGTGCAGATCACCGCCAAGCCCGGCGAGAGCTTCATCGACCGGATGATCGCGCTCGTCGAGGGCGCCAGCCGGCAGAAGACGCCGAACGAGATCGCGCTCAACATCCTGCTCGCCAGCCTGACGATCGTCTTCGTCGCGGCCACGGCGACGCTGCAGCCGTTCGCCATCTACTCCGGTGCGCAGCAGTCGGTGATCGTCCTGGTCGCCCTGCTCGTCTGCCTGATCCCGACCACGATCGGTGCGCTGCTCTCCGCGATCGGCATCGCCGGCATGGACCGGCTCGTCCAGCACAACGTGCTCGCGATGTCCGGCCGGGCGGTCGAGGCCGCGGGCGATGTCGACACCCTGCTGCTCGACAAGACCGGCACCATCACGCTCGGCAACCGGCAGGCCTCCGAGCTGATCCCGGCGGCCGACGTCGAGGAGTCCGAGCTCGCCGAGGCGGCCCAGCTCTCCAGCCTGGCCGACGAGACGCCTGAGGGCCGGTCGATCGTGGTGCTGGCCAAGGAGCGCTACGGGTTGCGTGAGCGCAGCCTCCCCGATGCGCACTTCGTGCCGTTCACCGCGCAGACCCGGATGTCCGGGGTCGACGTGGCCGAGAACGGGAGGAGCCGTGAGGTCCGCAAGGGCGCTGCGGCAGCGGTGCTGGCCTGGGTGCGCGAGCGGGGCGGTGTGCCGGGGCCAGAGGTCGGTGCCGCGGTCGACGCGATCTCGGCGTCCGGTGGCACCCCGCTCGTGGTGGCGGAGGTAGTCCCGGGTTCCGCGCGGGTCCTCGGCGTCATCCACCTCAAGGACGTCGTGAAGGCCGGCATGGCCGAGCGCTTCGCGGAGATGCGCCGGATGGGGATCCGCACGGTGATGATCACCGGCGACAACCCGCTGACCGCGAAGGCGATCGCCGAGGAGGCCGGCGTCGACGACTTCCTCGCCGAGGCGACGCCGGAGGACAAGATCGCGCTGATCAAGAAGGAGCAGGAGGGCGGGCGCCTGGTCGCGATGACGGGGGACGGCACCAACGACGCTCCCGCGCTGGCCCAGGCCGACGTCGGCGTCGCGATGAACAGCGGCACCTCGGCGGCCAAGGAGGCCGGCAACATGGTCGACCTCGACTCCAACCCGACGAAGCTCATCGAGATCGTGGAGATCGGCAAGCAGCTGCTCATCACCCGGGGTGCGCTGACCACGTTCTCGATCGCCAACGACGTCGCGAAGTACTTCGCGATCATCCCCGCCATGTTCGCCGGCGTCTACGGCGGCCTGGACAAGCTCAACGTCATGAAGCTGCACAGCCCGGAATCGGCGATCCTGTCGGCGGTCATCTTCAACGCCCTGATCATCATCGGCCTGATCCCGCTCGCGCTTCGCGGCGTCCGGTACACGCCGTCCTCGGCCGGCGCGATGCTGCGTCGGAACCTGGCGATCTACGGTCTCGGCGGGGTCGTCTCGCCGTTCATCGGGATCAAGCTCCTCGACCTGCTCGTCTCGCAGATCCCCGGACTGAGCTGAAGGGAAATATCGTGCTCTCCTCCGTAGTCCGTCAGCTCTGGCCCGCGCTCCGCGCGATGCTCGTGCTGACCGTCATCTGCGGCCTGGCCTACCCGCTCGCCCTGACCGGCTTCGCCCAGGTCGCCGTCCACCACAAGGCCAACGGCTCGCTGATCAAGGTCGACGGCAAGGTCGTCGGATCCTCCTTGATCGGGCAGTCGTTCGACGGGAAGGTGCAGTACTTCCAGTCCCGTCCCTCGGCTGCCGGCGACGGCTACGACCCGCTGGCCAGCAGTGCCTCGAACCTCGGACCGAACAGCCCGGTCCTGCTCAAGCTGGTCGAGAGCCGGCGCAAGGCCGCGGCTGCGCTCGACGGGACCAACCCCGCCGACGTGGCGCCCGATGCGCTCGAGGCGAGCGGCTCCGGACTCGACCCGGACATCAGCCCGGAGTACGCCGCGCAGCAGGTGGCACGGGTCGCCCGCGTGCGCGGGATGAGCGAGGACGCCGTACGCCGGCTGGTCGCGAGGTACACCCAGGGTCGGATGCTCGGGTTCCTCGGCGAACCGGCCGTGAACGTCCTCGAGGTCAACCTGGCGCTCGATCGCGCGACGGGGACGGCACACTAGGCACGTGGGATCCCGCGGGAAGCTCAGGGTCTACCTCGGCGCAGCGCCGGGCGTGGGCAAGACCTACGCCATGCTGGGCGAGGGTCACCGACGTGCTGCCCGCGGGACCGATGTCGTCGTCGGGTACGTCGAGACGCACGGCCGGCGGCACACCGCCGACATGGTCGACGCTCTGGAGGTCGTGCCGCGGCGGACGATGCCCTACCGGGGGTCGTCCTTCACCGAGATGGACCTGGACGCGATCCTGGCCCGCCGTCCGCAGGTGGCCCTGGTCGACGAGCTCGCCCACAGCAACATCCCGGGCAGCCGGCACGAGAAGCGGTGGCAGGACGTCGAGGAGCTCCTCGAGGCGGGCATCGACGTGATCACCACCGTGAACATCCAGCACCTCGAGTCGGTCAACGACGTGGTGGAGAAGATCACCGGTGCCGTCCAGAACGAGACCGTCCCGGACTCCGTCGTGCGCGCCGCCGACCAGATCGAGCTGCGCGACATGACCGCGGAGGCACTCCGGCGCCGCCTCGCGCACGGCAACGTCTACGCCCCCGAGAAGATCGACGCGGCGATGTCGAACTACTTCCGACCGGGCAACCTGAACGCGCTGCGCGAGCTCGCCCTGCTCTGGACCGCGGACCGGGTCGACGACGCGCTGCAGGAGTACCGCGAGCAGCACGAGATCGCCGGGACCTGGGAGGCACGCGAGCGCGTCGTCGTCGCCCTGACCGGCGGTCCGGAGGGGGAGACGTTGATCCGGCGCGCGGCCCGGATCGCAGCCCGGTCCAGCGGCGGCGACCTGCTGGCGGTGCACGTCGTGCGCTCCGACGGCCTGACAGGAACGAACCAGGGGGAGCTGGCCCAGCAGCGGCTGCTGGTCGAGTCGCTCGGGGGCACCTACCACCAAGTCATCGGTGACGACGTCCGTGACGCCCTGCTCGTCTTCGCGCGTGCCGAGAACGCGACCCAGCTGGTGCTCGGCGACAGCCGCCGGCCGACCTGGAGCCGGATGCTGAACCAGGGCACTGCCGCGGCGGTGATCCGTGGCTCCGGTGACATCGACGTGCACATCGTCACCCACCAGCACGTCGGCACCGGGGCACGCCTGCCGGCGACCCGGGGAAGCCTCGGCCGTCGCCGCAAGCTGCGCGGGTACCTGCTCGCGGTGCTGCTCCCACCGTTGCTCGCCCTGGTGCTCGTGCCCGTGCGCGGCAACCTCAACCTCGTCAGCGACATGCTGCTCTTCCTGCTGCTCACCGTCGCGGTCGCCCTGGTCGGTGGCCTCGCGCCGGCGTTGATCGCCGCGATCGCCGGCTCGATGCTGCTCAACTACTACTTCACGCCGCCGTTGCACACGCTGACGATCCGCGACGCCAACAACGCGCTCGCGCTCTTCGTGTTCATCCTCGTCGCGATGCTGGTCTCCTCGACCGTCGACCTCGCGGCACGGCGTACCCGAGAGGCGGCGCGCGCCGCTGCGGAGTCGCGCACGCTGGCGAACCTGGCCGGGAGCGTCCTGGCCGGCTCTTCGGCGCTCGCGGAGATGGTCGAGCGCGTGCGGGAGACGTTCGGACTCACGTCGGTGGCACTGGTAGAGAGCGGCGAGGTCCGGACGTGCGCCGGTCCGGTCCCCGACGCCGGCGCGTCGGCGCCCGAGGTGCAGGTCCCCGTGGCGAGCGGCGTCGTGCTCGCACTGCGCGGCCGGATGCTGGCCGCCGAGGACCACCGCCTGCTCGGCGCGTTCGCGGCCCAGGTCGCGGTGGTGCTGGACCGGATCCGGCTCAGCGAGGAGGCGGCTGCGGCCGCGCCGCTGGCCGAGGCCAACAAGATGCGCACCGCGCTTCTGGCCGCCGTCGGGCACGACCTGCGCACGCCGCTGGCCGCGGCGAAGGCTTCCGTCTCCAGCCTGCGCAGCGGGGACGTGGTGCTGGGCGCCGCGGACCGCTCGGAGCTCCTCGCGGCTGCCGACGAGAGCCTGGACAAGCTCGCGGCCCTGGTGGACAACCTGCTCGACATGAGCCGGCTGCAGGCAGGCGCGCTGAGCATCGACCTGGAGCCGGTGGCGCTGGAGGAAGTGGTGGCCAGGGCGGTCGACGACCTCGGGTCGGGACCCGGGGCGGTGACGATCGATCTCGCGGAGGACCTGCCCCTGGTGCTCGCCGACGCCGGCCTCGCCGAGCGGGTGCTGGCGAACCTGCTGATGAACGCCGAGCGCTACGCACCCCCGGGCACCCCGCCGCACGTCACCGGGAGCCACCTCGGCGACCGCGTGGAGCTCCGGGTCGTCGACCGTGGCCAGGGGATTCCCGAGGCCGAGCGCGAACGGGTGTTCCTGCCGTTCCAGCGGATGGGCGACACCGACAACACCACCGGGATCGGGCTCGGTCTGGCCCTGGCCCGAGGACTGGCCGAGGCGATGGGCGGGACGCTGGACCCCGAGGAGACCCCGGGTGGAGGCCTGACCATGGTGCTGACGCTCGCCGCGGCTCCGCGGACAACGCGTGATCCTGGTCGGCGCGAGCGCACGGAGGTGAAATGACCAAGGTGCTGGTCGTCGACGACGAGCCGCAGCTGCTCCGGGCGCTCGGCATCAACCTGCGTGCGCGCGGTTACGAGGTGCACCCGGCAGCCACCGGGGCCGAGGCCCTTCGGGTCGCGGCAGCGCACCCGCCCGATGTCGTGATCCTCGACCTGGGGTTGCCCGACATGGACGGGACCGAGGTGGTCCAGGGGCTGCGTGGCTGGACCGAGGTCCCGATCCTGGTGCTCTCGGGCCGTTCGGACTCCGGTGACAAGGTGGAGGCGCTCGACGCGGGCGCGGACGACTACGTGACCAAGCCGTTCGGGATGGACGAGCTGCTCGCCCGGCTCCGCGCGATGCTGCGGCGCGGGCCGGCGAAGGGCGAGGAGCCGGTGGTCGCCTTCGGCGCGAACGAGGTCGACCTGGCGGCCCGGCGCGTCGTCCGCGACGGCGAGGACGTCCGTCTCACCCCGACCGAGTGGCACCTGTTGGAGGTGCTGCTGCGCAATCCCGGAAAGCTGCTCAGCCAGCGTCAGCTGCTGCTCGAGGTCTGGGGACCGGGCTACGAGACCGCGCGGGGCAACCTGCGCCTCTACATGGGCCAGCTGCGCCGCAAGCTCGAGGCCGATCCCGCTCGGCCCCTGCACCTGCTCAACGAGCCGGGGATGGGCTACCGCTTCGAGCCCTAGGCCGGTTGCTCCGGGTCGGTGCGCAGCTTCTCCAGGCGCGTGGCCAGCAGCGCAACCCGGTGGCGGTTGCCGGGCAGGTCGACGTACTGCTGTCCGAAGACCGCGAGCAGCGCGTCGTCGAGGCGGCGCACCGCGCCGGGCGGGTACTTGTAGGCCAGCCGGGCGTTGATGACCTCGCTGTCGACCGAGCTGAGCAGGCCGGCGAGCTCGGTCAGCGAGGTGATGCCCAGCTCGAGCAGCAGGCCGGAGATCCACGCGTAGTGGTCGGTGCGCGACCAGCCGGCGTCGGCGTACTGACCGGAGAGGAAGGAGGCGAGGTCCTGCGCGGAGAGCCGCGGGTCGCCGGGGTCCTCGCCGTCGCGGTGCTTCGGGGTCGCGGCCTGCATCCGGTCGCGGATCTCGGAGAACTCGCGGTCGGCGAGCTCGAGGAGCCCCGCGGCCAGGGTGAACCGGCGATCGAGGTCGGGCACGTACTCCTCGGGGATGGTGCCCTTGTAGCGGATGTCGTGCTCGAACTCGGCCCACGCGTGCTGCAGCACCGTGCGCACCTGGACCGAGGCCGGGCGGACCAGCGGCGCGCCGTCGTCGGGGGCGAGGTCGACCAGGACGTGCCGGCTGGCGTAGCCGAAGCTGCCCTTGCTCGCAGTCTCCAGGGCCATGTCCCGGTCGTCGAGCACCTTCATCTGCGCCGAGAGCAGGTCCGCGACCGCGGCCACGTCGCTGAGCACGAAGGTGATCACGCGGACCCCGACCTGATCGGTGATGCCGGCCAGCGGGTCGTCGTGCGCGGGGCTCCCGGGCAGCGCCCGGTTGGCCTTGGCCGCGAACGACGCGACGCTCTTGGTGCGCCCGGTCACCGAGAGGTAGTTGATCCCGGCGTCGTCGAGCAGCTGGGTGATCAGCTCGACGTTCTGGTCGACGACCGCAGGCAGCTGCGGGCGCAGCTCGGCGTACGCCTGGACCGCGGCGTGCACGGGGCCCGCGGTCTCGAGGTTGTCGGTCACCCGCCCATCATGGCGCGTCGCGCTGTGGGGCACGACCAGAAAGCGGCTTGACCTTGACGCTGCGTCAACCTTGCACGCTGCTCCCATGAACCGAGAAACCACTGCGATCGAGGTCGTCGGGCTCGCCAAGTCCTATCCCGACCAACCCGTCCTGCGCGGCATCGACCTCACCGTGCCGTCCGGCTCCGTCTACGCCCTGATCGGGCCGAACGGCGCCGGCAAGACCACCATGGTCCGGATCCTGTCCACCCTGATCACCGCGGACGCCGGGCGTGCCGTCGTCGCGGGCTCCGACGTCAGCACCAACCCCGACGAGGTACGCCGAGCCATCGGCGTCACCGGTCAGTTCTCCGCGATCGACGAGCTGCTGACCGGCCGCGAGAACCTGCGGTTGATGGCGGACCTCGCCCACCTGCGCGCCGCCGATGCGACGGCCCGGGTCGGCGAGCTGCTCACCCGATTCGGCCTGGAGGACGCCGCCGACCGGCGCGCGTCGACGTATTCCGGGGGCATGAAGCGGCGCCTCGACCTGGCGATGACGTTGGTCGCCCGACCGCGACTGATCTTCCTCGACGAGCCGACTACCGGGCTCGACCCGCGGAGCCGTCGCGACCTGTGGGAGATTGTGCGCGGTCTGGTCGAGGACGGGGTGACGATCTTCCTCACCACCCAGTACCTCGAGGAGGCCGACCAGCTGGCCGACGTGGTCGGCGTGCTGGACAGCGGCGTGATCGTCGCCAGCGGATCGCCGGCCGAGCTCAAGGCAGGCGCCGGAGCGGCGACGCTCGACGACGTCTTCCTCGCGCTGACGGGCCACTCCGTGGGGACGGAGGTCGGCTCGTGACCGCGATGACCCTCGCGGCGCAGGACTCCGTCGTGCTGCTGCGCCGCAACCTCAAGCACCTGCTCCGCTACCCGTCGTTGACACTGATGATCATCGGCATGCCGGTGGTGTTCCTGCTGCTGTTCGTCTACGTCTTCGGCGGCACGATGGGCGCCGGCCTGCCGGGTGGTGGTGGCCGGTCGGCGTACCTCGCCTACATCACGCCGACCCTGGTGGTGATGACCGTGGCCTCGGTGGCGAACAGCACCGCGATCCTGGTCGCCCAGGACGCGACCGAGGGCATCATCGACCGCTTCCGCACGATGCCGATCGCACGGTCGGCACCACTGACGGCGCACGTGCTCGCAGCCATGGTGCAGACGCTCGTGGGGGTTGGGGTGGTCCTCGGGATCGCCGTCGCACTCGGTTACCGGGGCGGCGATTCGGTCGCCGGCTGGGTCGGGGCCCTCGGCATCGTGGCACTGATGGCCTGGGCGGTGACGTGGCTGAGCGTCGCCCTCGGCCTGGCGAGCGGCAGCGTCGAGGCCGCGAGCAACGCCCCGATGCCGCTGATCCTTCTGCCGTTCCTCTCCAGCGGTTTTGTGCCGACCGACTCGATGCCGACCGGCCTGGCGTGGGTCGCGCAGCACCAGCCGTTCACGCCGATCATCGACACCCTGAGGGCCTGCCTGGCCGGCCACGCCCCTGGCTCGGACGCCTGGTGGGCGGTCGGCTGGAGCGTGCTGATCGCGGTGCTCTGCTTCGTGTGGGCGGGTCGCTTGTTCGGTCGCGTTCGGGCAGGCTGAGCCGGTGCTCACGATCAGCCAGCTGGCGGCGTACGCCGGGGTGACGGTGCGCGCGGTGCGTCACTACCACCAGATCGGTCTGCTGCCGGAGCCGTCGCGCGACGGCTCCGGCTACCGGACCTACGGCGCCTCGGACGTGGTCCGGCTCGTCCGGATCCGGACGCTGGCCGACGCCGGAGTCCCGCTCTCCCGCGTGCACGACCTGCTCGAAGCCGGGCGCGAGGCGTTCGCGGAGGCGGTCGACGAGGTCGATGCCGAGCTGCGGGCCAAGGTCCGCGAGCTCCAGGAGCACCGGCGGCGGATCGCACGGCTGGCGGCCGGGGACTCCCTCGCGCTCCCGGCCGAGGTCGTCGGCTACCTCGACCGGCTGCGCGCGGGCGGTGTGCTCGACCAGATGGTCGAGTCCGAGCGGGACGCGTGGATCGTCATCGCCGCCCGCTGGCCGGAGAAGATCCCCGAGTTCATGGCCGAGAAGGTCGCCCAGCTGGACGACCCGCGGACCCTGGACCTGTACCGGAGGATCGGCGAGCTGGTCGAGCTAGGCGCCACCGAGGACCGCCTGGTCGGGGTCGCAGACCTGATGGCCGAGCTGTCCGAGGAGGCGGCACGACGTGGCGACCTGGAGGCTCACCGCGAGGAGATGAGCGACCAGACGATGGTCGATCTTCTTGACGCCTTCGCCACCGACGCGCACCCGATGGTGGAACGGCTGCAGGAGCTGATGGCCGAGCGCGGGTGGTCCGGCTGGATCCGCCTGGAGCGGGCCCAGGACGCCTGAGCTAACCGCCGACCAGCCCGTGCTCGTGGGCGAAGACGACGATCTGCACCCGGTCGCGCAGGGCGAGCTTGCGCAGGATGGCACCGACGTGGGTCTTGACCGTCGACTCGCTGGCGAAGACCAGCCCGGCGATCTCGGCGTTCGACAGACCGCGGGCGACCGCGTCGAAGACCTCGCGCTCCTTCTCGGTCAGCTCCGTGTACGCCGCCGGCACCGGCGTCGGGGTCCGGAACTGCTGGTCCATCAGGACGCTGAGGTCCGAGGGCGCGAGGACCGCGTTGCCCGCGTGCACGGTGCGGATCGCGTCGCGCAGCTGGAGCGGGGTGGTGTCCTTGAGCAGGAAGCCGGACGCGCCGTAGCGGATCGCGGTGGCCGCCCGGTCGTCGAGGTTGAAGGTGGTCAGCACCAGCACCCGCAGCGGCTTCGTACGCCGGCCCGCACGCTCGGGCGCGAACAGCTGGCGGGTCGCCTCGACACCGTCCATCTCGGGCATCCGGATGTCCATCAGCACGACGTCGGGATCGAGCTCGTCGACGGCCTGGATCGCCTCGAGACCGTCAGCGGCCTGTCCGACCACGCCCATCCCGTCCTGGGCATCGATGATCACCGCGACGCCGGCGCGGAAGAGCTCCTGGTCGTCGACGAGCAGCACCCGGATGTCCTCGCTCATGGGTAGACCGTACGCAGCGGGACCGTCGCGGTCGCGGTGTAGGTGGTGCCGTCGCCCCCGGCGACCAGCCGTCCGCCGACGGAGGCGAGCCGGCGCCGCATGCCCTCGAGCCCCTGGCCGCCGCGGATCTCGCCGGTCGACTCGGTGAGCCCGTCGCCGACCTGGTTGACCACGGTGATGTCGAGCTCCTCGGACCACGCGAGCCTCACCTGGAGCGGTGTCGTGCGCGCTCCGTGACGGATGGCGTTGGTGAGCATCTCCTGCAGCACCCGGTAGGCGACGGTCGCCAGCTCGGGTGCCAGCGGTCGCTCGCTCCCGGTGGTGGCGAAGCGGATGTCGTGCCCGCTGGCGCGGACGCCCTCGACGAGGTCGGCCAGCGCTCCGGGACCCGACCCGGCGGCTGACGTCGGGCTGAGCACCTTGCGGACGTCCTGGAGGGAGGCCCGCGCGGAGCTGGCGATGTTCTCCATCGATCGCCGCAGCGCGCCGGTGTCGGCCTCGTCGAGGAACTGTGCCGACTCGGCCTGGGCGAGGATCACCGCGAGGGAGTGCCCGACGACGTCGTGGACGTCGTGCGCGAGCCGGGTCTGCTCCTCACGCAGCCGCGCGATCTCGCGGGCCTGCTCGCTCTCGCGCTGGGCGAGTGCGGCGTCCTGCTCGGCGGCACGCTGGGAGGCGCGCGACTCCGCAGCCCGGCTGTTGAAGCGCAGCACCAGGCCGGCCAGCCACGGCACGCCGAGCAGGGCGACGCCGGCCAGCGCGGCGCCGGCCTGCCAGGTGGTGCCGAGCTGCTGCACCGCGTCGCGGATGGCCTGGTAGCGCGCGGTGCCGATGACGATCGCGAACATGTCGGAGTCGACGTACCGCACGGCGAGGAGACCGGCGAGGGGGATGGAGAGTCCGCTGGCCAGCACGGTCAGCGGGCGGCCCCAGCGCGCGCAGCCGAACGCGACGATCCCGAGAGCGACCTGGATGAAGAGGAAGGGGTAGGCGCCGTGGACCTGGGCTGCGCAGGTCAGCCAGACCAGCACCAGCGCGGCGCTGGGCACGCGCCGGGACAGCGCCACCGCGACCGCTGTGGGCATCACGATCCAGCGCGGGTCCTCGCGCAGGTAGGTGATCGTGTGGGAGGTGACGACCTCGAACATGCCGATCGCGAGCACGACGAGACCGGCGGCGAGGTCGGGGACCCACGCCTTCCAGGCGACGTCCACGGGTGGGACCTGGCTCGTGCTCACGGCCCCAGTCTCTCCTGTCACGTGACGAGGGCGTCCTCGACGAGCCGGGTCAGCAGGTCGGCGTACGACGTGCCGGCGGCCGCGAACATCTTCGGCACCTGGGACTGCTCGGTGAACCCGGGCGTGGTGTTGACCTCGTTGAGCACCGGGCCGTCGGGGGTGAGGAAGAAGTCGATGCGCGCGACACCGGCGCAGCCCAGCGCGTCGTACATCGTGACCGCCGCGTCCTCCAGCTCCTTGGCCTCCGCATCGCTCAGAGCGGCCGGGATCCGGAACTCGGCCGCGCCGCCGTACTTGCTGGCGAAGTCGAAGAAGCCGTCGACCGCGATCTCCAGGGCCGGCGCGACCACGCGCTCACCCTCGGCGGTGCCGAGCACGGCGAGGTCGATCTCGCGCCCCACCACGACCTCCTCGACCAGGACCCGGTCGTCGAGGACCAGCGCAGCGGTGAGCGCGTCGACCAGCGCCGCCTCCTCGGTGACCAGGGCGACCCCCTGGCTCGACCCGGCCGCCACCGGTTTGACGACCACCGGGCCGCTCCACGGGTAGGACCGCGCGGAGGCGGCGGTGAGCAGCACGCCGGTCGCGGTCGCGATCCCGTGCGCCTCGGCGACCAGCTTGGTGGCCCACTTGTCCATCGCCAGCGCACCGGCGCGGACCCCGGACCCGACGTACGGCACGCCGGCGAGCTCGCACAGCGCGGCCAGCGTGCCGTCCTCCCCGCGCGGTCCGTGCAGCAGGGGCAGCACCACGTCGCAGGTGCGCAGCTCCTCGACCGCTGCACCCAGGCCGACCGGTCCCGCGTCGCCCCGCCAGGAGCCGTCGGTCCCGATCGTCAGCGCCACGACCTCGTAGCGCTCCGGGTCGAGCGCGGCGGCGGCCGCGGCAGCCGAGGCCAGCGAGACCTCGTGCTCGCAGTTCTGGCCGCCACCGATCACCGCGACGCGCGTACGCCGGCTCACGAGATGCTCCGCAGCGCGGTGACCGGTCGGACCACCCGTTCGGTACGCCGCCCCAGCCCGGTGACGATCTCGTGCTCCAGCACCCCGCCCGCCCGTGCCCAGTCCCGCACGGTCGGCTCGCCGTCCTCGCCCGGGCCGAAGACGGTGACCGGCGTGCCGGGCACGGCCGGGAGGTCGCCGAGGTCGATGACGGCCGAGTCCATCGAGATCCGTCCGACCACCGGGACCCGTCGTCCCAGGACCTGGACCTCGGCACCCGGCCCGCCGTCGGCAGCGAGCCGGGGCAGCCCGTCGGCGTACCCGAGCGGGAGCAGGCCGAGCCGGGTCGCGTGCGGCGTGGTCCAGGCGTGCCCGTAGCCCACCGGCGTCCCGCCGCGCACGTCGCGGATCTCGACCAGGGGCGCCCTCAGCGTCATCGCCGGGCGCAGGGTCGTGGTCCCCGAGGGGTCGATGCCGACCAGCCCGGCCCCGACCCGCGAGGCGGTGTGGTGGGTCAGCGGGTCGAGCAGCGTCGCCGAGGTGGCGGCGAGGTGGCGCTGGGTCGGTCGCAGCCCGGTGGCGCGCGCGGTCATCAGGCCCCACGCGTACCGGTGCCGTCCGCGACCGTTGCTCACGTGGTCGGGGTCCTCGGCGCACGGCAGGTGACCCATCATCCCGACGACCTGCAGCCGGCCCTGGAGCTCGGCACGGCGGGCCGCGCGGCACAGCGCCGCCCACTCGGTGGGGGCGGCGCCGTCGCGCGCCATCCCGGTGTCGAGGTGCAGGTGCACCCGCGCGCCGAGGGAGGCGGCGAGCACGGCGTCGAGGTGGTCGCGGGAACCGACGGCGACCTCGACGTCGTGGCCGACCGCGGCGGCCCAGTCGGCGTCGACCGGGTTGAGCCAGGAGAGCACCGATGCGGAGATCCCGGCGGCACGCAGCTCGAGGGCCTCGCCGATCGAGGTCACCCCGAGCCCGGACGCGCCGGCGGCCAGGGCGGTGCGTGCGACGTCGGGTGCACCGTGACCGAACCCGTCGGCCTTGACCACCGCGATCAGCGAGCCGGTGGTGCGGGCGGCGAACAGGCGGGCGTTGGCGTCGATCGCACCGAGGTCGATCGTCAACCGGCCGGCCCCGAGCGGCCCGGTCAGCGCGCGCGGCACGGCCCGGGCGACCGCGGTCACGCCGCCACCTCCGCGGTGCCGACCGGGCCGTAGAGCGCTGCCGGAGCGCCGGTGACCAGCGCCCAGTAACGGTCGCCGTAGGACCAGTGCCACCACTCGGTGGGGTAGTTGACCAGGCCCGCGGAGCCGAGCACGGCGGCCAGCAGGTCGCGGTGGGCGCGGGCGTCGGGGTCGACCTCGGCACCGAAGTAGCAGCGACCCGCGGACTGCTCCGGCGTCGCGTCGATCGGCGTACCGAGGTCGAGGTCCTCCCCGCAGGCGTCGACCAGGGTGAGGTCGACGGCCGCCCCGGCGACGTGCGGCGCCACCGCCAGCGGCGCCACGAACCGGCTGGTCAGCCGGTCGAGCTCGTCGGCGGAGATGCCGGGGTGGTGCGCGCAGATCTCCGCGGAGTACTGCGCGATGATCGCCAGCTGGCCGGGGACGTCGCGATGACCCTCCGCGACGCGGAGCCCGATGCCTGCGGGCAGCAGGAGCCGGGCGGCGTCGAGCCGCGCGGCCAGCCCGGCGCGGACCACCGCGCGGGCCGGGCCGTACGACGGGTCGAGGGTCACCAGCGGCTCGTCGTGACCGAGCACGGGGACGGCCAGCACGCGCGGGTCGGAGAGCAGGATCGGGGAGTCGGCTTCGAGCATGGGTCCCACGCTCCCGGACCCGTCCCGCCGCTGCCTCCGCCTCAGGTACCGACCTCCTGCCCCCGAGGACGAGTCGAGTGGGCCCGTTCCGCCCTCCGAGTGGGCCTGTTCAACCACCCGGCAGGGAACCTCCTGTCGGGACCCGCCGCTAGATTGTGGTTCCCCGATCTCCTGGAGGCTGTGCGGTGAGCTTCGTCCCGCTGCAGGGTCCGGCGACCCTCCTCCTCGCCGACCCTCCGCGGGAGAGCGAGATCGAGTTCACCGGACCGCAGCGCTCGGTGCGGCTGCCGATGCGCGGAGCGATCCCGATCCTCACCCGGGCGCTGCGCACCGAGGACGCCCACGCGTCGGTCCGCCTGCTCAGCGCCGCGACCATGCTCGCGATGAAGCTCGTCGCCGCAGGCACGCTGCGCCGTGCCGAGGCAGGGGAGTCGTGGGAGGTCGGGCCGCTGGACCACGCCGATCGCGACCGGGTCCGCTCGCTGGCCGAGGCGCGGGCCCACGAGGAGCTCGACCCGGACCGTGCCGAGGACCTCATCCGCAGCCTGCTCGACGCCGTCGCCGACACCATGACGCGCCAACCGGCCCGCGCGGTCTCGGCCGGATCGGCCTCGAGCCTCACCCCACGGCAGTCGGTAGCGGATCGCCTGGCCGACCGTCTCGTCGAGGACGAGCTGCCGGCCGAGGTCTTCCTGAGCCTGCGCGTCGAGGCACCCGAGGAGCTGCTCGCCGCCGGCACCCTGAGCATCGTCCCGCAGGCCCACGAGCTCGACGTCGCGACCCACGTCGTCGATGCGGCCGACCTGTGGCTGGAGTCCTCCGAGGGCGCCCACGGTCACGGCTTCTCCCGCAAGGCGCGCGCCGGTGCGAGCGTCGCGCTGCGCAAGGCCTCCGCCGCGTGGCCGGTGCTCGACCGGCTGCTGCGCCGGCAGGTGCCCGACCGCCTCGTGCTGAGCGCTGATGAGCTCGCCGACCTGCTGGAGAACGGGCTCACCGCGCTGGCAGCGATCGGGGTCGAGGTCTACTGGCCGCGCGGCCTGAGGCAGGAGCTCACCCCGCAGGCGCGCGTCGATGCCCGCAGCGCGCCGGGCGCCACACGCGAGGACCCGCTGATGACCGGGCTGTTCGGGCCGGACGCGTTGTTCTCCTTCGACTGGAAGCTGGCGCTCGGCAACGACCCGCTGACCGACGCGGAGATGAAGGAGCTGGCCGCGGCGAGCACACCGGTGATCAAGCTGCGCAACAACTGGATGGTGATCGACCCGGCGACCGCGCGCCGTGCCCGGGTCGCGGTGACCAAGGGCCCGAAGGCGATCGCCCCTGCGGTCGCCCTGCGTGCCGCCCTGACCGGCGAGATCGACTTCGACAGCGCGACGGTCGAGGTGCACCCCGGCGCCACCTTGGAGAAGGTCCGGGACCGGATCGTCGATGCCTCCACGGTGAGTCCGCTCGAGGCACCGCCGGCCCTCGACGCCGAGCTGCGCGACTACCAGCGCCGCGGCCTGACCTGGCTGGCCGAGCTCACCGGGATCGGGCTCGGCGCCTGCCTTGCCGACGACATGGGTCTGGGCAAGACGATCACCGTGATCGCTCTGCACCTGCACCGCCGCGACCGGGCGCTGGCCCAGGGCCCGACGCTCGTGGTCTGCCCGGCCTCGCTGCTCGGCAACTGGGAGAAGGAGATCAACCGCTTCGCTCCCGGCGTGAGGGTGCACCGGTTCCACGGCGCCACCCGCGACCTCGGTGCGGTGCGCGACGGCTTCGTGCTCACGACGTACCAGACGATGCGTGGGGACCACGAGACGCTCGCGAGCCTCGCCTGGGACCTGGTGGTGGCCGACGAGGCGCAGCACATCAAGAACCCGGCCTCCTCCACGGCACGCAACCTGCGGCTCATCGACTCGCGCTGCCGGGTCGCCCTGACCGGCACGCCGGTGGAGAACAACCTCACCGAGCTCTGGGCGATCCTCGACTGGACCACGCCCGGGCTGCTCGGGTCGCGCAACGCCTTCCGCAAGGTGTGGGCGGCGCCGATCGAGAGCGGGGTCGACCCCGCGGTCGCACGCAAGTTCGCCCAGCTCGTCGAGCCGTTCCTGCTGCGCCGGCGCAAGTCCGATCCCGGCATCGCACCCGAGCTGCCGCCGAAGACGGAGACCGACCAGCTCGTCGGCCTCACCCAGGAGCAGGTGGTCCTCTACGAGGCGCTGGTCCGCGAGTCGATGGACCGGATCGAGAACGCGCCCGAGGAGGCCCGTCGCGGACTCGTGCTCGCCCTGCTCACCGGGTTGAAGCAGATCTGCAACCACCCCGCGCACTACCTGCGCCAGCCGCACGGGCGGATCAAGGGCCGCTCGGAGAAGATCGACCTGCTCGACGAGCTGCTCGGCACGATCCTCGCCGAGGACGGCGCGGTGCTGGTCTTCACCCAGTACGTCGCGATGGCGCGCCTGCTCGAGCGGCACCTCGCCACCGCCGGCATCCCGAGCCTGTTCCTGCACGGCGGCACCCCGGTCGCCCAGCGCGAGCAGATGGTCGAGGACTTCCAGTCCGGGCAGGTCCCCGTCTTCCTGCTCTCCCTCAAGGCGGGCGGCACCGGGCTCAACCTCACCCGTGCCGACCACGTCATCCACGTCGACCGGTGGTGGAACCCGGCCGTCGAGGACCAGGCCACCGACCGGGCCTACCGGATCGGGCAGACCCGGCCCGTGCAGGTGCACAAGCTGGTGACCGAGGGCACGATCGAGCAGAAGATCGGCGAGCTGCTCGCCCGCAAGCGCGGTCTGGCCGATGCCGTCCTCGGGTCCGGCGAGCTGGCTCTGACCGAGCTCTCCAACGACGAGCTGCGCACCCTCGTCCGGTTCCGGACACCGCATGGCTGACCCGATGGTCTTCCCGCGCCGGGCCCGCGTCACCGGCCCGACCACCCGGTCGCGCACCTGGTGGGGCAGGGCGTGGGTCCGCAGCTTCGAGGAGACCGTGCTGGAGGCGAGCGACCTGGTCGCCGCGCGGGCACTGGCACGCTCGGGGCGCCTCGGTGCGGTGATGGTGATCTCCGGGATGGCCTCGGCCGTCGTCGACCCGGACGGCTCGACCGCGCTGATCGCCCAGGTCCGGGTGCGCCGTCTCGACGACGCGCAGTGGGCCACCTTCGCGACCGAGGTGTCGCGGGAGACCGCGAACCTCGCGGCGCTGGAGTCGGGCGAGCTGCCGGCCGAGCTCGTCGAGCACGCCGACGAGGCCGGCGTCGAGGTCGTGCCCGGTCCGGGAGACCTCGACACGGCGTGCGAGTGCGACGGGTGGGCTCAGCCGTGCCTGCACGCGCTCGCCCTGCTCTACCAGCTGGCGTGGGTGATCGACGCCGACCCGTACGCGCTGCTCCTGCTGCGCGGCCGCACGCGCGAGCAGGTCATCGACCCGGGCTCGTTGCTCCCGCTCGAGGCCGGTGATGCCGCTGCGCGGGCGGCCACGATCCTCGCCCTGGCCGACGACGCCCCGACCGGTCACGGGCTCGCGGACACCTCTGTCGCGGCGTACGACGACGAGGTCAGCCGGCTGCTCTGAGCCGCTCACGATCACTCGCGGTGCAGCTCCATCACCATCCGGCCGACGCGCACGCCGAGGAACCGCATCTCGATGGTGTCGATCATGGTCGTCCCGCCGCTCATCACGATCTCGTCGGTGCACCGCAGCGGCACGCGCACGGGACCCAGCACCGGCACGAGGATCTTGTACGGCGTGAAGGCGAAGCCGTCGGCACCGACGACCTGCTCCGCGCCACCCGGCATGTCCTCGGCGGTGATGCTCCAGCGATCGGGGGCGACGAGGCGGGCCGTCATCGTCCGGTGCCACACGCGCCCTCCGGGGAACGTCGTCGTGTCGTGGACGGTCAGGCCGGTCGTCTCGGCCAGGTGGGCGTCGGTCACCTCGGTGCGGAAGTGGATGCGCGAGGAGCTCGGGAACCAGCGCAGCCACCAGGGCCGCCAGATCGTCGCGTCACCGCTCCACGGACGCGCGAACACCTCGCGCAGGTCGAGCGGTGCGGATGGGTCGGCGGGCACACGAACACCGTAGGGCCGAGGCCGACCCCGAGCCCACTGCAGAGCCACCACGAACCCGCTACGGGACGATCCCGGTCCGCCCGCGCTCGCGCATCATCTGCTTGAGGAAGGTGATCACGCGCTCCGCCTCGAGGTCCGCGGGCCCGTCGGGCCGGTGGTCGGCGTACGCGCGCAGCGCACGTGCCAGACCGAGAGCCTCCGGCTTGCTGGCAGGCACCCAGTCGAGCACCACCGGCAGCAGCGTGAGCTGGTCACCCAGGCGGGTGTCGGTCTCGGTGAGGTCGAAGTAGCGCCGGCACGACTCCTGGGCGCGGTGCACCGCGGACACGGCTCCCCACAGCCCCACGAGCAGGGCAGGGTCGGTCGGCGGGTACAGGTCGGCGTAGGCCGGCAGGTCCATCCCAGGTCTCCAGAACGCGGGCGAGCGCAGGGCGACACCGCCCCACGATTCCCCCGCCCGCCCATTGTGGTGCATGGGAGCCAGCGGGGCCACCGCAAATGGTGCGAACCGTCACCGGGACTTCACCGAAGGTTCGGCTCCGGGGCCCTGACCCGGTCGCCGGGCTCGACCTAGGTTCGATCTCGTTCATTGACACCGGTCAGGAGTCTCTCGGGTGGACAACTCGCAAGTCGTACGTGCGCGCGCCGTCACCAAGTCCTTCGGGCAGGTGGTGGCGCTGGACGGCGTGGACCTCGACGTCGCGCCGGGGGAGATCCACGGCCTCGTGGGCCCCAACGGCGCCGGCAAGTCGACGCTCCTCGGGTTGCTGCTGCGGCTCTCCCTGCCCGACACCGGGACGCTGGAGATCCTCGGGTCGCCGGTCGGCCGCCGCCTCGACCTGCCCGACGGGATCGCCGGGTTCGTCGACGGTCCCGGCCTCTACCCGGCCCTCACGGCCCGTCAGAACCTGCGCTCGACCCTCCGCCTGCGCGGCACCGGCTCCGGACCCGAGGACGTCGACGTCGCCCTGGCCCAGGTCGGGCTCACCGCGGTCGCCGACGACCGGGTGAGGGGCTTCTCCCTCGGCATGCGCCAGCGCCTCGGTCTCGCCGCGGCACTGCTGACCCGCCCCCGGCTCCTGGTCCTCGACGAGCCGGCCAACGGTCTGGATCCGGCCGGGACGCGACAGGTACGCCGCGTGCTGACCCGGCTCGCCGCCGAGGGCACCGCGGTCATCCTCTCCAGCCACCGGATGGACGACCTGGCCGCGCTGTGCAGCACCGTCACCATCCTCTCGACCGGCCGGGTCGTCTTCTCCGGCCCCGTGCCCAAGCTGGCCGCCGAGGTCGGCGAGCTCGACGTACGGCTGCGCGCCTCGGACCTGGTGGTCGCTGCGCAGGTCGTGGCCGGGTCGCACGGGCTGAGCCTGCTCCCCGGCGAGGAGCCGGAGGCGCTGCTGGTGCGCGGGGCGGTCGAGTACCTCGACGAGCTCGTCGTGCGGTTGGTCGCTGCCGGCGTGGCCGTCCGCGAGCTCGCCCCGGTGGTCTCCCCGCTGGAGGCCGCCTTCCTCTCCCTGACCGACCCGGCCCTGACCGACCCGGCCCTGACCGACCCGGCCCTGACCGACGAGGACGCCCGGTGAGCGCGACGACGGCCCTGCCCGGCTACCAGTTCGAGGTCCTCAAGCTCGTCGCCCAGTGGCGCGTGCGGATCCTGCTGATCGTCTGCTGGGCCGCGCCGGCGCTGTTCGTCGTGGTGGTCAGCCGGCAGACCTCGCTGCCCTCCGACACGGTCTTCGGGCGGTGGATGGGCCAGACCGGGTGGGCCGGCCCGCTGGTCGTGCTCGCGTTCTGCAGCAGCTGGGTGCTCCCGCTGCTGACCTCGCTGGTGGCCGGTGACGTGTTCGCCTCCGAGGACCGGCTCGGCACCTGGCGCCACCTGCTGGTCACCGTGCGCTCGCCGCGCCGGATCTTCGCGGCCAAGGCGCTCGCCAGCCTCAGCGTCATCCTGGTCGCGGTCACCGGCCTGGCGCTCTCGGGCGTCGTGGGCGGCCTGGTCGCCCGGGGCAACCGACCGCTGGTCGGCCTCGACGGGCACGTGCTCGCTCCCCACGACGCCGCCCTCGCGGTGCTCCTGGCCTGGGCCGTCGTGCTGGCGCCGACACTCGCCCTCGCCGCGGTCGGGCTGCTCGGCTCGGTGCTCTTCGGACGCTCCCCGGTGGGTCTGCTGACACCGGCGCTGCTCGCCCTGCTGCTCAACCTCGCCCAGCTCGTGCCGTTGCCGGCCGTCGTACGGGTCGCGCTGCCGAGCTACTCCTTCCTGGCCTGGCGCGGCCTGTTCACCGACCCCGTCCAGGGCACCGGCCTGGTGGTCGGCGTGCTGGTCAGCCTCGCCTGGGCCGTGGTCGCGACCGCGGCGGCGTACCGGGTGTTCCTGCGCCGCGACTTCGCCGACCTGACCCACGACGGGTCGGACGGGCGCGCGCTGCTCGCTGCGACGCTCCCGCTGGTCGCGGTGCTCGGAGCCTCGGTCGCCGTGGTGGCGCTCACCACCGGCGCGAGCCGATCGGGGATCGCCGCCTCCGGCCTCGACCGCTCGGTGGCCACCTCGTTCGCGCACCTCTACCGGCTGCAGAGCGCGGTGCTGCACCGCCCCGACGTCAGCGAGGCCGACCTGCGCGCGAGCGCCGCCTGCGACAAGGGCGGGTCGCTGGTCGACGACGTCGGCCCCGGCAACGACTGGCGCTGCGTGGTGACCTGGCACCTGCCCGGTGCCACCGCGACCGGCTCGTCGATCTACCAGCTCGACGTCACCCCGGACGGTCGGTACGTCGCCGACGGCGACGGGCCCGTCTCGGTCAACGGCTTCTTCCCGGTGCACACCACCTCCGGTGACGCACCCAACCCGCTCTGGCAGTTCGACGGACTCGTCGACCTGCTGGGGCACACCTCGAAGGGATAGCTCATGCAGGTCCTCCGTCGTCGCACGTCCGCACCACCTCGTTCGCGGCTGCTCGTCGCCGCCACGATCGGCCTGGTCCTCACCGGGACCGGTGTCGCGGCCGCCAGCACCACCGCCTTTGCCGGCCACCAGGTCGGCACCACCTACCACGACGGCCTCCAGGTCTCCGCGGACCAGGTGCTCAAGCCGCTCGGGGACCGCCTGGTCACCAAGCTCGGCAAGTTCATGGGCTCCGACGTGAGCCCCGACGGGCATTTCCTGGCCGCGAGCAGCACCGACAAGTCGGTCGCGCTGCAGATCTTCGACCTCAGCAGCTACAAGCTCATCTGGACCGTCGGCTCCGCCTCGTTCGTCAACCAGAAGCTCACCGACGGCACCGTGGGCCAGGAGAGCCCGACGTACTCCCCGGACGGCAAGTTCCTCTGGCTCTCCCAGAAGGACGGCGTGACCCGGTTCCCGGTGAACGCCGACGGCACGCTGGTCGCGCCGACCGCGGTCAAGCTCGCCAAGGTGGCAGGCGCCTCGGCCCTGCCCGGCAAGCCTGCCTTCTCCGCGGACGGCTCGGTGCTCTACGTGCCGGTCAACGGCCAGAACACCGTGGACGCGATCAACCCCACCACCGGTGCGGTCGAGCAGACCTGGAACGTCGGGATCGCGCCGCGAGAGATCGCGGTGGTCGGCTCCAAGCTCTACGTCAGCAACGAGGGCGGCCGCACGGCCGAGCCCGGCGAGCCCACGATCAACTCCTACGGCACCCAGGTGCCGGCCGACCTGAACCTCGGCCGCAGCACCACCGGCACGGTCAGCGTCATCGACACCGCGACCCCTGGCTCGGCGGTCGGCTCGATCCCGGTCGGGCTGCACCCGACCGCGCTGCACCTGCGCGGCACGACCCTGTACGTCGCCGACACCAGCAGCGACACGGTCTCGGTGATCGACACGGGCAAGGACCAGGTCGTCCAGACGATCGCGACCCGGCCGTGGGCCTCCTCGAAGGTCGGCTACGAGCCGACCGGCATCGCCACCACCGGCAACCACCTGCTGGTGACCCTGGGTCGCGCCGACGCGGTCGCGGTCTACAAGATCAGTTCCTCGGCCCAGGATCCGGCGAGCCTGGTCGGTCTGCTTCCCACCGACTACTTCCCGACCGACGTCGCGGTCGCCGACGGGCACGTGGTCGTCACCAACACCCGTGGCACCGACGCCCGCGGTCCCGAGCTCACCTTCGCCAAGGGCACCGGGACGGTTCCTGCCACCGGGCACGGCACCCACTCCACGACCGCGTCGCTGACCCGGTTCACGCTGCCCAGCGACCGCTCGACGGCCGCCTACACCTCGACCGTGTTCGCGCAGAACGGCTGGGGACGCAACGACGTCCTGACCGGTCGCGGCGCGCGCCCGGTCGCCGTACCGCGGCGGCTCGGGGACCCCTCGACGATCAAGCACGTCTTCCTGCTGGTCAAGGAGAACCGGACCTACGACCAGGTCTACGGCGACATGCCGCGCGGTGACGGCGACCCGTCACTGACGCAGTTCGGCGCCAAGGTCACGCCCAACCAGCACGCGCTGGCGCGGCAGTTCGGCCTCTACGACAACGTCTACGACATCGGCACCAACTCCGCCGAGGGCCACAACTGGCTGATGCAGGGCGACAACCCGGAGTACACCGAGTCCTCGGCCGGCGAGTACGAGCGCAGCTACGACACCGAGGACGACGTGCTCGGCCACCAGCGCTCCGGCTTCCTGTGGACCGCGGTGACCGCGGCCGGCGGATCGGTGCGCGACTTCGGCGAGTTCACCCAGTTCGAGAGCAAGCCCGCCGACGCGACGTGGCAGAAGTACTACTGCGTCGCGCGCGACGTGGACGCCGGCGGTGACCCGGCCCAGCTGACCGACCCGTCGGTCAAGCAGGACACCGAGTCGCCGATCCCGTCGCTGAACGCGGTGACGAACCACGACTACCCGAAGTTCGACACCGACATCCCCGACCTGTACCGCTACGACATCTGGAAGCAGGACTTCGAGAAGAACGGTCCCGCGAGCCTGAACATGATGTGGCTCTCCAGCGACCACACCGGTGGTACGCCGGACCCGGAGGCCCAGGTCGCCGACGGTGACGTCGCGGTCGGCAAGATCGTCGAGGAGATCTCGCACAGCAAGTACTGGAAGAGCTCGGCGATCTTCGTGGTCGAGGACGACAGCCAGGACGGCGCGGACCACGTCGACGGACACCGTGCCCCGATCCAGGTGATCAGCCCGTACTCGCTGCACGGCGCGGTCGACAGCACCTACTACACGCAGATCACCATGGTGCGCACGATCGAGCAGATCCTCGGGGCGCAGCCGCTGAACCAGAAGCTGGCCGCGGCCACGCCGATGTACGGCGCCTTCGCCGGCAAGCCGGTCTTCAAGCCCTTCGACGCGGTGCCCAACCAGGTCCCGCTGACCGAGGGCGTGGCGGTCGCGCCGGACTGCGGCGTGGACACGCTGGGACTCAGCGGCACCGCGGCGTCGAACCTGGCGAAGGTCGAGGCACGCAAGATCGCGGTCCCGGCCGCTGCGCAGAGCATCGCGCAGCAGTGGCAGGAGTGGCGTTCGCACCAGCGCTTCACCGGTGAGTCGGCCGTGCCCGACTTCGCCGACCCGGCGCAGATGAACCGCTACACCTGGTACCAGACCCACGACTGGACCAAGCCGTACCCCGGTGACCCGAAGGTCTACACCCCCTCTGAGGTTCCCGGCGGCTACCTGCCGAGCCCCGACCAGGAGTAGCGCTCAGCCGAGGAGCGCCCGCTCAGCCATCCCGCTGAGGATCTCGCGCATGCTCTCGTCAGAGACCAGAGCACTGTGCGGGGTCGAGTTGATCAGGCCGAAGGCCGCGTGCACCGTCGCGCGGCCTTGGGCCGGGGTCAGCTCCGGGCGCATCGAGCGGACCACCTTCACCCAGACCTCGACGTACTTGCGCTGGGTCTCGCGCACCTTCTCGCGCGCCTCGAGCGGGAGCGCGGACCAGTCGCGGTCCTGGACCACGATCAGTGCCTTGTGGGCCAGCGCGAAGTCGACGTGCCAGGCGATCAGCAGCTGCAGCGCGGCCTTGTCGTCCCCCGCGTCGCGGACGCGCTGGCGGCCCTCGCGCAGCAGCTCCTCGCTGATCGAGACGAGCATCTCGGAGAGGATCGCCTGCTTGCCGCGGAAGTGCTTGTAGAGCGCGGGACCCGTGAAGCCGCAGGCGGCTCCGAGGTCGGCGATCGAGACGCCGTGGAACCCGTGCTGTGCGAAGAGGGTCGCCGCGACGTCGAGGATCTGCTCGCGGCGGTTGATCACCGGGTGAGTGTAGGCGAAGACTTGAGTTAACGATCGTTAACCTGACACACTCACCGGGTGGGATCCGAGATGAGGGAGCTCGTCGCGCTGCTGCGCGAGCGGCTCGACGTCGTACGACGGGGTGGCTCGGAGAGCGCGCGCCGCAAGCACACCGACCGCGGCAAGCTCCTCGCCCGCGACCGGATCGACACCCTGCTGGATCCCGGGAGCCCGTTCCTCGAGCTCAGCGCGCTGGCGGCGTACGGGATGTACGGCACCGGCCCCGAGGACCTCAACGCGGTCCCGAGCGCCAGCATCGTGACCGGGATCGGCCGGGTCAGCGGCCGCCTGTGCGTGGTGGTGGCCAACGACGCCACCGTCAAGGGCGGCACCTACTACCCGATCACGGTCAAGAAGCACCTGCGGGCCCAGGAGGTCGCGCGGGCCAACAAGCTGCCGTGCATCTACCTGGTCGACTCCGGCGGCGCGTTCCTGCCGATGCAGGACGACGTCTTCCCCGACAAGGAGCACTTCGGCCGGATCTTCTTCAACCAGGCGAACATGTCGGGTGAGGGCATCCCGCAGGTAGCGGCCGTGATGGGCTCGTGCACCGCCGGGGGCGCCTACGTGCCGGCGATGTCGGACGAGACGGTCATCGTGAAGGGCCAGGGCACGATCTTCCTCGGCGGCCCGCCGCTGGTGAAGGCCGCCACGGGTGAGGTCGTGACCGCCGAGGACCTCGGTGGTGGTGAGGTGCACGCCCGCAAGTCCGGAGTGGTCGACCACCTCGCGGACGACGACGCGCACGCTCTCGCGATCATCCGCTCGATCATCGCGACGTTGCCCTTCGAGACGGTTGCAGACCAACACTCCTCAGGACTTCGCTCCGCTCAGCCCGATAACGACGAGCCGCGCTTCCCGGCCGAGTCGCTCTACGACGTCGTCCCCACCGACACCCGCACCCCGTACGACGTGCGCGAGGTGATCGACCGGATCGTCGACGGCAGCCGGTTCCACGAGTTCAAGAAGCTCTACGGCGAGACCCTGGTCTGCGGCTTCGCGACGATCTGGGGTCACCGGGTCGGGATCGTGGCCAACAACGGCATCCTGTTCTCGGAGTCGGCGCTCAAGGGTGCGCACTTCATCGAGCTCTGCAACCAGCGCAGGACCCCGATCGTCTTCCTGCAGAACATCTCCGGCTTCATGGTCGGGCGCGAGTACGAGAACAACGGCATCGCCCGCGACGGCGCGAAGCTGGTGACCGCGGTCGCGTGCTCGGTGGTCCCGAAGTTCACGGTCGTGATCGGCGGCTCGTTCGGTGCCGGCAACTACGGCATGTGCGGGCGCGCCTACGACCCGCGCTTCCTGTGGATGTGGCCCAACGCGCGGATCTCGGTGATGGGCGGTGAGCAGGCCGCCTCCGTGCTCGCCAACGTGGCCGGCCGACCGGACGACGACGCGTTCAAGGCGCCGATCCGCGAGCAGTACGAGACCCAGGGCTCGGCGTACTACTCCACGGCCCGGCTCTGGGACGACGGCATCATCGACCCGGCCGACACCCGCCGGGTGCTCGGGATGGGGCTCGAGATCGCCGCGCACGCGCCGGTCCCCGAGCCCCGCTACGGAATCTTCAGGATGTAGTGATGCAGACACTGCTGATCGCCAACCGCGGCGAGATCGCGCTGCGGGTCTTCCGGACCGCGAAGGCCCTCGGCCTGCGGACGGTCGCGATCCACACGGACCTGGACGCGACCGCTCCGCACGTCCGCGCGGCCGACATCGCGGTGCGCGTCGGGTCCTACCTCGACGTCGACGCCGTGGTCGCGGCCGCCCTCGGCAGCGGTGCCGACGCGATCCACCCCGGCTACGGCTTCCTCTCGGAGCGCTCGTCCTTCGCCCGCGCCGTCGAGGACGCCGGCCTGAAGCTGGTCGGACCGTCCTCCGCGGTGATGGACCAGATGGGGCGCAAGGACGCGGCGCGCGAGGTCGCGATCGCTGCCGGGGTACCGGTGGTGCCGTCGTGGAGCCTGGACACCCCGGCCGCTGACCTCGCCTACCCGGTCCTGGTCAAGGCCGCGGCCGGTGGTGGCGGCAAGGGCATGCGGATCGTGCGCAGCGCCGAGGAGTACGGCTCCGCCCTCGAGGCCGCCGGGCGCGAGGCCGCGCACTCCTTCGGCGATGACACGCTGCTGATCGAGAAGTACGTCGAGTCGGGTCGCCACATCGAGGTCCAGGTGATGGGCGACGCGCACGGCGACGTGGTGCACCTCTTCGAGCGCGACTGCTCCACCCAGCGACGCCACCAGAAGGTCCTCGAGGAGGCGCCGGCCCCCACGATCACCCCGGCCGTCCGCGAGGTCGTCACCAGCGCCGCGGTCGCGCTGGCCACGAAGGTCGGTTACGAGAACGCCGGCACCGTAGAGTTCCTGCTCGACAACGCCACCGGCGAGGCGTACTTCCTGGAGATGAACACCCGCCTCCAGGTCGAGCACCCGGTGACCGAGCTCGCCGTGTCGGTGAACGACGAGCCGTTGGACCTGGTCGCGGTGCAGCTCCGCGTCGCGGCCGGTGAGCCGCTCGGATTCACCCAGGACGACGTCCGGCTGGTCGGCTGCGCGATCGAGGCGCGGGTCTACGCCGAGGACTCCTTCGGTGGGTTCCTGCCGCAGGCCGGGACCACCAGCCTGGTCCGGTGGCCCGCGTCGGTGCGGGTCGACCAGGCGCTCGAACCCGGTCAGGTCGTCAGCACCGCCTACGACCCGATGCTCGGCAAGGTGATCGCCTCGGGTCCCGACCGCGAGTCCGCGCGCCGCGCGCTGGTGGCCGCGCTCGACGAGACCGGCATCCTCGGCCTGACCACGAACACCGGCTTCCTGCGCGCCCTGGCGGCCGGTGACGAGTTCCGCGACGCCACCATCGACACGGCCTGGCTCGACCACCACGAGGTCCCGGCACCGTCCGATGCTGTCGCCCGGGTCAGCGTGGCGTGGGTGGTCGGCCTGCTGACCGCGACCGGTGACAGCGGTCCCTTCCGCTCCGACGGGTGGCGCTCCTCGGGCACGCCCGCGCCGTACCTGGTCCAGCTCGACCGCCCGGTCCGCGTCGACCGGGCCGCCGGCACCGTCGACGGCCACCAGGTCCGGGAGATCTCGGCCGAGAACCACGAGCTCGTCCTGGAGATCGACGGGGTCCGCGAGCACGCCTTCGTCAACGTGCAGCGCGACGTCCTGGAGGTCGCGCACCGCGGTCAGCGCTTCGTGTTCGTTCCGCCCGACCCGTTCCGCGACCACGGCGGGGCGGCGGGTGACGGGTCGCTGCTGGCCCCGATGCCGGGCACCGTCCTCGCCGTCGACGTCGCCGTGGGCGACCGGGTGAGCGAGGGTCAACGCCTCGGCGTGATCGAGGCGATGAAGATGGAGCTCGCCCTGAAGGCGCCGTTCGAGGGGACCGTGACGCACGTCGGCGCCCCCGTGGGCGGACAGGTGCAGCTGAAGCAGGTGCTCTTCGAGGTGCAGGCCGATGAGTGAGCCCGGCGCCGCCGGTGCGGTGACGATCTACGAGGTCGGTCCGCGCGACGGCCTGCAGAACGAGAAGGGCGTCGTGCCGGTCGGTGCGAAGGCCGAGTTCATCCACTGCCTGGTCGAAGCCGGGCTGCCGGTCGTCGAGGCCACCTCCTTCGTGCACCCGAAGTGGGTGCCCCAGCTGGCCGACGCCGCCGAGCTGCTCGAGCTGCTCGGCCCCGAGGGCCGCCGGCACCCGGTGCTCGTGCCCAACGAGCGCGGCCTGGACCGCGCGATCGAGCTCGGTTGCGAGCACTTCGCCATCTTCGGCAGCGCCACCGAGACCTTCGCCCAGCGCAACCTCAACCGCAGCCTGGAGGAGCAGTTCGCGATGTTCGAGCCGACCGTGCGCCGCGCACGCGATGCCGGCATGGACGTCCGCGCCTACGTGAGCATGTGCTTCGGCGACCCGTGGGAGGGAGCGGTGCCGGTCGACCAGGTGGTCGACGTGGGGCGCCGGCTCTTCGAGCTCGGTGCCAGCCAGCTCTCCCTCGGTGACACGATCGGCGTCGGCACCGCCGGCCAGGTCGGCACCCTGCTCGACGCGTTCAACGCTGCCGGGCTGGACGACGACGTGCTCGCGGTGCACTTCCACGACACCTACGGCCAGGCGCTGGCCAACGCGTACGCCGCGTGGCAGCACGGCGTACGCACCTTCGACGCCAGCGCGGGCGGCCTCGGCGGCTGTCCGTACGCCGGGTCGGCGACCGGCAACCTGGCCACCGAGGACCTCGTCTGGATGTTCCGGGGCCTCGGGGTCGAGACGGGCGTGGACCTCGACGCACTGGTCGCGACCAGCGTGTGGATGGGCGAGGTGCTGGGCAAGCCGAGCGTCTCGCGCGTGGTGACCGCGCTGAGCTGAGGCCGGCGTCCCGCTCGCCGAGGTGGTGCACAGCCTCTCGACAGCCACGCGCCCGTCCGTTGCGGCAGAATGCGGCCATGGCTCGCCGCGTCTTCCTCCACATAGGGACCCCGAAGAGCGGCACGTCCTACGTGCAGGACCGTTTCGCCCGCAACCGCGACGTGATCGCGCAGCACGGCCTGACCTACCTGCCGACGCGCACCGGTGACCACTTCGAGGCGGCCCTCGACCTGATCGAGGAACGCTGGGCCGGGCAGCGCGAGGTGGCGCGCGGTCAGTGGGACGCGCTGGTCGCCGAGGCGAGGCGGACCCCCGGCGACGTCCTGATCAGCCACGAGATCCTCGCCGCCGCGCGCCCGGCGCAGGTCGCCCGGGTGATGAGCGAGTTCGCCGAGGACGAGGTCCACGTCGTGCTGACCGCGCGCGACCTCGCCCGGCAGGTGCCCGCGGAGTGGCAGGAGCTGGTCAAGCACCGCAGCCGGAAGTCGTTCAAGAAGTTCATGGTCGAGATCGTGCAGGCACGCAAGAACGGCACCGAGCTGTGGTTCTGGCGAGTGCAGGACCTGCCGGGCATCCTGACCCGCTGGGGCAACGGACTGCCCACCGAGCGGATCCACGTCGTGACCGTGCCGCCCAGGACCGGACCGGTCGGCGAGCTGTGGCGCCGGTTCTGCAGCGTCGTCGGGGTAGACCCGGCTGTGGCGACCGAGGAGAGCACCGAGTTCAACGCCTCGCTCGGGGCCGCGGAGGCCTCCCTGGTGCGCCGGCTCAACAAGCTGCTCGGACCGCGCCGGCTCCCGCGGGCGACGTACCTCGAGCTGGTCCGCGAGGTCGTCGTGCGCAACACCCTCGGCGAGCGCCCCGACCCGATCCCGGTGGTCGTCCCCGAGCCGCGCTGGAAGTTCATCGAGGCGGTCACCGCGGAGTGGCTCGAGTGGCTCAGCGGCTCCGAGGTCGACCTGGTCGGCGACCTCGACGACCTGGTGCCGGTGCGACCCGGGCCCGACCACGTCTGGGTGCACCCCGACGAGCCGCCGGCCGAGGACGTCGCGGACGCGGCCATCGCCAGCCTTGCCGCCGTGGTCGGGCACCTCGCCCCGATCCAGCGCTCGCCGGTGCGTCGCCTGGCCCGCAAGATCATCGGCAGCTGAGCAGACGGACCTGCGGAGGGGCGGACCCGGATTGGTAGGCTCGAGCCCCGGCGATCGACCAGCAGCGAGGTTCCAGTGGCCAGCAAGGTGATCCTGCACGTGGGGTCCCCGAAGACAGGTACCTCGTTCCTCCAGGAGCAGTTCTACGCCCACCGCGAGACCTTGCTCGAGAGCGGCGTGCTCTACCCGGCCGACCGGTTCGACCAGCACTTCCTGGCCGCCGTCGACCTGATGGGGCTGAAGTGGGGCGGCCTCGAGGCCGAGGCGGTGGGGCACTGGGACCGGCTCGCTGCCCAGGTCCGCGCGTGGCCGGGCACCGCGATCATCAGCCACGAGATCCTCGCCCGCGCACGCAGCGAGGAGGTCGCCCGCGCACTGGAGTCGCTCGGCGGTGAGGTGCACGTGGTGGTCTCCGCGCGCGACCTGGCCCGTCAGATCCCGGCGGAGTGGCAGGAGAACGTCAAGCACCGACGGGTCAAGACGTACGCCGAGTTCCTCGCCGGCATCCAGGACCCCGCCCGGGACTCGATCTTGGCGCAGTGGTTCTGGGGGGTCCAGGAGACCCCGGACGTGCTGGACCGCTGGGGCTCCACGCTCCCGCCCGAGCGCGTGCACCTGGTCACCGTGCCGCCGGCCGGGTCCGCGCCCGACCTGCTGTGGAAGCGCTTCGCTGTGGTCTTCGGGCTCGCCACCGAGGGCGACGTCCCGGCGGAGAAGAAGAACGCCTCGCTCGGAGTCGCCGAGGTCTCGGTGGTCCGCGCGCTCAACGAGCAGGTCAACGGCGTCCTGGCCAACGAGCACTACCGGGCCCTGGTCCGCGAGGCGCTGGTGCACCAGAACCTGTCGAAGGAGCGCACCTCCGCGCGGCTCTCGCTGCCCGAGGCCACCTGGGCGTGGGCCGAGGAGCTGAGCCGGGCCTGGGTCGCCGACATCGCCGGTCGTGGCTACGACGTCGTCGGCGACCTCGACGACCTCGTTCCGCGCCCGGCCTCGCCGTACGTCGACCCGGCGAGCGTGACCGATGCCGAGCTCGCGCCGGTGCTGCTGCGCGCCCTGACCGCGATGACGCTCGAGGGCGGACGGTTGCGCGAGGAGATCGCCGCCCGCGACGAGGTCATCGCCGAGCAGCACCGCCAGCTCGAGGCGGTGTACTCGACGCGCAGCTACCGCCTGAAGCAGAAGCTCGTCGCGAAGGCGGCCGACAACAAGGCGGCCGGCGCGGGTCTCGCTGCCTACCGCCGCTTGCGCGGTGACTGAGCCGGCGGCAGGAACTCGCGCTCGACGTACCGCCCCACGCGCCAGGTCGTGAACGCGTCCGTGCCGGCACCGACCGCACCGCCGACCACCGGCACCCGGCGCCCGACCTGGGTGGCGACCCGCTTGCCCGCTGCGCGGGTGATGAGCTCGGAGGCGACCTCGTTGGCCAGCACCACGTCGAGCGTGCGCGCGTAGGTCGTCGACTCCGCGATCTCCATCGGGGTCCCGGGCAGCTCGCTCTTCTTCACCATCGCGAGCATCCGCTCCTCGCCGAGCAGGCACGCCAGGATGGCGGCCCGGGTGCGTGGGTCGTCGAGGTCGTAGCCGCGCAGGTGCACGATGCCCGCGGCCATCCGGCACTGGATCAGCGCCAGCCCGGTGATGTTCGCCGGCACCGTGACCGCCATCGTGACCAGGCCGCCGAGGTTGGTCAGGAAGCCCTGCGCCGCGGCGTACCGCACGTGGTTCTCGATGACGTCGTGGGTCGCGCGGACCAGGTCGCCGTCGTTCTGGGCGAGCTGCTTGTCCGCCGCCGCCGCGGCGCCCGGCAGCGGGCCGACGCCGGTGATCGCCTTGGCCAGTGCCTGGTGGACGAACGCCGCCGACAGGTTCGGCGCGATCTGGGTGACCTTCGGTGCCAGGGCGGCGCCGATTCGCTTGGCCGTGCTCATGCCTCCAGCCTACGGGCGGCTGCCAGCCGGGCCGCCGGAACGGCGTGCGGCTCGTCGCGACCGTCATGATGGACCCATGCCGACCGACCCTGGGCCCACGCCGTGGACGATGCCCGAGGTGCCGCCGCAGGCCGGCGACCTGGTCGCGGTCGGAGCGGACCTGGAGCCGGCCACGCTGCTGGCCGCCTACCGCGCCGGCCTCTTCCCGATGCCGCACGACCGCGGTGGTGTCGGCTGGTGGTGCCCCGCGCGCCGGGGGGTGCTGCCGCTGGACGGGCTTCGGGTCACGCGGTCGCTGGCCAGGTCGGTACGCCGCTACGAGGTGCGGGTCGACACCGCCTTCGCCGACGTGGTGACCGCGTGCGCCGACCCGCACCGCGACGGCGCCTGGATCGATGCCGACATCGCCTCGGCCTACGAGCGGTTGCACGAGCTCGGCTGGGCACACTCGGTGGAGACCTGGCACGAGGGCGAGCTCGTCGGCGGTCTCTACGGCATCGCGATCGGAGGGCTCTTCGCCGGCGAGTCGATGTTCTCCCACGCCCGGGACGCCTCGAAGGTCGCACTCGTCCACCTGGTCGGCCTGCTGTCCGACGAGCACGCCGCGACCCGGGTCCTCGACACCCAGTGGCAGACCGAGCACCTCGCGACGCTCGGTGTCGTGGAGATCACGCGCGCCGAGTACGCCCGCAGGCTGCGGTCCGCCCTGCAGGTGCCGCTCCCCGACGCCTTCTCCTAGGACCCGGCGCGGCGTGACGTTTTTTCCTCCGAAGTCGCTACCGATTGATCTCTTCCGGCGCGGGTACTTCTGATCTGCACCCATCGGGGTGCGTCAACGAAGGAGCACAACCATGCCCAGCTTGCTTTGGATCCTCGCCGTCATCCTCGTGATCGCAGGCATCGTCACGTTGCTCCAGGGGTCGCTGCTCCTGGGCCTCGTGCTGATCGTCGTCGGTCTCCTGGTCGGACCCGGCGGTGTCTCGATCTTCGGCGGCGCCGGCTCGCGCCGCGCCTGACCCGACCCCTCGACGAAAGGAGCTCATCATGGCTATCGGACTCGGCATCGTCCTGCTCGTCCTCGGTCTCGTCCTGGACCTCGACGTGGTCAACTTCAACATCAGCCACGTCGACGACCACGCCCTGGGCACGATCCTGATCGTGGCCGGCATCCTGGCGATCGTGCTGTCGCTGATCGTCAACGCGCAGCGCAGTCGCACCAGCACCGTCGTGGAAGACCGTCGACTGCCATGACTGTCCTGCGGGTCGGTCGCACGCCCGTCCGGCGGCGGTCGCGGCGCCACCTCCAGGTGGTTCCCACCGCAGCTGCGGAGACCCGGACGGCGGTGGTCGCGCCAGCGGCCACCGCTGTCGTCACCGTGCTCGAGCGCTGCCCGGGTGCCGCGCTGGAGACCCCGTGCGACTTCCGCCTCCGCTTCGTCGAGTACGACGACGGTGGCGAGGTGCGCCGCTTCGAGTGCGACGCCTGCGGGCGGGTCACCTACCGCTGAGATCTCGGGGGCCGGCTCGGGGGCTGGTTCGGGGGTCAGCTCGTGGGCATCAGGTGGCGCGCACCAGGTCGGCCACCAGCACGGCGAGTGCCGCGGCGGCGTACAGGCCGACCGCAGCCCGGACCAGCGCCAGGCGTCGGGCCGGAGCGGTACCGCGCCGCTCGAGCAGCCAGTCGAGCGCCGGCAGGACGAGCACGCCGTGCAACGTCACGCCGTGGAAGTCCTTGAGGAACCCGGTCACGGCGTACATCGTCGTGGCCGGGTCCCCGTGCGCCCGGGCGATCGACCCGCGCGCGATCATCGCGGCGCCGGAGCCGAGTCCGGCGAGCAGGAGCGCGAAGCCCGCCCGGTAGGCGAGCACCGTGCTGGCCGGACCCTCGACGCGGCCCTGCAGCGCGGGCACCGCGAATGCGCCGAGGACGAGGATCAGCACCGCTCCGCCGACGGCCAGGCCCATCGCGACCACGGTGTTGAACGGTGTGGTGGTGTTGAGGTGCGAGGGCTGGTCGCGCCAGGCCTGCAGCGTGATGCCGCCGACCTCGACGACGCAGTCGACCGCGAAGACGGTGAGCAGCAGCATCCGGCGCGCGGCGCTGATCCGGATCCGCGCGGTGACCCACACGACGGTGGCCAGCGTGAGGCCGAAGGAGAGCCCGAAGTCGAACGGCTTGCGCCACGAGACGGGCCCGTGCCACGGCCGGTCGTCGACGACGAAGACCCCGAGGTGGAAGAGGCCCGAGGCGACCAGGACGGCAGCGACCGCGAGCAGCACCCGGGTGCGTCGATCTGCCGTCCAATCGTTCATGATATGAACTATTACACCGGTGAGTGGTTCATGGCAAACTGGTGTGCGTGACCAGACCCTCCGGCCTGGCCCTGCTGCTCAGCCAGCTGGGCGCCTACTCCGCCGGCGAGCTCGCGCGCCGGCTCGCGCCGCTCGACCTGACCCCGGCGCACGTCGGGGTGCTGCGCGTGCTCGCGCTGCGTCCCGGCATCAACCAGCAGGAGCTCGCCGAAGCGATCGGCGCGGTCCCGAGCCGGGTCGTCAAGCTGCTCGACGAGCTCGGGGACCGCGGACTCGTGGAGCGACGCCGGAGCGAGAGCGACCGCCGGCACCACGAGCTGCACCTGGCGTCGACGGCCCGGACCACGTTGGACGCCGTGTTGGCGACGGTGGTCGAGCACGACCGCGAGATCGGAGCCGGCCTCACCGCGCCCGAGCGTCGCGAGCTGGTCGCGCTGCTGACCAAGCTGTCCGCCGCGCGCGGGATCGGCGGCCGGGGACATCCCGGCTACCGGGACTGATCAGAAGACGACCGGGACCCCGGCGTCGCTCTCCATCGGCCGCCCGGCTGCCTGCCACTCGAGCATGCCGCCGTCGACGTTGACCGCGTCCAGCCCGCGCTGCACCAGGTAGCCGGCGACCTGCGCCGAGCGTCCGCCGACCTTGCAGATCACCAGCAGCTGACCTTCGGGCAGCTCCTCGACGCGGTCCGGTACGTCGTTCATCGGCACGTGCAGCGCGCCCGGAGCGCGACCGTGCGCCCACTCGACGGGCTCGCGCACGTCGAGGAGCGTGACCCCGGCGGGGAGCTCGGCAGGGATCTGGTCGACGGAGATGGTGGGGACGCCGTTCATGCACCCAGGCTACGAGGTCACTTCAGGAGCTTGGAGAGCCGCCTGTCCGCAAGCGGCTTGCCGCCGGTCTGGCAGGTCGCGCAGTACTGCAGGCTGCGGTCGGCGAAGGAGACCTCGCGCACGATGTCGCCGCACACCGGGCACTTCTCGCCGGTCCGCCCGTGAACGCGCATGTTCGACTTCTTCTCGCCCTTCAGCTCGCTGGGCGCCAGCCCGTCGGCGCGCCCGAGGGCAGCACCGAGCTCGTCGCGGATCGTGTCGAAGAGCAGCTGCAGCTCGACGTCGGTCAGGCTGTTGGCCGGCTTGAAGGGGGACATCTTTGCGGCGTGCAGGATCTCGTCCGAGTAGGCGTTGCCGATGCCCGCGATGTTGCTCTGCATCCGTAGCACGCCCTTGATCTGGGCACGGCCGGCCTCGGCGAGGATCGCGCCGAGCACTTCGGGGGTGAAGTCGTCCGAGAGCGGGTCGGGCCCCAGGCGCGCGATGCCCTCGACCTCACCGGGGTCGCGGACGACGTACAGCGCCAGGCTCTTGCGGGTCCCGGCCTCGGTGATGTCCAGCCCGCTGCCGTCGTCCAGGACGATGCGCGCGGCCAGCGGCGACTTGCTGTTCGGCTTCGCCGGGAGCTTCGGGACCTCGTCCTTCCACCGCACCCAGCCGGCGAGGGCGAGGTGCAGGACCAGGTAGGTCCCGGAGACGTCGAAGACCAGGAACTTGCCGCGCCGGCTGACCCCGTCGATCATGCCGCCGGACAGCGCCGTGACCGGCGGGTCGTAGGTCTTGAGGCAGCTGAAGTTCGCGATGTCGACCCGGACGATCGCGCGGCTGTCCAGTCGCCCGGTGAGGTCCCGGGCGAGCGCTTCCACCTCGGGCAGCTCGGGCATGGGAAGAACGGTAGCCGGTGGACCGGCCCCGGATCAGCCCCGGATCGGCCCCGGATCGGCCCCGGATCGGTCCGGATCGGTCCGGGATCGGTCCGGGGATCAGCAGAGGTTGAGCAGCTTCTGCAGTCCCCGGCAGGTCGGGGTCGGGCTCGGCGTGGGTGTCGGGGTCGGCGAGGACGGCCGCGTCGGGGAGGACGTCGGACCCGGATTCGGGTGCGAGGTGGTCCGCGTCGGCTTGGAGGTCGGCTTCTTCGTCGCGCTGCTCGCCGGGGTCGTCGAGGTGCTCGGCGACGCGGTCTTGCGCGGCTTCGAACGCGCCGTGTGCGCGACCGGCGGATCGACGACGGTCACCGGTGCCGGGGTCCCGGTCGGCGTCGAGGTGGGAGTCGATCCGCTCAGGGTCTGGGCTGAGGGCCTCGTGGGCTCGTCCCCTCCGCCGGACAGGCTGATGCCCAGGGCGATCGCTGCGGCGACGGC
>JBJMIO010000171.1:0-14694 GCA_045806765.1 Marmoricola sp.
AATCGGGACCGGTAACCTCTCCGACGGAGGATTCGCATAGTGGCCTAGTGCGCTCGCTTGGAAAGCGGGTTGGGTTAACGCCCTCAGGGGTTCGAATCCCCTATCCTCCGCCGATCGGACAGCACCGCTCCTCTGCGGTGCTGTCCGCGGTTTTGCGGATCGCGAGTCAAAGCACTCCCCCCGCGTCCCCGGAACCCATGGTCCAAATCCCGCGACCGCTCGTCGTCACGCCCTCGCGCGTGCAGACTACGAACCAGCCGAGCGGCAGGAAGGGTTCTCACCGATGGGTTTTCTCAAGCAGGACGCACCTGAGGTCGACTTCGCGTCGTGGAGCCAGGGCACGCGCGCGGAGAAGATCCGGCCGATGGCCGAGCACTGGGCCCAGGTCGGTTTCGGCACCCCGGTGGTGCTGCACCTCTTCTACGTCCTCAAGATCCTCGCCTACGTCCTGGTGGCCTGGCTGCTCGCGCTGAGCACCGGCGGCATCGACGGCTTCACCCACGTCAAGGACTGGTACGACGAGCCGATCGTCTTCGAGAAGGTCGTGCTGTTCACGATGCTCTTCGAGGTCGTCGGCCTGGGCTGCGGCTTCGGTCCGCTGAACAACCGGTTCGTCCCGCCGATGGGCTCGATCCTCTACTGGCTGCGTCCCGGCACGATCCGCCTGCCACCGTGGCCCGGTCGCGTCCCGCTGACCCGGGGCGACACGCGCACCCCCTTCGACGCCCTTCTGTACGCCGCCCTGCTGGTCGCCCTGGTCGTCGCCCTGTTCTCCGACGGCACCGGCCCGGTGCCGGGGCTGCACACCTCGGTCGGGGTGCTGCCGATGTGGGAGATCTGGACCATCCTCGGCCTGCTCGGCGTGCTGAGCCTGCGCGACAAGGTGATCTTCCTGGCCGCCCGAGGCGAGGTCTACGGTGCCCTGACGGTGACGTTCCTCTTCGCCGGCCAGTCCGGCCTCGACATGACCCTGGCCGCGAAGCTGGTCTGCCTGACCATCTGGATGGGCGCGGCGACCTCCAAGCTGACCAAGCACTTCCCGTTCGTCATCTCCACGATGATGAGCAACAACCCGGTGCTGCGACCGCGCTGGCTCAAGCGCAAGTTCTTCGAGAACTTCCCCGACGACCTGCGTCCGGGGCGGCCCTCACGGCTGATCGCGCACGTCTCGACCGCCGTCGAGGGGTTGGTGCCGCTGGTGCTGTTCTTCAGCCACGGCGGCACCGTCGGTGCGATCGCCGCGATCGCGATGCTGTGCTTCCACTTCGGGATCCTCTCCGCGATCCCGATGGGGGTGCCGCTGGAGTGGAACGTCTTCATGATGTTCAGCGTGCTGGCACTCTTCGTCGGCCATCCGGGCATCGGCTTCGGGCAGATGACCTCACCGCTGCCGCTGCTGCTGCTGGCCGTCTCGGCCGGCACGGTGGTGCTGGGCAACCTGTTCCCGCGCAAGATCTCCTTCCTGCCCGGGATGCGCTACTACGCCGGCAACTGGGACGTCGGGCTGTGGTGCGTGAAGCCGTCGGCGTCGGCGAAGATCGAGGAGAACGTGGTCTCGATCGCGAGCATGCCGCAGGCGCAGATGGAGAAGTTCTACGGCAGCCCGGAGAACGCCCAGATGATGCTGTTCATGGGCTACGCCTTCCGCAGCTTCAACAGCCACGGCCGGGCGATGTTCACCCTGGCGCACCGGGCCCTGGCCGACGTGGACGAGTCGCACTACATCCTGCTCGACGGCGAGCGCATCTGCAGCACCGCGATCGGCTGGAACTTCGGCGACGGCCACATGCACAACGAGCAGCTCATCGAGGCGCTGCAGAAACGCTGCTCCTTCGAGCCGGGCGAGGTCCGGGTCGTGCTCATCGACGCCCAGCCGCTGCACCGCCAGCGCCAGCAGTACCGGATCGTGGATGCGGCGACCGGTGAGTTCGAGCGGGGCCACATCGAGGTCGCCGACATGGTGACCCGGCAGCCGTGGGACGACACCGTGCCGGTCCACGTCGACGGGGTCCAGCCGGCCTAGTCAGGCCTCAGGGCAGCGTCGGGGACGGCAGCGGCTTGGCGCCCGCCGCGGCGAGAAGGGCACGCATCGTGCCGAGCTCCTCGAGCTGCTCGCTGCTGATCCCCTGCGCGGCGGCGAGCGTCGTCGCGAGCGGGTACCGGTCCTCGACAGCCTTGGCCATCAGCAGCCCGCCCTCGTGGTGGCGGATCATCAGCTGCAGGAACAGCACGTCGAAGCGGGACCCGGTCGCCGCGTAGAGCCGGTCGAGGTCGGCCGGGCTGGCCATGCCGGGCATCAGCACGTCGCCCGAGCCGGACATGTCCATGGCGGCCATCGCGTGGCCACCCATCCACGCCATCGGGTGCCGGCCGACACCCGGTGCACCCCACAGCCGCAGCCAGCCGCGCAGCAGGCCGACCTCCTGGCTCTGGCCGGTCAGGATCGACTCGGCGATCGCCCGGATCGCCGTACCGCCCCGCGTGACCGCGAGGGAGGACATCAGCACGGCTTGGTCGTGGTGGATCGCCATGTCCTGGGCGAAGCCGATGTCGGCCGCACCAGGTCGTGCGGCGGCGTGCCCGGACGAGGACCCGGACGAGGACCCGGACGACGACGAGTCCGATGACGAGGTGCGGTCCGGCGCGCTCGCACGACCGATCGCGATGCCGCCCGCCAGGACCGCGAGGACGACCAGCGCCGCCACGACCGCGGTCCGCCGGCTCCGGGTCACCTCCGGGGCCACGAACGGCGGTTGAGCTGGAGCACGTAGAAGCCGGAGCCGGCGTCGGTGTAGTAGACCTGCCGGCGCTTGGCGTCGAAGGCCGGCTGCGACATCGCCACGTTGCCCGGCAGCAGCCCGAGCGGACGGCCGAGCTTCGGCGGGGCGATGAAGTAGCCGATCTCGCGCGGGTGCCGCGGGTGCCGGATGTCGAAGATCCGCAACCCCGAGTTGATCGTCGAGCATGCCACGATCGTCGGGTTCAGCTGGCGCGGGATCCCGCAGTAGTGGAAGGCGTTCCCCAGGATCTGGTTCGGCGGCAGCGGCGTCGGATCGTTGCTCGCCAGCTTGTGGTTGGCCTTCATGTTCACCGTCATCCGCAGGTTCGCCACGATCCGCGGGTGCGCCGGGTCGTCGATGCCGAAGATCCGGGCGGCGCCGGCGTGGTCGGCGACCGTGAACGGGTTGAAGCGGAACGCGAACTCGTCGAACTCGATCAGGAACCGGTGCCCGTTGCGGGTGAACGGGATCGTGTTCTGCGGGATCGAGACGGTGTTCCAGGTCGAGCGGCTGATCTCGGTGACCTTCGGGTTCGGCACCCGGTCCTGGATCTGGCTGACGTCGAGGATGCCGAGGTTCCCGTTGATCGGATCGGTCTGGTAGAGCGTGCGGCCGTCGGCGGAGAGGTTCAGTCCGTGGCTGTAGTAGCCGCCGCGCCACAGCTCGTGCGGCTTGCGCGGGTTCGTGACGTCGAAGGCGTAGATGTAGCCGGCGCCTCCCGCGACCCAGAACGTCCGGCCGTCGGGGCTGAACCCGCTCTCGTGACCGGTGGCGATCGGGGTGATCGAGAGCCGGACCGGGTGCCGGCAGTCGTGGCGCACGTCGTAGAGGTCCATCGTGCCGGGCAGCGTCAGCCCGTTGCCGACCTCGGCGCCGAGCAGGCCGCGACGCATGTTGAGGTTCAGCGACTCGTGCGGGGCGAGCATGCCCGGCGAGACCAGCGTCTTGGTGACGCGCGGGTGCGCGGGGTGCGTCATGTCGACGACCTTGACCCCGAGCGTCGGGCCGGCGAGGAGGCTGAGGATGTTCGCCGGACCGGTGAAGGAGGTGTCGTAGAACGCGCAGGTGTGGCCGGCTGCGTCGGTGTAGCGCCAGGTGCGGAACCCGCCGGGCGTCTTGAGCCGGGAGACCTCGTGCAGGTTGCAGGTCCACCCACGCCGGGCGGCAGGCAGGGCGATGTCGGCCTTGGTGACGCGTCCCTGCATGCCGGCCAGCGGTCGCGAGCCGGGACCGCAGGTCGCCCGCGGCACGGGCTGCAGCGGCGGAGCCGGCACCATCACCGGCGTCAGCTGCTGGGCGAGCTGGGAGCCGGTCAGCGCCAGCAGGGCCTCGAGGTCGTTGAGCGGGAGCTTCGGTCCCACCACGTCGTCGCCGACCGCGGTCCCGGACGGAGCCGCCTGGACGAGGCTCACCGAGAGGCCCAGCGCGAGCAGCAGGCCGATCACGGCCCGCCAGGAGAACAGCCGTACGCCGGCACTGCGCTGGGTCATAGCGGACAACCTAGACCCGCTCACCGCGGCGCACCGAGGGGTCCGGCAGACAGGTTCAGGAAATCTTTTCCGTCAGTTTGCTGCGCGCCAGCACCCGGGTGGCTACGGTGGGATCTCATCGGTAGTGGCCCCGCATGAGCGCCCCCGAACACCACCCGTGAGGAAACCGGGACGAATCTGGAGGAAAGCCGTAACCCCTTCTCACGGGCTTCGTTATCCAGGTCACAACACCGTTGGGGGACGGTGAAACCGCAGACCTGGGGGGTCCCAATGATCGTCATCGCTCTGGCACTGGTCCTGATCGCCGCCGCGTGCGCCGCCGTCCTGATGGACGCCACGCGCTCGATGCTTCCGGGCGTCAGCACCAGCGTCCCGCTGACGATCGCCGCCGAGGTCCCCGTCCAGCGGACCCGCGAGGCCTCGCCGGACGCGATCGACGACGCCGCGCAGCGTGCGTACGGCTTCGTCGCCGCGCTGCCGACCGAGCCGCGCACCAGCTTCCGCGGCAGTCTCTGAGCCGTTGAGCCGTTGAGCCGTTGAGCCGCTAGCCGAGCTCGAGCTCGGCCAGGACCTGGTACCGCGGTCGTCCACCAGCGCCTTCTCCCAGGTACGACGCCACCAGCGCGATCCTGTCCACCAGCCACTCCGGCGACCGGTACCCCTCCAGGACCCGGATCCACCGGGTCGCCTCGAACGGGTGGGGGCTCCGCGCGAGCGTGAGGTGCGGGCGGAACTTCTCCCGCGGCGTCGCCACGCCGTGCGTGGCCGCCGCGGTCCGGCACCCGGCAGCGAGCCGGGAGAGCTCCTCCTCCTCGTCCGTGCTCACACCTGTCCACAGCACGCGCGCCGCGTGCGCACCGGGGAACGCTCCCCCGCCCCCGACGCGGGCGGAGAGCGAACGTCTCCTCCCCGCGACTCCGGCGAGCGCGTCGAGCAGCAGCTCGACCTGGGCATCCGCGACATCGGGAAGGAACGCGAGCGTGAGGTGCCACTGCTCGCGAGAGGTCCAGCGCAGCGCGCCGGCCTCACGGCGTACCTCGAGGAAGGCGTCGAGGTCGTCGGCAACCGCGTCGGGCAGGAGCGCCGCGACGAACATGCGGGTCACCTGATCATGATGGCCGACGCGTCGAGCGGGTCTCGTCGAGCCGCTCGCGGTACTCCCGGCGCTCCTCGGAGTCCGGTCGCAGCGCCCGGTCGTCGCGCACGAGCTTGCGCAGCAACCGCATCGCCGGCTCCGGCGTGATCGCCGCAGCACCGGCCAGGGCGCCGACGTAGCCCGGGACAGCCGTCTCCGCCTTCCGGGTCCTCACCGAGTCGACGACCGCCCGGGCGATCTGCTCGGGCTTCACCTTCGGGATCGGGCGCATGTCCAGGCCCGAGGCCAGTGCGGTGTCGACCGCCGACGGCAGCACCGCGCTGATGCTCACGCCACGGTCGGCGAACTCCAGCCGGGTCGCCGCGGTGAGGCCGACGACGGCGAACTTGCTCGCGTTGTAGGTCGCCAGTCCCTTGACCGGGAACTTGCCGGCCAGCGAGGCGACGTTCACGACGTGGCCGCGACCGCGCTCGACCATCCCGGGCAGCACCAGGTGCATCCCGGTCAGGACACCGAAGACGTTGATCTCCATCGTCATCCGGTCGGTGCGCGGGCCCAGCTCCAGGAAGCCTCCGTTGGGCATCACCCCGGCGTTGTTGACCAGCACGTCGACCGGTCCGTGCTCGGCCTCGGCGGCCGCGACGAAGGCGGCGAACGAGTCGGGGTCGGTGACGTCGAGTGCGTGCGAGGAACCGCCGGTGGCCAGCGCGACGTCCTTGGCCAGCACCTCGTTCAGGTCGCCCACCGCCACCTGCGCTCCCCGCGCGGCGAATGCTTCTGCGGTCGCACGTCCGATGCCCTGGGCGCCGCCGGTGACGAGCACGTGCGCGCCGTCGAGGTCGATCTTCGGGTAGGTCATGACGCTCCTGGCGTTCTTGGGTGATCCGCCCGGACCTCCGCCTCGCTCACCTCGGGCCTGCTCACCTCGGGCCCGCTCACCTCTGGCCCGCTCACCGCCGTGCGCGCTTCCCGCGAGCCGGAGCCGCGGAGGTCGCGCTGCGGGCCGTCGCGAAGGTGTCGACCAGGGCTGCGATCGCCCCGGGGTCCTCGCTGACCACCCAGTGGCTGCCGTCGACCTGGTGGACGGTGAGGTCCTCGACGTACGGGACCGGGGTCCGGGTGGCGATCGGGATCGAGACGAAGGGATCGTGGGTCGGCGCCACGACCTGCACCGGGATGCTGGTGGGCACCGCGCGGGGACGCGCCAGGATGCGCGGCATGTTGGCACGGTAGAGCTTGATGCCGTTGACCTTGTCGGCCGTGCTGCGCGTGACCGGGTTGCGCAGCGTGGTCCCGCCGCCGGCCCGGAGCTCGGCACGCGCGATGCCGGCGTCCACCCCGGCGCGGCTGACGACGCGCTCGGGCAGCCACGGGATCTGGAAGGCCGCGATGTACCAGGAGTGCAGCACCTGGCGCAGCGAGGCCATCGGGTGCGACCGGTCGCGCATCCAGGCGCCGACGTAGTGCAGGCAGGGCCCGGAGATCGAGGTGTACGACGCGATCCTGGTCCCGAACCGCGGGTCGTTCACGGGCCCCCAGGACTGGATCGCGCCCCAGTCGTGGCCCAGCAGGTGCACCGGTGCGTCCGGGCTCACCGCGTCGATGACCGCGGCGAAGTCCTCGGTCAGCCGCTCGATCCGGTACGCCGCCCGCGCGGTCGGCTTGCCCGAGGCGCCGGCGCCGCGCACGTCGTAGGTCACGACCCGGTAGCGGTCGCCGAGCTCAGCGGCGATCGGGTCCCAGACGGTGTGGTTGTCGGGGTAGCCGTGCACCGCCACCAGCACCGGGCCGTCGGGGTTGCCGCTCTCGAAGACCGCGATCTCGGTCCCGTCGGCGGATGTCACGCGCTGGGCAGACAGGTGAGCCATGTACTCACCGTCGTGTCTCGTTGAACGATTGTCAATAGCGTGCCGAGCGGCGAGACGGTGATGCGCGTCTCGGCCGGCCCGACGGGTGCGGCGGCTAGCGGCGACCGGTCTTGAACACCCCGCGGACGACCTCGCGGGCGGCCGTGCGCAGCACCTGGCGGAACGCGGTGGAGCCCATGACCTCCTCCACGACGCTCTTGTCCTTGGTCTTCCGCGCACGCGGCGCGGGGGCCTTCGGTGCGCTGGGCGTGGCTGGTGCCGGCGCACCCGCCTGCTCGGCCTGGGCCTTCGCGGCACCCGCCTCGAGCTTGCCGGCCAGGATCTCGCGGGCCGACTCGCGGTCGACCGTCGCGGCGTACTTGGGCTGGAGCGCGGAGGCCTGGACCGCGGCGCTCATCGCGGCGGCATCGGCCGGGCCCATCAGCGACTCGGGGGCGCGCAGCCGGGTCCACGCGACCGGGGTCGGTGCCCCACGCTCGTTCATCACCGTCACCACCGCCTCCCCGATGCCTAGCGAGGTGAGCACTTGGCCGAGGTCGTCGTACCCGCTGGTCGGGTAGGTGTTCACGGTCGCCTTGAGCGCCTTCGCCTCGTTCGGGGTGTGCGCGCGGAGCTGGTGCTGGATGCGCGAGCCGAGCTGTGCCAGCACGTCGTCGGGTACGTCGGTCGGCGACTGGGTCACGAAGAACACCCCGACGCCCTTGGAGCGGATCAGCCGCACCGTCTGCGCGATCGATTCGAGGAAGGCCTTCGAGGCATCCTCGAAGAGCAGGTGCGCCTCGTCGAAGAAGAACACCAGCGTCGGCTTGTCGGGGTCGCCGACCTCGGGCAGGTCGTGGAAGAGGTCGGCGAGCAACCACATCAGGAAGGTGGAGAAGATCGCCGGGCGGTCGACCAGGTTCGGGAGCTCGACGAGGTTGATCAGGCCCTTGCCCGAGGGCGTCGTGCGCAGCAGGTCGCGGCTCTCGAACTCGGGCTCGCCGAAGAACGCGTCGGCGCCCTGGTCGGAGAAGGCGATCAGCTCGCGCAGGATCACCCCGGTGGTCGCCTTGGAGAGCCCGCCGAGGTCGGTCAGCGCCGCCTTGCCCTCCTCCGAGGTCAGGAACTTGGTGACCTCGCGCAGGTCGGCGAGGTCGAGCAGCGGCAGGCCGGCGGAGTCGGCGTAGTGGAAGATCAGTCCGAGCGAGGACTCCTGGGTCTCGTTGAGGCCGAGGACCTTGCTCAGCAGCGTCGGGCCGAAGGCGGACATCGTCACGCGCAGCGGGATGCCGGTGCCCTGCCCACCGAGCGCGAAGTACTCGACCGGGAACGCGGTGGCCGTCCAGGTCTGACCGACCGAGGCGGCGCGGGCGGTGAGCTTGTCATCGGCCTTGCCGAAGGTCGAGAGGCCCGTGAGGTCGCCCTTGATGTCGGCGGCGAACACCGGGACGCCGGCAGCGCTGAGCTGCTCGGCCATCAGCTGGAGGGTCTTGGTCTTGCCGGTACCGGTCGCGCCGGCGACCAGGCCGTGCCGGTTGAGCATCCCGATCGGGATCCGGACGTGCGCATCGGTGAGCTCTTCTGCACCCAGCACCAGGGCGCCGAGCTCGAGTGCCGGCCCCTCGAACTGGTAACCCGCGGCGACCGTGTCCTTCAGTGATTCGTCTCCCATGGCAGGACTGTAGCCGCGCCGGAACCCGGGCCTCTTCCCGCTCTTTCCTATGATGACGTCGTGATCCTCTCCTTGTTCGTCAACAAGCCGTCGGCCACTCGGCTACGAGCAAGCTCGAGCACTCGATGATCGTCGCTGCGCTCCTCAACGCTCCTCGCTACGCGCGCACACGAGCGAGCTCGGTGCGGCTCCGCTCGTTCGCGTAACCTCGGCTTGTGATCTTCAAGCGGATCGGCGACGGGCGCCCCTACCCGGCCCACGACATGGGGCCGCGGGACTGGGCTGCGCTGCCGCCGCGCCCGGTCCGGCTCGACGAGCTCGTGACCACCAAGGACACCCTCCAGCTCTCGGCCCTGCTGGACGAGGACTCGACGTTCTTCGGCGACCTCTTCGCCCACGTCGTGTCCTGGCAGGGCGAGCTCTACCTCGAGGACGGCCTGCACCGCGCGCTGCGTGCTGCCCTCCAGCAGCGCCACGTCGTGCACGCCCGGGTCCACGAGGCGACGGGATGACGCAGCCGGAGAACGCCAGGGTGATCTCGTGGGTCACGCTGGCCGTGGCCGGCGTGTGCGCCCTGGTCATGGCGATCTGGGGGTTCAATTCCCTGACCGCTCCGGTGAAGAAGGACCAGCCCGCCGCGACGACGACCAACAACGGCGGCTGCGTGCCGCAGGGCGCCTCCTACGTCCACCGCGGCGACGTGACCGTGAGCGTGTTCAACGCCGGGAAGAAGACCGGGCGGGCCCAGAGCACGCTCGACCAGCTCGAGCGCGCGGGCTTCGTGCCGGGCGCGGTCGGCAACGCCCCGACCGGCGACAAGGTCGCCCGGGCCGAGGTGCACACCACCAAGGCCGACGACCCGCGCGCGCAGCTCGTCGCGCTCGCGCTCGGCAAGGGCGCCAAGGTCGTGGTCACCACGGTCATCGGCCCCGGACTGGACGTGATCATCGGCGACAAGTTCAAGAGGCTCGACCCCGGCGCTCCTCAGCGCGTGCGGGCGAGCGCCGCGGTCACCTGCTGACCATCTCGCGGACCTGCTCCTGGAACCTCACCACTTGAGGTGCTGGCTGAGGTCGCCCATCAGGTCGACGTACATCGTGCGGGTGGCGAACCACCAGCTTCCGTCGTCGTGGCGCGCAAAGGTGTCGCGGTACCGCCCCGCGATGATCGGCTGGAGCGGCAGCACCGGGGTGGCCTGCACGACGCAGTAGTAGGAGCGGCAGGTCGCGGTGCCGGCGTCCTCGTCGACCTCGATGATCGCGTTGGTGGTGACGTGCTTGGTCTTCGGGGTGCCGTCGTCCTCGTAGATCCGGGTCGACATCCCGTACATCTTCCGCGCTCCGTCGACGCCGACGAACTGCGTCTCGGGCGGCCCGTCCTCCTGGCCGAAGATCGTCGCGTGCTCGAACAGCGCGGCGACCCCGTCGAGGTCACCGGCGTCGATCCGCTCGGCGTAGGTGTAGAGCAGGTTCTCGATTGCCCGTGCGCTGTCCACGCGGTTGAGCATAGGTTTCGCGGGTGGACTTCAGCACCGACGCGCTCATCGCCGACGCCGTGCGCAAGGAAGACCTCGACGACTTCGGACCGCTCCCCTTCCACGAGCCGCTCGCCGTGCTCGCCGCCGACTACCCCGGCGCCGGGCTCAGCGACCTCGGCGCGCACATCGTGCGCGGGGGTCTGGTGCACAACCTGCGGATGCGCCTGCGTGCGACCGAGTGGCGACGCCGGTACCCCGAGATCGCCGCGGAGGTGATCCAGGCGCCGGTCGTGGTGGTCGGGATGATGCGCAGCGGTACGACGCTCGCGCAGCGCCTGCTCGCCGCCGATCCGCGCTTCACCTGCGTGCACGGCTGGGAGGTCCTCGAGGCGGCACCGAAGCTGGACTGGGACCCGGCGGTGACCGACCCGCGGATCCAGGCCGGCCTGGACCGCCAGGCGCAGACCCAGCAGTTCGCGCCCGACCTGTTCGCGATCCACCCGATGTACGCGCTCGAGGCCGAGGAGGAGATCGTCTTCCTCGACCAGGCGTTCCTCTCCCACGTCCCGGAGTCGGGCGCCCACCTGCCGACGTACCGCCGCTGGCTCGACGACCAGGACCTCACCCCGGCCTACGACCACCTCCACGCGATGCTGCAGCTGCTGCAGTGGACCAAGCGCCGCCGCGGCGAGCAGGTCGGGCGCTGGGTGCTCAAGACACCCGCGCACCTGGGCTACCTCGACACCCTGCGCGCCCGCTTCCCCGACCTGCACCTGGTGCACCTGCACCGCGACCCGCTCGAGACGATCCCGTCGGGCGCCAGCCTGAACGCCACCCTGCACGCGATGCACTCCGACCACGTCGACCTGCACCGGGTCGGCGTGGAGTGGATCGAGCGGATGGGCTGGACCAACGACCGGGCGCTGGAGACGCGGGCGCGCTGGGACGCCTCGGGCGCAGCCCCGGTGACCGACCTCGCCTTCACCGACGTCGTCCAGCAGCCCGTCGAGTCGATCGCGCGCGTGCACGACGCCATCGGGCTCGACCTGATCGCCGAGGCCGAGGTGTCGATGCGCGACTGGTTGGCGCGCCGTCCGCGCGAGACCGCCCGACCGGACTACCGCGCCGAGACCTACGGGCTGACCGAGGCCCAGATCCGGGAGCGGTTCACCGAGTACGAGCGCCGCTTCCGCTGAGGGGGCCGGTCAACGAAGCAAGGGGGCGACTGCGGCCAGAGCCTCCTCCGTGAGGCGGCTCAGTGCCCGCAGGTCGTGACCGTCCTGCTCGCTCCAGACCGCGACGGCGGCGAAGACGGCACCGGCCAGGGCCTCGGCACGTACGCCGGCCGCGAGCGCGTCGACCCCGCGCTCCACGAGCAGCACTCTCAGCTCTCCCGCCATCGCGGCTTGCCGGTCGCGGAAGACGCGCTCGATCCGCTCCGGGCTCAGCAGCTCACGGCGCAGCCGGGCGATCTCGACCATCAGCCGCGGGTCGGTGGGAGCGGAGCTCAGCGCCTCGAGGACCGAGCGGCCCAGGTCCTCGGTCGCCGGTCGGGCCCGGATCGCGGTGCGGAACCAGGCCAGACCCTCGACGAGATCGGCGAAGAGGACCTCGTCCTTGGTGGCGAAGTGGCGGTAGAAGGTGCGCTCGGTGACGCCGACCTCGGCCGCGATCGCGGGCACGCTGGCGGCCTCGAACCCGTCGGCGACGAAGTGCCGCAGTGCCGCCGCCCGCAGTGCCGTGCGGGTGCGCTCGGACTTGCCGGACGTCTCGGACACAGCACCAACCTAGCATTTTGTCAGTACTGACATTTTTCTCCGATCGCTGCTACGGTCCCGGCCATGAGCCCTGTCGAGCACCCGGTCGCCACCGCCGAGCAGCACGCCCACGAGCTCGCCGCCCTCGAGCTGGTCGAGCACGCGGTCGTGAAGGCGGCGTACCGCGACGTGGCCGAGACCTGGCTGGCGCGGGCCAAGCCGAGCCCGGCGATGCGGGAGCGGTTCGAGGCGGCGTACGAGGAGGTGATGTTCTCCGCGGCGGTGTGGTCGAGCAACTCCGACCCGCTGCGCCCGAAGGTCACCTGCATCACCCGGCTCGCCCACGAGGTCCAGGGCCGGCGGATCCCGGGCACACGGTGGGGCATCGACAACCCCGACTCGGTCTACCGGGTGATCCCGATCTCCGGCGACGAGCGCTACGTCATCCGGGGCCGCGTCGGTGAGCACCGGATGACCGAGAACTACTTCACGCTGTGGAACGCGAACATGGGCACCATCGACGTCGTCGACGGCCGCCGGATGGAGGTCGCCTCCGACGGCACCTACGAGATCACCGTCGATGCCAGCGAGAAGAACGGGCGCACCAACCACATCACCTCCACCCCCGAGGCGCACGAGTTCTACATCCGTGACGTGCTGCTGGACTGGGAGAAGGACCAGCCCAACCACATCACCATCGAGCGGCTCGGCGGCGCTCCGTCGACTCCCGCGCTGACGCTCGACGAGCAGGCCGAGCGCACCGCTGCGATGATGGCGCACTTCGCCGACTTCACCGGCAAGCTCTCCTACGGCATGTCCAAGACCCCGGCGAACCACTTCTCGCTCGCGTGGACCGCCGCCCAGCACGGCGCGATGGTCAACCAGGTCTACGTCGCCGGCCGCTTCGAGCTCGAGCCCGGCCAGGCCTTCGTCGTCGACGTGAGCGACGGCGGTGCGGAGTACTTCACGGTCCCGCTGGGCAACGCCTGGGGAACCACGCTCGACATCTTCGGCTCGACCGGCTCGCTCAACAAGGCACAGTCGGCGGCGAACGAGGACGGCACCTACACCTACGTGATCTCTCCGGAGAACCCCGGCGTGGCCAACTGGATCGACTCCGACGGCCTGCGCGAGGGGTTCCTGACGCTGCGGATGGCCGAGTTCGGCCCGGCCGGCGCCACCGAGGACCTTGCCGCTCGCGGCCGCGTCATCGACCTCGGCGACCTCGACACCGAGCTGCCGCAGCTGGCCCGGGTCACCGAGTCCGAACGTGCCGACCAGCTCGCCCGGCGCCAGGCCGGGTACGTGCGCAACCGACTGCCTGAAGGAGTCTCCCGATGACCCACGACGCACGCTGGCTGATCACCGGGTGCTCGACCGGCATCGGGCGCGAGATCGCCCGCGCCGCGCTCGCCGCCGGCCACCAGGTCGCGGTGACCGCACGCCGTACCGAGGCCGTGGCCGACCTGGTCGCCGAGTTCGGCTCCGCGGCCCTCCCGCTCGCCCTCGACGTGACCGACAAGGCGCAGATCGCCGCAGCCGTCGCCGCCACGCAGGAGGCCTTCGGCGGGATCGACGTGCTCGTGAACAACGCCGGCTACGGCTACCTCTCCGCGGTCGAGGAGGGTGAGGACGCGGAGGTCCGCCAGCTCTTCGACACCAACTACTTCGGCGTCGTCGACACCATCAAGGCGGTGCTGCCCGGCATGCGCGCCCAGGGCGGTGGCCACGTCGTGAACATCTCCTCGATGACCGGCCTGGTCGCCAACCCGCCCAACGCCTACTACTCCTCCACGAAGTTCGCCCTCGAGGCGCTCACCGAGGCGCTGGCCAAGGAGGTCGCCGGCTTCGGCATCCGCGTCACCGCGATCGAGCCGGGCGCCTTCCGCACCGACTGGGCGAAGCGGTCGATGCACGAGTCCAGCGCACCCCTCGAGGCGTACGCCGAGGACGTCGGTGTGCGCAAGGACCTGATCAAGCAGTTCGCCGACCACCTCCCCGGAGACCCGCGCAAGGTCGCCGCGGCCGTGCTGACGGTGACCGCGCTCGACGATCCCCCGCTGCGGTTGCTGCTCGGGCACGACGTGCTCAAGGCGGTGCGCGAGAAGATCGCCGACATGACCGCCTCGATCGACCGCTGGGAAGCCGTGACCCTCGACGTCAACCTCCCGGCCGGCACGTGATGCAGGCCGGCGGGCAGGCGCCCCTCGGTTCGGGCTTCGGCCTGCACACCACCGCCGGGGAGGTCCTCGAGGGCATCGACCTGGGCGGCCGGCGTGCGCTGGTTACCGGTGGCTACTCCGGGATCGGCATCGAGATGGTGCGCGCCCTGCTCGCTGCGGGTGCCGAGGAGGTCCTCGTGCCGGCCCGGCGTCCCGAGCTCGCGGCCGAGGCGATCGCGGCGCTGCCCGAGGATCAGCAGAGGCGGGTCACGCTCGGTGCGATGGACCTGGCCGACCAGCCGAGCGTCGCGTCGTACGCCGGGACGGTGCTCGGGCTCGGCGGGCACCTGGACATCGTCATCGACAGCGCCGGGATCATGGCCGTCCCGCAGGAGCAGGTCGGGCCCGGGTGG
>JBJMIO010000172.1:0-18258 GCA_045806765.1 Marmoricola sp.
CGATCTTGGTCAGTCCCGGCCAGAGCTCCTCGATCCGGCTCCGGTCCGCGGCGATCGCACGCAGGTCGCGGGCGAGGTCGGGGTGCTCGGCGGCGAGCAGGTCCAGCACGACGCTCGCCCGGGCGACGAACATGCCCGCGTTCCACCGGTAGTCCCCCGAGTCGACGTACGCCGCAGCGGTGGCGGCATCCGGCTTCTCCACGAACGCTCCGACCGCGTGCGCGGTCGCGAAGCCCTCGAGCCGCTCGGCGAGCCGGATGTAGCCGAAGCCCGTCGAGGGACCGTCCGGCTCGATGCCGATGGTCACCAGCAGACCCGTGCGCGCGACCTCGGCCGCCTCCGCGACGCAGGCGCGGAAGGCCTCGGGGTCGGCGATGACGTGGTCGGCGGCGAACGATCCCATCACCGCGTCGGGGTCGGTGCGCTCGATGATCGCCGCGGCCAGGCCGATCGCGGCCATCGAGTCGCGCGGGCTCGGCTCGGCCAGGACGTGGTCGGCCGGGAGCGCGTCGAGCTGGCGGCGTACGGCGTCCGCGTGCGCGACCCCGGTGACCACCAGCAGGCGGTCGCCGACCAGTGGTGCGAGCCGGTCGTAGGTGCCTTGGAGCAGCGTCCGGCCGTCGCCTGCGAGGTCGTGCAGGAACTTGGGGGCCGCGGCCCGCGAGAGCGGCCAGAGCCGGGTGCCCGCGCCACCCGCCGGTACGACGGCCCAGAGCTCGCCGCTGAGGTGATCATCCATGAGGCACATCATTCACGACCGGTACGGTGCCCTGATGAGCACCTTCCCCGACCTGCTCGAGCGGCGCCTGCGCACCGACCCCTCCAGCCCGTTCGTCACCTTCTACGACGACGCGACCGGGGAGCGCACCGAGCTGTCGGTGACGACGTACGCGAACTGGGTCTCGAAGACCGCGAACCTCTTCGTCGAGGAGCTGATGCTCGACCCCGGTGACGACCTGCGCGTGGACCTTCCGCCGCACTGGCTGGGGGTCGTCTTCCGCGGCGCGGCGTGGAGCTGCGGCCTGGGGCTGGCTCCCGACGCCCCGGTCGCCATCCTCGGTCCGGACGCGCTGGCGCGCACCGACGCTCCGCGCGCGGCCACCACGATGGCCTGCGCGCTGCACCCCTTCGCGACCCGGTTCAGCGAGCCGCTGCCGGAGGGCGTGCTGGACCACGGCGTGCTCTGGGCGGGCCAGAGCGACGTGTTCTCCCCGCTCGAGCCCACCGAGCTGATGCCCTCGGCACCCTCGGACGAGCGGGTGATCACCGACCTGAACCCGCTCGCGGAGCCGGGCGGTGAGCTGCTGCTCGACCTGGTCGCCGGCACCGGGTCGCTGGTGCTGGTCGCGAACGCCGGGACGGCGCAGTGGCCCGCTCACTCCCAGAGTGAGCGGGCCACCGCTTCGTTGCGGGCCACGGAGCTGATCTAGCCGATCAGCTGGTAGCCGGCGTATCCGTTCGCCACCCACATCCGGGGGGCGAACCCACCGGACGTCTTCCCCGGGAGCAACCAGATGGTGCCGGTTCCCTTTTCCCTGGCCAGCACGTCTGCGACGCCGTCCCCATCGGCGTCCCCCACGCCTACGTAGGAGTCGTACGTCGAGTCTGCCGACCCGTTCGCCGCCCGCAAGGCGGACCCCAGATCGCTCGCGGTCACCGGCACGAAGGAGCCGTCGGCCGAGAGGAGCGCAGAACCACGGGGCGACCAGGAGCCGCTGCCGATCTGGTTGAACGTCCTCAGCGATGCTGGGGCGAGTACTGGGGCCTTGAAGGCCTTGTTCCCGTTGCCCGGGAAGATCGTCATCGGGCCCGAGCCGATCCGGCCCAGGAGGTCGGGGTAGCCGTCACCGGTGACGTCACCGACGGCCGCGAGGCGCGAGACCGTCCGCCAGCCGCCGCACAGGCAGCGCGGCCGGCCGAACTTGCCGTTGCCCAGGCCCGGGTAGAGCAGGAGCACCTTGCCGCCGGTCGTCCGCACGATCACGTCGCCGGTCCCGTTGCGGTCCCAGTCCCCCACGTCGAGGACCTGGGAGGCGCCGGTGACCTTGAGGTTGGTGGGCAGCGGGCGGCCGAGGTTCTGGCGGCCGTTGGCCGGGACCACGACGAGGTGACCCGAGGAGTCGCGACCGACGATGTCGGCCGCGCTCGAGCCGACCATCGGGGCGAGGCTGGCCGAGGACAGCCCCTGCAGCGCGGTGAACGCGCCGTAGGCCTGACCGAGTCGGCTGGTCGACGCACCGGTGTACATCCGTCCCAGGCCGGTGCCGGACTCGCGCACCAGCACGTCGGGACGTCCGTCACCGTTCAGGTCGCCCCACCCAAGGACGTTCTTGACCGTCGCCTGCGCGGTGCCGAGGCGGACCATCGAGCCGAGCTTGGTGCCGCGGGACGCGCCGGGGACCAGGTAGAGCCCGCGGTCGCCGTTCGCGACCACGAGGTCGGGCTGCTTGTCCCCGTTGAAGTCACCGACCCCGGCAGTGCGCGCGTAGCCCCAGTGCTTGCGCAGCACGACCGGTGCTCCGAAGCCGCCCTTGCCGTTGCCCGGGTAGAGCAGCAGCGCGGTGGTCTTCTTCTGGATCGCCATCACGTCGTCGTGGCCGTCGCGGTTGAAGTCGCGCACGCCGAAGATCGCGCTGTCCGAGGTGAACGCGCTGGTCGCGCCGATGCCGGTGCGCGACACCGTCCCGTCGCCCTTGCCGGGGAAGACCCGGGTGATCCCGGTCTTCCGGTTCTTGGCGAGGACGTCGGACTTCCCGTCGCCGTTGAGGTCACCGGCGGCCGCGATGATGCCCATCGCCGACCAGTTGCCCGGGCTGGTGATGCGCGATCCGTAGGACAGGATGCCCTCGGTCGGGACGACCGAGATGGCTCCGCTCGACGACTTGGCCAGCAGGTCCGGCCACCCCGAACCGGCAAGGCTCGTGCGCACCGGACGGTGCAGGGACGGCTGGGTGGTCGCCGCCAGCGGCTTGGTGGTCGGTACGGCGAGCCCCTTGGGCGCCGCTACCGGGGTCTGGTTCACCGGGTCGGCCGGGACCTGGGCGTTGTTCTGGATCACCTGGGCCGCCGCACGGATCGAGGGGATCTTGGCGTACAGGTACCGGCCCGGGCACGCGGTCTGCCCGACGTCGCGGTGGCCGTTGATCGCGTTGAGGAAGCGGTCCTTGACCCAGAGGTGGGTCGCGTCGGCGCGGATGTCGTACATCGAGAGCTTCCAGGCGAACAGCTTGGCGTAGGCGTCGAGCATCACCTGCGGCGGCTGGGCGATGTCGAAGTTGCCGATCGCCGACATCGCGAACGCGTACTCGTTGTAGCCCAGCGTGTGCGCGCCGACCACGGCCCGGTCCACCCCGCCGTAGCGGCCCTCCCAGATCCGCCCGAAGCGGTCGACCAGGAAGTTGTAGCCGATGTCCGACCAGCCGCGCGACTGCGTGTGGTACGCGTAGATGCCGCGCAGCAGCGCCGGAACCTGCTCGGGGGTGTAGTTGTTGGCGTTGACCGTGTGGTGGATGAAGCCGGTCTTGATGGTCCCGTAGTGCAGCGAGCTCTTGTCGCGCAGGTTCTCGTTGGCTCCCCACTGGGCACGCGAGTAGATCACCGGCTTCGGGGCGACCTTCATCGCAGCGAGGTCCAGGTCGGAAGCGGTGGTGGTCCCGTCCGTCGACGACGTCGTCGACTCGATCGGCGCGGAGCTCGTCGCGTCGCGGTCGGTGGAAGGAAGCTTCGCGGTGTCGATGGCCGCAGCGGCCTTCACCACCTTGGTGGCGCCGGGGTCGATGACCGCCAGCTCCAGGTCTGCGGGCGCCTTGCCGCTCAGCGTCTCGACCCGCATCTGGACCGCGTCGACGTCACCGATGACGTCCGCGTCCGTGCCGGGCCGCTCGGGGCGGCTGCCCTCGGACTCGCCGGCGTCCGGGCCGTGCTCGTCGTGGTACTGCGCGGTCTGCCAGGGCGACCAGGCGCCCTTCTTCTCGGTCCGCACCTGGACGCGGATGGCGTTCTCGGCAACCTGGGTCCCCGGTGCCCAGGTGACACCGACGGTCGCGTAGCCGGTCACCTTGGTCGGTGCGGACTGCGCGGCGAGGACGAGGCCGGGCGTGGTGCGCGCGCTCGCCAGCTTCAGGGCGGGAACCTTCACCTCGCGCACCTTGGGCGTGACCGCGTGCGTCGCGACGTAGCCGTCCGAGACCTGCACGGCCGGGGCGAGGTCGGTCGCCTGGGCGCCGGCGTCGGGGTTGCGCGACTCGGGGGCGACGATCTGCAGGGTCATCACACCGGCTGCCGAAGCACCCACGGCCACGACCGCAGCCGTGACCAGGAATTGCTGGCAGATCGTGACGTACCGATCGCGGTTGAAACGCATGTGGGTGACTCCATGTGAGGGGGGAAGTGATTCACACGAGTCACAAGATTCACATCAGTAACATCATTCGGCAAGACATTCTCGACAATTACAAACGTGTAATTCGTTGAATTACAACGGTGTAATTAAATGCATTCCGCGAAAAGCCTCGAAAGGGCGACCAGCGGCGACCGGAGCCTAGACGTCGGCCCCGAGCTCTTCGTCCTGCTCGCCGAACTCGGCGATCTCGTCGGCATCGTCGTCGTACTGCAGGTAACGGATGCCTTCGTCGACGCCGCCGTCGAAGTTCAGGTGGCCCGACTCCAGCACCAGGACGCGGTCGCACATCGAGCGCACGGAGGCGGCGGCGTGACTGACGTAGAAGATCGTGGTGCCCTGCTGGCGGATCTCCTGCATCTTCACGACGCACTTCTTCTTGAACGGCCGGTCCCCCACCGCGAGCACCTCGTCAGCCAGGAAGATGTCGGCGTCGACGTGGATCGCGATCGAGAAGCCCAGGCGGGCGTACATGCCTGAGGAGTAGTGCGAGACCGGGGTGTCGAGGAACTTGCCGATGTCGGCGAAGTCGACGATCGCGTCGAACTTCCGCTTGATCTCGGCCTCGTTCATCCCGAGGATCGCGCCGTTGAGGAACAGGTTGTCGCGTCCCGACATCTGCGGCTGGAAGCCGGCGCCGGTGGCGATCAGGCCGGCGATCCGTCCGCGGGTGCGGATGGTGCCCTGGTCGGGCCGCATCACGCCGTTGATCAGCTTGAGCAGCGTCGACTTGCCCGACCCGTTCAGGCCCATCAGGCCGATCGACTCACCCTGCTCGACGGTGAACGAGACGTCGTTGACCGCCTGGAACTGCTCCTTGAGCGGCAGGCCGCGCACCGTCGCCACCGCCATCTGCTTCAACGTGCGGTGGTACTGCATCGTGAAGTCCTTGGTGACGTTGCGCACCACGATCGAGTCAACCATCAAAGACGCTCCGGGAACTTCGACTCCTGGGCGGTGAAGAACTTCTGGCCCAGGTAGAGGAGGACGAGGGACGCGGCGAGCATGATCAGCCCGCGCTCCCACAGGTCGGGGGGGAACTTGTCGGCCGTCACCTTGCTGACGTCGCCGGTCAGCGTCGGCTGCCAGAAGAACTTCTGCATCAGCAGGACCGACTCGGCCAGCGGGTTCGCCATGTAGAGCTGGTAGATCACCGGGTGGTCGGCGCGCAGGCCGGCGACCACGGAGTAGGGGTACATCATCGGCACCATGAAGTGCAGGAACTGCGTGAACGTCTGGACGATGTTCTGGAAGTCCTTGTAGAGCACGTTGAGCGCCGAGAAGAACAACGCCATCGCGGTGGCGAAGACGAGCAGGATCGAGAAGCCGAGCAGACCCGCGAGGACCGCGGTGATCGAGAAGTGCCAGCCCACGATCAGGCAGCAGACCATCAGGATCAGGATCTGCGGACCCGTGTGGTAGAGCGCGACCACCATCGAGGCGACCGGGAAGATCTCGCGCGGCATCCGCATCTTCAGCAGCAGTGTCCGGTTCTGGCGCACCGATCGCGTGCCGCTGCTCCAGGTCTCGCTGAAGTAGTGCACGAAGACCATGCCGGCGAAGAGCCGCAGCGCGAAGTTCGGGGTGCCGGCGTGCGTGGTGAGCACGACGCCGAAGACGAAGTAGTAGACCCCGAAGCGCATCGCCGGCTGGATGTAGGACCACAGCAGGCCGAGCACCGAGGCGGCGTACTGCTGGGCCAGCTGGCGCTGGACGATCAGCCGCAGCAGGTAGCGCTGCTGGAGCACCTCGACGATGCCGCCGACGGGGGCCGGGTCGACGAGCTCGGCCTGGACCTCACGGACCTCCTGCGCGCCGAACGCGGCCACGACCGGCATCGAGTCGGCCTTCTTCTCCGCCAGGGCCCGGGCACGCCTGGCCGCGTTCTTGCGCCGACCGCGTTCGTCGATCTCACGGTTCTTCGCGGCCTGGCGCAGCGCCTTGTCTGCTGCTTTGCTCACTTGCCATCCTTGTCGGGCACAGTCTTGATCGAGGCCGCGAACGTGGCCTCCCAGGTCTCAGGAGACGTGATCTCCCCCAACGCGTCCCGGTAGCGCTGCGAGATGGTGGGCCACTCGCGGTACAGGCGCTCGTGGATCTCCAACGTACGGCGGAACAGGTCCTTGAACTGCTCGGGCTGGCGTCGGTAGAACGCCGCCGAGGTTCCGTCCGGCATGCTCACGATCGCCGAGTCGAGCGTAGCCAGGTGGTACCAACGGGCGTCCATCGCCGGGATGTTCGCCTCCGGGAACTCCCGCGAGAGCTCGCGGGTGCCGCGGAACTGGCGCAGACCGCCGAGGACGGCAGAGACGAGCTGCGAGGCCTTGCTCGGGATCTCGGAGGTGTCGGTACGGCGGCGCGGCCTGCTGTGCCGCACCGGCGGGAAGGCATCCGGGTCGGCGGAGAGACGGGCGTCGTCCCAGCTCTTGCGGAACTCCCGTACGTCGCCCAGCTTGCTGCCGAGCACGGCGTGCAGGCCCTCGGGCCCGGCCAGCGCGTCCTCGATCGCCTGGTGGCGCAGCTCGACGGTGGAGTACTGCATCGCGAAGAGGTGCTTGAGCTGGTGGTTCAGGCTCTCGCGGATCAGCCGGCCGCCGTGCTCGAACGGCGAGTGCAGGAACGCCGCCACGAAGCGGTTGCGCTGGTGGAAGTAGGCCTGCCAGTCCAGCGCGTCGTTCTTGTCGGTCCACGGCACGTGCCAGACCGCCGAGCCCGGCATCGAGACCGTCGGGAAGCCGGCCGCCTGCGCGCGCAGGCCGTACTCGGAGTCGTCCCACTTGATGAACAGCGGGAGGCTCAGGCCGATCTCGCGCACGACCTGCATCGGGATCAGGCACATGAACCACGGGTTGAAGTCGACGTCGAGGCGGCGGTGCAGCCAGCGGGTGCTGCGCAGGTTGCGCGCCCCGAAGTCCCAGTCGGCCTCGGCGGACTTGGGCGACATCCACCAGAAGCGGTGCCGGTTGATGATCTCGCCGAAGCTGTGCAGCCGCGCCTTGGCGAAGATGCTGAACATGTGGCCGCCCACGATCGTCGGCCGGCGGGCCAGGTCGCCGAAGGTAACCGCGCGCAGGATGCTCTCGGGCTCCGCGATGATGTCGTCGTCGAGGAAGAGCACGTACTTCGAGGTGCCCTTGAGCGCCTCGAACTGCGCCCGGGCGAAGCCGCCCGAGCCGCCGATGTTGCCCTGCTCGATGACCCGCAGCTTGCCGCCCAGGGAAGCCTCGGCCTTCGCGAAGCCCGGGTCGTCGACGACCTTCTGGGTGCCCTGCTCCATCACCAGGACCTCGTCGACCCGCGCGTGCACGGCGGCGTCCTCGCCGACCTGCGCGATCAGTGCGGCGCAGAAGTCGGGGCGGTTCATCGTCGTGATGCCCACCGTCACCGAGCCGATCTCGGCGCGGTCGGCCGGGACCTCGGCGGACCAGGTCGCCTCCTCGATCACGGCTGCCTCGTCGCCGGCGATGACGTCGAACCAGTACCAGCCGCCGTCCACGAACGGGGTCAGCGTCAGGTCGAAGGAGGCGGAGTTCGAGCCCGGCTTCTCCGAGGTCCAGCCGTCCACGCGCTGCGAGCGGCCGTTGGCCATCGAGCGGTAGACGATCACGCTGGCGCCGAGACCGGAGATGGTCAGGTCGAGCCGGACCTCCTTCACGATCGTCCAGCGCCGCCAGTAGCTGGCCGGGAAGCCGTTGAAGTAGGTGCCCAGCGAGATCCGCTGGGACTCCTCGACGCGCAGGCGGTGCCGGTCCAGGATCGCGTCGGGGTGCAGCGAAGTGCCCGCCGAGATGGCCTGACGGGCAGCGGCCTTGTTGACCTTCTGGGCGGTCTGGTTCGAGCCGATCGTCTCCTTGTCGGCATCGAGCATCGCGTCCTCGGTGTCGACGTAGAGCGGGACGACGTCCAGGTCGCGGTCGGCCGGCAGGACGAAGCGCTGGAGCACCCGTCGTACGGTGGTGGATCCTGACTTACTCGCCATCGACGCCTCCCGACGTGAGCTCAGCGCCGTCTGCGAAGTGCGGCTTGAGCTTGTTCTCGTACATCGACAGCGCCGACCCGATGGCCATGTGCATGTCGAGGTACTTGTAGGTGCCCAGGCGGCCGCCGAACAGGGTCAGCGGCTCCTTCTTGGCCAGGTCGCGGTACTTGAGCAGCTTCTCGCGGTCCTCGGCGGTGTTGATCGGGTAGTACGGCTCGTCGTCCGGCGTGGCGAAGCGCGAGTACTCGTGCACGATCACCGACTTGCCGGGCAGGTGGGTCTTCTCGCGCTCGGGGTGGAAGTGCTTGAACTCGATGATCCGCGTGAACGGCACTTCCTGGTCGTTGTAGTTGACCACGCCGGTGCCCTGGAAGTCGTCGACCTCGACGACCGACTCCTCCAGGTCGACGGTGCGCCACGAGAGCCGGCCCTCGGAGCTGCCGAAGTACTCGTCGACCGGGCCGGTGTACACGATCGGGACCTTGCCCTGGTACTGGTCCTTGACGTCGAAGTAGTCGGTCTCCAGGCGGACCTCGATGTTCGGGTGGTCCGCCATCTTCGTCAGCCACGCGGTGTAGCCGTCGGTCGGCAGGCCCTCGTAGGTGTCGGAGAACCAGCCGTTGGCGAAGGTGTAGCGGACCGGGAGGCGCGTGATGATGTCCGCGCTCAGCTCCTTGGGATCGGTCTGCCACTGCTTGGCGGTGTAGCCCTTGATGAACGCCTCGTAGAGCGGGCGCCCGATCAGGCTGATCGCCTTCTCCTCCAGGTTGCTCGCGGTCTCGGTGTCGAACTCCGCGGACTGCTCGGCGATCAGCGCGCGGGCCTCGTCCGGGGTGTGGGACTTGCCGAAGAACTGGTTGATCAGCGCGAGGTTCAGCGGCAGCGAGTACACCTGGCCCTGGTACTTGCCGAAGACCTTGTGCCGGTAGTCGGTGAAGGTGGTGAACCGGTTGGCGTACTCCCAGACCTTCTCGTTCGAGGTGTGGAAGAGGTGGGCGCCGTACTTGTGGACCTCGACATTCGTCTCCGGGTCGCGCTCGGAGTAGGCGTTGCCGCCGAGGTGGTGACGGCGCTCGAGGACGAGGACCTTGAGGCCGAGCTCGTTCGCGCAGCGCTCAGCGATGGTCAGACCGAAGAATCCGGATCCGACGACGACGAGATCGGGGTCCAACACACACTCCTTGACACGTTCGGGGCCCGGGTCAGTCTAGCCGCGTGCTGGACCCGACCGGTTCGCCAACAGGCGGCGGTACGCGACCTTTCTCACACCCTCGGGCACCAGCCGGTACCCGCCGCGGACCGCGACGTTGCGCAGGTACTCGGTCCGGGTGGTGATCCCGAGCTGGCGGAATCGTCGCTGCAGGCGCAGCTCGCTGCGCAGCAGGTCGGTGCCGCCGCGCCTCGCGTAGGCGCCCGCGCCCACGCGGTAGTAGACCAGCGGCTCGGCCAGGTTGCCCGGGACCGCCCCGCCCTCGACCATCCGGGTGAAGAGCAGGTAGTCCTCGAGCAGGGCCATGTCGGTGTAGCCGCCCGCGGCCAGCACGGCGCTGCGGCGGTAGACCACGGTCGGGTGGTTGAAGGGGTCGCGGAAGCGGATCACCCGGCGGATCTCGTCGGCCTCGACCGGCGGCGTACGGCGTCCCACGACGTCGTCGACGTCCTCCCCGAACTCCACCAGCCCCGAGCCGACGATGTCGGCACCGGCCTCGATCAGCGGGAGCTGGCGCTCGAAGCGCTCGGGCATGCTCACGTCGTCAGCGTCCATCCGGGCCACGATCTCGTGGCTGCTAGCCGCCAGGCCGGCGTCGAGGGCCGGTCCGAGCCCGATGTTGTCGGCGAGCTCCAGGTGCCTGACCGGCACCGGGCTGGAGGCCACGATGTCGGCGATCGTGGCGGCCAGCTCCGCGGGCACCGGACCGTCCTGGACCAGCACCACCTCGGCCGGCTGGCGGGTCTGGTCGGTCACCGAGGACTCGAAGGCGAGCCGGAGGTGGCCCGGGTCGTCGCGACCGTAGGTGCTGATCAGCAGGGTGAACGGCTCCGGCTCGCCGCTGAGCTGAGGCCTGGGGCGCGCGGGCGCGAGCACGTCGGCGTTGGGGCGCGGGCGGCGCAGGCCGTCGACCACGCCGCGGCGCAGCGCGCGGCGCAGCGTCCGCCGATCGCTCGATCCGGCGAAGGTCCGGACCCAGCGACGTGCGGTCGCGGCGGAGTAGAGCCCGCGCTCGGGCAGGCTGAGCGAGCCGGAGCGCGAGAAGACCCAGAGCTGGTTGCGGACCTCGAAGTAGAACCGCTCGCCCGGGTCGGCGTTCGCCCCGCCGAACACCTTGGTCTTGTGCACCACCACGCTGGCAGGGCAGGAGAGCCCGACGCCGTCGCGGATCAGCCGGGTGGAGTACTCGAAGTCGTCGTTCCACAAGAAGTAGTCGGCGACCGGGAGGCCGCGCTCACGGATCCGGTCGGCGTCGCACATGATCGAGACGAACGAGGCCGAGCGCACCGGCACCGCGCCGACCGCGGCGGCGCGCTCGCGCTCCTGCGCCGAGGCACCCGGCTTGGTGCGCGGGGTGTTCATCGGGTGGTCGCGCCCGTCGGTCCACACGACCCGGCTGGCCAGCACGGCCGGGCGCCTGCCCCCGGGCGGCACCGGGTAGCCCTCCCACGCGGTGACCAGCTCGGCGGCCGCCGTAGGGGTCGGCACGGTGTCGTCGTCGAGCAGCCAGACCAGGTCGGGGTGGTGACCCAGCGCGCGCTCGATGCCGACCGTGAAGCCACCTGCTCCTCCGGTGTTCTCGCGCAGGCGGACGACCTCGAGGCCCTCGGCGTACGGCGAGGCCAGCAGGGCGGGCGTGTCGTCGGTCGAGGCGTTGTCCACCACCACGACCGTGACCGGTGCGTGGGTCTGCGCCCGCAGCGCGTCGAGTGACTCGGTGAGCAGCTCGCGACGGTTCCACGTCACCACGACGGCGACGACGCGGGGAGTGAGCACGACGTGCACTCTATTAGCAGGCTGCTCCGAGGTCGGACGCCTGGTTGGCGGCGTACCCGGAGTGGATGTTGCCGATCGCGCCCCCGGTGGTGCCCTCGTTGCTCGCCGCGTGCTTGCTGCCGCCACCGCTCTTGGTCTTCTTGGGCGGGTGGATGGCGTTGTGCACCAGCTGCTTGATCTTGGCGATGTCGGGGTGCGCGGTGACGATCATCGGCGGGACGAACGAGACCGTGCGCACCGGCTGGTTGCGTGCCTTGAGCGCCAGCGAGGTGAAGTTGGTGATCTCCGAGCGCGGGATGTTGGTGGTGATCAGCTGGGTGCTCGCCTTGGCGATCGCGCCGAACTTGCGCACCACCGTGGCCGGGCTGAGCTGGTGCAGCATCGCGTTCATCACGCACTTCTGGCGCGCCATCCGCGAGTAGTCGTCGGCCGACTCCCGGGATCGGGCGAACCACAGGGTGTCGAAACCGTCGAGCTTGCGGGTGCCCGGCTGGATGTAGCCGGTCACCGGTGCGCCGATGCCACCGATCGGGATCCGGTCGCGGACCTTGAGGGTGACGCCGCCGACGGCGTCGACCATCTTCTGGAAGCCCTTGAGGTTGACCATCGCGAAGTAGTGGATCTTCAGGCCGGTGATGCCCTCGACGGCCTCGGCGGTCGCCTCGACCCCGGGGTTCTTGTAGCCCTTGAACAGCGCCTTGTGGTCCAGCGACCAGGTCGCCAGCGAGTTCAGCTCGCACTGCGAGCCGCAGTCGTAGCCGTCGGGGAACTGCTGGTCCATGATCGAGCCCTTGGCGAACGGGAAGTTCAGCATGTTGCGCGGCAGCCCGAACAGGATCGTCTTGCCCGAGCTCGCATCGATGCTCGCCACCGTGATGCTGTCCGGTCGCAGGCCCCACCGGTCGGCTCCCGAGTCGCCGCCGAGCAGGAGCACGTTGTAGCGCCCGTCGGTCGCGTGCTGGGCCTTGCCGGTGCCGAACATCGTGGTGATCCAGTCCTTCTGGACCGTCACGATGTGCGAGGCGAAGAGCAGGGTTCCGGCGACCGCGAAGCACAGCACTCCGTTGATGCCGACCATCGCCAGGCGCTGCTTCTGGGCGAGCGCGAGCGGCTCACCGATGCGCCAGGCGTCGACGAAGAGGTAGGCCCACCCGACGGCGAGCCCCATCAGGACGAACCTCAGCAGGGTCAGCACCCGGGTGTCGGTGAAGAACCAGATCACGAAGGTGTGGTTGACCAGGCCGATCAGCAGCAGCGCGACCAGCGAGACCACGAGCCCGAACCAGATCCGCATCGCGATGCGCCCGGTCTCCTTGCGACCGGCCACGATCTGCGCGGAGCCCGGGAGCACGAGGGTCATCAGCATCAGCGTCACGGCCCGGCGGAACCGGATGCGGCCGAGCTGGCGGCGGTGGTCGGCGGACCAGTGCCCTTGGGGAAGGGGGGACTGCATGGAGTGAAGTATCACCAGTCACAGCAGTCACACCCGTACGGCGCGCCGAAAGCCGTGCGCACGCTTTCAGGCGCTCGGGTGGCCCTTGCGGTCGGCCAGGATCTCGGCCTTGCGCGCGAGGCGGTGCGCACGCCGGATCTCGGCCTCGCGGACCCGGCGTACCTCCTCGGGGGTCGCGGGCGCCAGCGGCGGCACCTCGCGCGGCAGCCCGTCGAGGTCGATCGCGACGAAGACCAAGTAGGCCGAGGCGACGTGCACGGGGTCGGTGCCGGCCTGGTTCCACGGCTCGGTCTCGACCCGGACGCCGACCTCCATCGAGGTGCGCCCGGCCCAGTTGACCTGCCCGGTGGCGCGCAGGATGTCGCCGACCTTGACGGGTGCGAGGAACGCCATCTCGTCCATCGCCGCGGTCACCGCCGGTCCCCCGCTGTGCCGCCCGCCCGCGGCACCGGCGGTCGAGTCGACCAGGCGCATCACCTCGCCACCGTGCACGTTGCCGAGCAGGTTCACGTGGTTCTGACCGGCGAGGAGGGTCAGCGAGACCCGGCCGTAGGATGGCGGCAGCGGCTCCATGCCGCACACGCTAGTGCTCCACCTGTAGCGTTTGCGACATGCCGGACCGCCCTTCCGACCCCCCGGAGTTCGACTGGCTCTACGGTCAGAACGGTCCCGGAGAGCCCCCTCGCGAGCCCGAGGACCCCGAGCCCACCCGGGTGATCCCCCGCTCCGCGCCGGCGCGTCGACCCGACCCGGCGGCACTCCCGATCGGCCGTGGTCCGGCCGCGCCGCGCGAGAAGAAAGCCGCGAAGGGCGGCCCGTCGCTGCCCGGCGTACCGGGGGTCCGCAAGCCGAGGCCGGTGCGCACCCTGCGGCGCACGCTGATGCTCGGCAGCCTGTTCATCGGGCCGCTCATCCTGGCGTGGATCGTCTACCTCGTGCTCGTGCCGGTGATGAGCTGGAAGAACGTCGACAAGGTCAACGCGTTCCCCTCCGCCGGCCGGCCCGGCGACCAGCCCGGCACGACGTACCTGCTCGTGGGTTCCGACAGCCGGAAGGGACTGAGCGCCAAGGAGAAGAAGAAGCTCGGCGCCGGCGGTGTCAGCGTGGACGGCGGCCGGACCGACACGATCATGCTGCTGCACACCGGTCACGGGAAGCCGCTGCTGCTCTCGATCCCGCGCGACTCGATCGTTCCGGTGCCGGGTCACGGCACCACCAAGATCAACGCCGCCTACGCCTACGGCGGGCCGAAGCTCCTAGTCAAGACGATCGAGCAGGACACCGGCGTGCGCATCGACCACTTCGTGGAGATCGGCTTCGGCGGCTTCGTCAACGCGGTCGACGCGGTCAACGGGGTCACGATCTGCCCGACGCGGAACATGAACGACCGGCGGGCGAACCTGCACATCAAGAAGGGCTGCCAAAAGGTCAACGGCATCACCGCCCTGGGCTACGCGCGCTCGCGCCACACCGACCCCGCGCTCGGCGACATCACCCGGGCGCGCCACCAGCGCGAGGTGGTCAGTGCGATCGGCGACAAGGTGAAATCGGTCTGGAGCATCCTGAACCCGTGGCGGTACTGGGACCTCAACCACGCCGCGACCGCGTCGCTGACGGTGAGCAACGGCACCAGCGTGCTCGACATGGCGCACTTCGCCCGCGCGATGACGAAGGTGAACGGCAAGGACGGTCTCACCTGCTCGATGCCGATCACCGACCTCGCCGTGCACTGGGACCATGACCGTGCGCTCGCGCTGATGAACCTGATCAAGAACGACCGCACCGACGACATCACCAAGAACCTCTGCCTACCGACAGGACTCAAGCCGTGACCTCAACGCGCGAGACCCTCGAGGTGACCGTCGACGAGGACGGCATCGCCCTGCTGCTGCTGAACCGGCCCGAGGCGCTGAACTCGTTCACGGTCACCATGGCGCGCGAGCTCGAGCAGTTCTTCCTCGACGCCGCGGCCGACGACGACATCCGCGCCATCGTGGTCACCGGCTCGGGCCGCGCGTTCTGCGCCGGCATGGACCTCTCGGCGACGGGCAACGTCTTCGGGCTCGACGAGAGCGTGAACCCGACGCCGGCCGACCTCGCCGGCGACAAGCTGTACGACGAGCCCGTCAACACCGGCGTCCGCGACACCGGTGGCAAGGTGACGCTGGCGATCCACGCCTGCCCGAAGCCGGTCATCGCCGCGATCAACGGCCCGGCGGTCGGCATCGGCGCGACGATGACGCTCGCCATGGACATCCGGCTGGCCTCGACCAAGGCTCGGATCGGGTTCGTCTTCGGCAAGCTCGGCATCGTGCCGGAGGCGGCCTCGACCTGGTTCCTGCCGCGCATCGTCGGCATCCAGCAGGCGCTCGAGTGGGTCTACTCGGCCGAGATCCTGACCGGCGAGCAGGCCCTGGCAGGCCGCCTGGTGCGCTCGGTGCACGAGCCCGAGGACTTGCTCGAGGAGGCCTTGGGGCTGGCACGCTCGTTCGTCGTCGGCCGCTCCCCGATGGCGCTCGCCCTGGCCAAGCAGATGCTCTACCGCAACTCCGCGGCCGACCACCCGATCGACGCCCACCGCGCCGACAGCCTGGCGATGTGGCACGCCTCGGTCGGCGACGGCAAGGAAGGGGTCGCTGCGTTCCTGGAGAAGCGCGACCCGGTCTTCACCGCGAAGGCGAGCCAGACCCCAGCGATCTACTGAGCAGCGCCCGCAACTCGGTGAAGTGCCGCTCGGCGCCGGTCTCGTCGTACATCGAGGTGTCGCTCATCGTGTAGCCGTGCGGTGAGCCCGGGTAGATCGCGTTCGCGTGCTCGAGCCCGGCCTCGGTGAGCGCGACCCCGAGGGCCTCGACGGCCTCGGGCGGCATCGACCCGTCGTTGTCCGCGTGCCCGAAGACGTACGCCGCCCGCGAGCCCGCCAGCTCACGGTGCGGGCTGTCCGCGTCGTCGGTCACGAGCCGGCCCCCGTGGAAGCCGCCGACAGCGGCGACGTCCTCGGGGTGCCGGCCGGCAGCGCGCACCGCCAGGCGCGCGCCCATGCAGTAACCGCTCACGCCGATCGGGCCGTCGTCCACGCCGTCGATGCCGCGCAGCGCGGCGACGTACGCGGCGTTGTCGGCGACGGCCATGTCGCTCGTCAGCCGCGCGATCATCGGGCCGACGATGCGGAAGTGTGCATCACGCGCGCCCGGGTCGTGCAGATCGGTCTTCGGGGCGATCTCGGCCGCGGTGCCCTCGCGGTAGAAGACGTTGGGCGCGAGCACGACGTACCCCCACGAGGCGATCCGGTCGGCGATCCGGGCGATCTCGGGGCGCAGGCCGATGGCGTCCATGAAGAGGAGCACGCCCGGTCCGTGACCGGAGGCCGGGCGGGCGGCGTACGCCTCCGCGGTGCCGTCGGGTACGGCAATCTCGATGAGGTCCACGAACGCAGGCTACGGACCGTCCTCGATCACGTGGATCGCGGCCTCCTCGGCACCGGCGGCGCCGCCGTCGATGCCGACGTCCCGGGCGGTCACGTCGTCCTCGCCCTCGGCCAGGCGTCCCGCGCGCGGATCGGCCGTCTCGTCGTCGTGGTCGAGGTCGGCGCCCTCGCGCTCCGCCTCGGCGTACGGGTCGGGCTCGGGCTCCTCCTGCGCCAGGCGCTCGTCGAGCGAGTCCTCGTCGTCCAAGCGCTTGGGCTCGCGGTCGGGCGGTGAGTAGCCCTCGTCGAGCACGTCGTCGACCCCGCGGTCGTCCAGGGTGTCCTGGGGCTGCAGCTGGTCCTCCGACATGGTTCCTCCTGTCGTCGCGGACCCGGCTCGTACCCGGAAACCTGGACCGCATCCGTATCAGGACCGCCGCGAGGCGCTCTTGAGGGGCGTGAACCACTTCCCGAACCAGCGCACCGCGGCCTGGGCCGATGCCCACGAGGCGACCCTGAGCCTGGTCACCGAGGACGACCACGTCCTCGAGCTACTCGAGCACGTCGACGCGGTCCGGACCGCCGTCCCGGTGGCCCACGAGGTCGGCACCTGGTCGCTGGAGTACCTGGGGCCCGGCTTCCACGTGCAGCTGCGGATCGCCCGGCGCCAGCGCCAGGCCCGCATCGACGGCTGGATGTCGCCGGCCCGGCCGATCAAGATCTTCCTGTCCTCGCTGCTGCGCGACCCGGTCGTCCTGGAGGCGCAGGTCAGCGAGAGCGGCCGCTTCGAGTTCCCCGCGGCACCCACCGGTGCGTGCCGGATGAGCTTCGTGACCGAGGACCGCGGACGCCCCTCGGCGACCCCGCCGTTCTGGATCTGAGCCGATCGTGCCCGAATCGATCCCTTTCCCCCGTTATGACGGCTGCCGAACACGTGGCCCACGCCCGTCCGCCTCCACTAGATTCGGCGAAGGTCGTGTCAGGCAGCGCACCGCGTTCACCCGCGGGCGCCTCTGGGGGGATGTGGTCAACGTTTCCGATGGATCCGGTACCGAGCAGGGGGCGCGCTGGACGGCCTCCGCCGCCGCGTTCACCGCGTGGCGCACCGGTCAGCCCGATGCGCTCGAGGAGCTCGTCCGGCTGCTGAGCCCGGTCCTGTGGCAGATCACCCGCGCGACCGGCCTGGACCGCGCGAGCGCCGAGGACGTGGTCCAGAACACCTGGCTCAAGCTGGTCGACCACGCGGAGAAGATCGAGAACCCCGTCGCGGTCGCCGGCTGGCTGTGCACCACCGCGCGTCGCGACGCGTGGCGGGTCGCGAAGGCGAACCATCGCGAGGTCGCCGCGGACGACGACAGCCTGTCCTGGGCCCTCCCCGTCGCCGAAGGCCCCGAGGAGGGCGTCGTCCTGGCCGACGAGCAGGCCCGGCTGCGCACGTGCCTGAGCCGGATCTCCGAGCGCTGCCAAGCGCTGCTGCGGATGCTCGCGGCGGGCCCCCGGCCCGAGTACGCCGAGGTCTCCGAAGCGCTCGACATGCCGATCGGAAGCATCGGCCCCACCCGTTCCCGGTGCCTGGAGAAGCTGCGCACCGAGCTGATCAGCGAGGGCGCACTCTGATGGCCGACGACGAGACCCCCGAGGACGCCCAGCTGCTCGACGCGATCGCCGAGCTGTGGGAGACCCTCGACCCGCCGCCGGACGACCTCTCCGAGGGTGTGCTGGCCCGGATCGAGACCAACGATCTGGACGCCGAGCTCCTCACGCTCGTGGAGTGGGACAAGGAGCTGCTCGGCGTGCGTTCGGTGACCATGCTGCGTGCGCCGGAGGAGGTGGGCACCTGGTCGCTGGAGTACCTCGGGCCCGGCTTCCGGGTGCAGGTCCGGATCTCGCGCAGCGCCCGCCACGCGCGTCTGGACGGCTGGGTCGTGCCGGCTCAGCCGATGACCGTCTACCTGACCTCGATGGGCAAGAAGCCCACCACCGACGAGGCGGTGGTCGGCGAGTCCGGCCGCTTCGAGTTCCCCGTCACCCCCAC
>JBJMIO010000173.1:0-5514 GCA_045806765.1 Marmoricola sp.
CCCGCGGCTGCGTCTGGCCCGCAACCTCCTGCGCGAGGACGGCGTCGGGTTCGTCAGCATCGACCGCAACGAGGTCGCCCGGCTCACCCTGCTGCTCGAGGAGGTGTTCGGCGCTGGCAACGTTGTTGCGCAGCTGGTCTGGGTCAGCAACCTCAAGGGCCGCCAGATGTCCGACGGCGGGCCGGCCGGCACGCACGAGTACATCCTCTGCTTCGCGCGCAACGCCTCGGCGATCAGCCAGTTCCGCGGCTCGGCGGCCGAGTTCAAGGAGCTGATGCCAGCCGTCTACAAGCCCACCTCGTACGCCGTGAAGCACGACACCCGCGGCGCCTACGTCACCAAGAACGAGCTGCACAACACCAACTCGAGGTTCAACGAGCAGACCGCGCCGACCATGGTCTTCCGCATCCACGTGCACCCCGGCACCGGCGAGACGCGGGTCAGCGACGTCGACGACGAGACGACCTACGACGGCTTCGTCACCGTGATTCCGCACGCCAACGCGCGCCCGGACGTGCAGTGGCACGCGTGGCGGTGGAGTCGCGCCAAGGTACTCGCAGAGCACGACGACCTGGAGATCGAGCTCGACGGCGAGACCCCGCGGATCTGGACGAAGGTCCGCGACGTCGACGGGATGGCGCTCAAGGACCTGATCATCGGTCCGAGCACGTCGACCGGTCAGGCCGACCTCGCGGCGCTCGGGCTCGGGCAGCTCTTCGAGACGCCGAAGCCGGTGTCGCTGCTGGAGACGCTGATCGCGGCCACGACGTCCGAGGACGACCTGGTGCTCGACTTCTTCGCCGGGTCCGGCGCGACCGCGCACGCCGTGATGGCGCGGAACCACCGCGACGGCGGACGTCGTCGATTCGTGCTCGTGCAGCTGGACGAGCCGTGTGCGCCGGGGAGTGCGGCGGCGAAGGCGGGGTTCGCGACGATCGGGGGGCTGGGGCGCGAGCGCGTACGACGGGCCGGGGCTGCTCTGCAGGCGGATGGTTACGTGGGGGATGTCGGGTTCCGGGCGTTGTCGCTTGCGGACGGGCGGGCGGCTTCTCGGGCGGCTGAGGCTGATCAGGAGCGGCTTTTCGGGCGGGTCGCGGAGGGGGTGGAGGAGCTGGTCGTGGCGGCTCTGCTCAAGCACGGGGTGGACCTGACGCTGCCGTGGGTGCGGGACGGCGAGGTCGTCCAGGTCGGGGAGCTGCTGTTCTCGACGAGTGCCTCCGATGCGGTGCTCGATTGCGTCGCCGAGCGAGCGCCGGCGGTCGTCGTGCTCGCGGAATCAGCCTTCACCGACGACGCGCACCGGCTCAACACCGAGCGGATCCTGCGCGAGCGGGCACCGGGCACGACGATGGCGACAATCTGATGCGGCTGCGGTTCAAGGTCCAGCCGTACCAGTCGGAAGCCGTCGACGCGGTCGTCGGCTGCTTCGCGGGCCAGCCGTTCCGGACCCGGCTCGACCTGCGCAACGCCGACGTCGAGATCGGCGACCGGCTGCTCGACAACGTCCGCGCGGTCCAGGAGCGCGCGGGTCTCGAGACCTCCGAGAGGCTCGCCACCAGCCCCGCCGGGCCGATCAACCTCGACGTGGAGATGGAGACCGGCACCGGCAAGACCTACGTCTACGTGAAGACGATCCTCGAGCTGCACAAGCGCTACGGCTGGTCGCGCTACGTCGTGGTGGTGCCGAGCATCGCCATCCGCGAGGGCGTGAAGTCGACGTTCGAAGCCACCGCGCAGCACTTCGCCGAGACCTACGGCACCCGCCCGCACTTCTTCGTCTACTCCTCGCACCGGCTGCACGACGTCAACGCCTTCGCCACGGACGCCGGCATCCAGGTCATGATCATCAACATCCAGGCGTTCAACGCGACCGGCAAGGACGCGCGCCGGATCTACGAGGAGCTCGACCAGCTGGGTTCGCGCCGACCGATCGACGTCATCAGCGGCACCCATCCGATCGTCATCGTTGATGAGCCGCAACGGATCAGCGCCGAGAAGTCTCTCGACGCGCTCGGTCGCCTCGACGCGCTCGCGGTCCTGCGCTACTCCGCCACCCACCGCATCCGGCACGACCTGGTGCACCGGCTCGACGCGGTGGACGCGTACCAGCGCAAGCTGGTCAAGCGGATCGGCGTGCGGGGCATCACCGTCCAGGGATTCAGCGGCTCGGCGTACCTGTTCCTGCGCGAGATCGAGACGCGCGCCGGCGCCAAGCCGCGGGCGCGGGTGGAGCTCGAGTTCGCGCGCGGTGATTCGGTACGCCGCACCAGCCGCTGGCTCGAGCTCGGCGCCCGGATTCACGACCTGACCGGGAACGACGCCTACCGAGGCCTCGTCGTCACCGACATCGACGCGGTGCGCAACGTCGTCGAGCTCAGCAACGGCGAGGTCGTCGGGGTCGGTCAGGTCACCGAGGACCCGAGCGAGGAGACGCTGAGGCGCCTCCAGATCCGCGAGGTCATCCGTGCGCACCTGACCAAGGAGAGCGAGCTGTTCGCCCGCGGGATCAAGGTGCTCTCGCTGTTCTTCATCGACGAGGTCGTGCGCTACCGCGACTATGCGCGGGACGACACGCTCGGGGAGTACGCGCGCACCTTCGAGGAGGAGTACGAGCGCGAGGTCGCCGACGTCCTCACCGAGGCACACACAGGCGATCCGTACGCCGCCCACCTCCGCGCGATCGCCGTGCGCGAGACCCACGCCGGCTACTTCTCGATCGACAGGAAGGGCCGCCAGGTCGACCCGGACGTGAAGCGGACCGGTGAGGAGAAAGGGCAGTCGACCGACGTCGCGGCGTACGACCTGATCCTCAAGGACAAGGAGCGACTGCTCTCGCTCACCGAACCCGTGCGGTTCCTGTTTTCGCACTCCGCGCTGCGTGAGGGCTGGGACAACCCGAACGTCTTCGTCATCGGGATGCTCAAGCGGTCCGACAGCGGCGTCTCGCGTCGTCAGGAGGTCGGGCGCGGCCTGCGCCTGGCCGTCGACCAGCACGGCGAGCGGATGGACGACCCCGCGCTCGTGCACCGGATCAACGAGCTCACCGTCGTCACGGATGAGTCCTACACCGAGTTCGTCGACGGCCTGCAGCGCGAGATCGCCGCGACCCTGCCCGCCGGGCACCAGCGCGAGCTGCCGACGCCGGTCGACGCACGCGCCCGGGTGGTCGACGAGACGCCGCTGGAGACCGGGCCGCGCGAGGTCGTGCTGGTCTCCTTCGACTCCGAGGAGCTGATCGCGAGCTCGATCCGCGCGCTGGAGGCACAGCTCACCGTCGACCAGCTCACCTACGTCGTCAGCGGCGGGCGGCAGACCGAGGACTCCTTCGAGGCGACCGGGAGCGAGGCGGTCATCTCCGACCAGGTCTCCGAGGTTCGCTACGACCTGGTCGCCGAGGTCGTCGAGCGCACCCGGCTGACTCGTCGTACGGTCGGACGGATCCTGTCCGAGGTCTCGCCGGACACCTTCGCGCTCTACCGGCAGAACCCGAGCCAGTTCATCGAGCGCGCAGCGCGGTTGGTGAAGGCCGAGCTGGACACCCTGATCGCGGCCGACAGCGGGTCGCGATCGGGATCGTCGGCGTGACCGGCAAGACTGGAGCGGTGGACGACCAGGACGCCCTCCGGCTCGGCGGGAAGCAGCGTGCCCCGATGGAGCGCCTGGTCCGTCTCGCCGCCGTGCTCCAGCGGGCCGGCAAGCGCGGAGTCCCGGCGCCGGACCTGCTCGAGATCGCCGGATTCGACGGCGAGGACCCGGTCAGCCAGCTCGGCCGCGAGTTCCGGCACCTGCGCGCGCTCGGCTGGCAGATCGACAACATCGGCGGCGACGGCGACACCGGTGTCTACCGGATGGTGACCGTCGACAACCGGCTACGGGTCAAGCTCACCCCGGCACAGCAGGCCGCCCTGCTGCGGGCGGTCCTGCTCGCCAACCGCGACGACCTCGTCGAGCGCCTCGGCCTCAGCGACGCCGAGCGTCCCGCCGACGTGGTGGCCGCGACCGCCACCGAGGCCGACCAGGAGCTCTCGCTGGTCACCCAGGCACTGCGGCTCGGCTCGGTCCTGCGTTTCCGGTACGGCGGCTCGTCGCGCGTCGTGCACCCGGAATCGGTCCGCACCCAGAACGGCACCTGGTACCTGCGCGGTCGCGAGGAGGGTGGCGAGATCGTGAAGTGGTTCGTGGTCTCGCGGATGAGCGAGGTGACCGCGGATGCTGCCGGCAGTGCCGTGCGGCCGGAGTTCGCGCGGCGCAGCGGCCTGGACCCGATGACCTGGGAGATCGACCCGCCCGTCGAGGTGAGGCTGCGCGCAGCGGCCGAGTACGTGCCGGACGTCGAGCGCTGGATCGGCGAGCCTGCGGCGACCCGCGAGGTCGACGGGGGAGCCGAGCTCGACTACGTCGTGACCCATCGGGCGGCCCTGCGCTCGCGCCTCTACGAGCTCGGCCCGCGCGTCGAGGTGCTCGGGCCCGACGACGTACGTGCTGAGATGCTCGACGAGCTCGCGTTCATGGCGGGGGAGTGATGGCGCCTCCTCCGAAGTACGCCCAGCGCGTAGCCCGCCTGCCCGAGGTCTTCAGCCTGCTCGCCGCGCACCCGGGCGGGCTGCCGCTGGCCGACCTGGCGCAGCGCCTCTCCATCCCGGCTGCCGAGCTGCGCGCCGACCTGCTCGCCTTCTTCACCGCCGACCTCGGCGGCCTGCTCGGCTTGACCCGGCCCTCGGTGCTGGAGTTCCTCGGACCGGACGGCAGCGAGGCCGACCCGAACGACGCCGAGATCGTGCGCATCGTCGACGAACGCCCCGCCGAGGAGCTCGGAGTCGAGTACGTCGACGCCGCCACGCTGGGACTCGTCTACAACGCCGCGCTCGCCCTCGCCGAGATCGACCCGGACGACGAGGACCTGCAGGGCGCACTCGACGCGCTCGCCGAGACCATGTTCGGCGAAGAGCTCGCGCCGCCGCGGGACCGCGTCGGCAACGCGGCGCTCGAGCCGCTCCAGGACGCGGCACGCGACCACCACCGCGTGCGGATCGTGTACTCCCGTGCCTGGGCACAGGGCGTGATCGACCGCGTCATCGAGCCCTACCGGCTCGTGCAGACCCGCCGCGGCTGGGAGGTCGACGCCGGCCCCCCGGACGACGAGGGCAACCTGCGTACCTACCTCCTCTCCAACCTCCGCACCTGCGAGGTCCTCGACGAGACCTTCGCGCCGCCGGCTGATGTCGAGGCGCGTCTCGATGCGCAGCGCGCTACCCGGACCGTCCGCGTGCGCCTCCCGCACAGCGCCCGCTGGGCAGCCGACGTGTACGCCGAGCACGTCCGCGTCGTCGCCGACGCCGAGACCGAGGCGACCCTCGACCTCGAGCTGCTCGAACCCGTCGAGCGCCGCGTCGGCCTGCTCCTCCTCGCCGCCGGCCCGGATGCCACCGTGGTGGACCCGCCGGGGATGGTGCGCGCGCTGGCCGAGGTGGCCGGCGAGCTGCTGGCCCACCACCGCAGCCACGGTGGTTGAGG
>JBJMIO010000174.1:0-7288 GCA_045806765.1 Marmoricola sp.
ACGTCGGCGCCGACCCGGGCACCGAGGGCTCGCAGCCACCACGGCGTCAGCGTGCTCGCGTAGAGCGGGAAGAGCCAGGTGCGGGCGTCGTCGAGGACACGGAGGGTGGTCCAGGCCTTCCACGCCGGCGCGCTGTGCACGGGGTGGTGCCCCGGCCGGAGCCCGATCGCGAGCAGGCGCACCGCGAGCAGGACCAGGACGGCCAGCGCGACCATCGCCACCAGGGTGCCCAGCGGGGTCAGCAGCGCGGCACGACGCGCGAGCGCACCGACGGATCCCGGGTCACCGAGCAGCGGCAGCGCCACCGCCGTACCGGCGAGGACCGCGAGCACCGGCAGCGCTGCGATCACCAGGCTGCTCAGGGCGTACGCCGCCAGCCACGCCGGCTTGTTCACGGGGACCTCGTCGTCCCACGGTCCGCGGGTCGACCGAGCAGCCCGCACCGCCGGCGCACCGGACCAGTACTCGCCCTCGGGGACCTCCCCGAAGACCGCCGAGCCCGGACCGACCTCGGCCCGGGATCCGACGTCGGTCCCGGGAAGCAGCATGCTGCGGGCGCCGATCCGGGCCCGCGCCGCCACGCGCACCCGACCGAGGTGGAAGACGTCGCCGTCGACCCAGTGACCGCTCAGGTCGACCTCGGACTCCACCGAGGCGCCGTCGCCGAGCTCGAGCATGCCGGTGACCGGGGGCACCGAGTGCAGGTCGACGTCCGTGCCGATCCGGGCGCCCAGCGCACGTCCGTAGACCTTGATCAGGGTGGCGCCGCTGATGCCGGTCGCACCGACCTCCTCGGCGAAGCGCTCGGCCAGCCAGACCCGGAGGTGGACCTTGCCCCCGCGCGGGTACTCCCCGGGCTCGATGCCGCGCAGGACGAACCGCGCGCCGGCGGCGGTGAGCAGGATCCGGCCTGGAGGCGTCAGCATCACCAGCGCTCCGGCGAGGACCCAGCCCCAACCGACGCGCGGAAGTGCGTCGAGCCCGGTGACCTCACGCCCCAGGTCGCAGGCGAGGCCGAGCCAGACGAGCAGCCGCAACCCGGAGACCGCGCGCAGCGGGATCGTCGCGGCGAGCTGCCCGAGCTGGGTCTTGACCGGGACCGGGCGCACCTGGCGGTTCACCTCGGCGCTCTCCCCGGCCATCGCGTCGACGACCGCGGCCAGGTCGCCCAGCCGCGAGGCGTCGTACACGTCGGCGACGGTGATCTCGGGGGCGCGGGTCCGCAGCCGGGTGACCAGCTGGGCCGCGGTCAGGCTGCCGCCACCGAGGTCGAAGAAGTCGCTGCGGGCGTTGCTGACCTCGGTGCCGAGCAGGTCGCTCCACTGGTCGCGCAACCAGGCGCTCGTCCCGGTGAGCTCCTCGGGTGCTCCCTGCCCCAGGGGAGGCAGCGGCCACGGCAGCGCGTCGCGGTCGATCTTGCCGGAGGTCTTGGTCGGCAGCTGCTCGACGCCGACCAGGCGTGGCACGAGGGCGGCCGGCATCGAGGCGCGCAGGCTCGCCAGCGCGCGGTCGGCGTCGAAGTCGGCCGTCGTCGCGACGTACCCCACGAGGAGCTTGTTGCCGGCCTTCGTCGAGCGCACCGCCGCGGCCGCGCCGGTGACCCCGGGCAGGGCCAGCAGGGCGCTGTCGACCTCGCCGAGCTCGATGCGCCGGCCGCCGAGCTTGACCTGGTCGTCGGCGCGACCGAGGAACACCAGGCCCGCTGCATCGTTGCGGACCAGGTCACCGCTGCGGTACGCCCGGTCCCAGCCCAGGGAGGGCATCGCGGCGTACTTCTCGGCGTCCTTCGCGGGATCGAGGTAGCGGGCCAGGCCGACGCCGCCGATGATCAGCTCTCCGGTGCCGCCCTCGGCCACCGGGAGGCCTTGGGCATCGACGACCGCGAGGTCCCAGCCGTCGAGTGGCAGACCGATCCGCACGGGCGCGGATCCGTCGAGCCTCGCGCCGCACGAGACCACGGTCGCCTCGGTCGGTCCGTAGGTGTTCCACACCTCCCGGTCGGGACCGGCGAGCCGTTCCCCGATCTCCGGAGGACATGCCTCGCCACCGAGGATCAGCAGACGGACACGGCTCAGCGCCTCCACCGGCCACAGGGCGACGAGGGTCGGAACGGTCGAGACCACCGTGATGCGGTTGGCCACGAGCCACGGGCCCAGGTCCATGCCGCTGCGCACCAACGACCGCGGCGCCGGCACCAGGCAGGCGCCGTGCGCCCAGGCCAGCCAGATCTCCTCGCAGGAGGCGTCGAAGGCGACCGAGAGCCCGGCCATCACCCGGTCGCCGGTGCCCAGCGGTGCGGTTGTCAGGAACATCCGGGCCTCGGCGTCGACGAAGGCGGCCGCGCTGCGATGGCTCACCGCCACGCCCTTCGGGGTGCCGGTGGACCCGGAGGTGAAGATCACCCAGCAGTCGTCGCCCGGTTCCGGCGCGTCCCCGACCGCGCCACCGGGACTGACGCCGGGCACGGCGATCGGCACCAGGTCGTCGCCGATGGTCGCGGCGGCGCCCGATTCGCTGAAGACCGTGCGCGCCCGTTCGTCGGGATCGTCCGCGTCGACCGGGACGTAGGCCGCGCCGGCCAGCAGGATCCCGGCGATCGCGACGTACAGGTCCAGGCTTCCCGACCGGATCCGGACACCGACCTTGTCGCCGCGCCCCACCCCGAGCAGCGTGAGGCGCGCCGCGACCTCGTCCGCGGCGTCGAGGAGCTCTGCGTAGGTCAGCACCTCGGCGCCGTTGTCCAGCGCCGGGGCGTCCGGGTGGTCGGCTGCCGTCGCGAGCAGGACGTCGACGAGGGTGCGCGCGGCCGGGGCCGCTGATGCGCGCAGCAGGCTCAAGCGCGCGTTCCCCTCGTGCTCACACCGCGATCATGGCGAAGGCAGGTGAACGCCCGGTGTACGACGGACGTGCTCGACCCGCCCCACCAGCCGCTCGACCGCACGGGGCAGCTGGGCCTCCGCGGTCTCCAGCTCGACCAGCTCCTCGGCGCGCAGCGAGCGCACGAGCTCCTCGGCGGCCGGCTCCCGCCCTGCCATCACCGCCAGCCAGGTCCGGGTCACGTGGGCGTCGTGGTGGTCGCCCAGGAGGTCCTGCAACCGCCGCAGGGACTTGGCGAGCCTGGCCCGCTCCTCCCTGCCGGTCTCGAGCACCGGCAGCACCGCGCGGGCGGTCTTGACCTGCTTGCGGCAGGCGTGCAGGCGCCGGGCCCGTCGCGACCGCGAGCCGACCTCGTCGGCGAGCGCCATCGCCATGCCGTCGCAGAGGTCCTCCAGTGCGCGCACCACCAGGCGCTGGGCACGCAGGTCGACGTAGATCTCAGGTGTGCTCGGAACCACCAGGTGCAACCGCCCGAGCGCCTCCAGCAGCCCCACTGTGCGTGGGTCGCTCATCGCGGCGCGCGCCGTCTCCGAGGCCTCCACGGCCCAGGTCGCCAGGTGCTGCTCCAGGACGCGTGCGGGACCGGGGTCGGCCTTCTCCAGCCGGGTCTCCAGGCGCTCTGCCACGACCTCGGCGTCGCGGGTGGCCGCGACCTGCCGCGCGAACCACCGCAGGTCGCCGGCCAGGTCGGCAGGGACGTCGTCGAGGACAGGGGCGAAGGTGGTCAGCGTCGCGCGGAGGTGGCGCAGCGCGACCCGGGCGTCGTGAACAGCACCGAGGTCCAGGCGCAGCTCGGCGACACCCGAGCGCACGGCGACGACCTGGTCCTCCACCAGACGCCCCAGGGACGGAGTGCCCGCCCCGGGCGTCGCGTCAGGCAACCTGCTCTTCGAACTTCTCCATGGCGCCGCGCTCGGTGAGGATCTCGACGAAGTCGCGGATGGGGGCGCCGTCGAACTCGTGGTACGCCGCCTGGACGTACCGCTCGATCGTGGCTTCCTCGACGTGCGGGAGCCGGGCCTTCAACCGTGCCGCGACCTGCTCGAGTGCGTGGGCCTCGTCCTTCGTGTCCAAGATCGCCATGACCCATCCTGAGCAGAGCAGGCACCGGCGGCAAGTGAACTCCAGGTGAACAAAATCCTTGCCTCGCACAGGCGGCTCAATCGGTGGGCAGCTCGCACCCGCAGCGCGGGCAGTACTGCCGCGAGCACCCCTCCAGGTCCTGACCGCAGGCGCACGTGGGTTGCGTGGTGCGGTCGGTCCGGATCGGCGTCATCGGGGCTCCTGGGTCGTCTCTCCCCCTTCAAGACGGCAGCCCGACGGCGTACCTGAGTGAAATGGTCCGATCAGTCCGCCTCGGCGGGTTTGCCGGAGATGAGCGGCAAGGTCCACCGGGCGTCCGGGTCCGCCTCGACCAGCAGCGCCTTGAACAGCAGGCTCAGCGGTACGGCGAGCAGGGCACCGAGCGCGCCGATCGCCCAGGCCCAGAAGACCAGCGAGAGGAAGGTGATCGTCGCCGAGAGCCCGACGGCGTCGCCCACGATCCGGGGCTGGATGACGGACTGGACGACGAAGTTGATGACCACGTACGCCACGATCACCGCGATCATCGTGCCGACCCCGCCGTCGAGCAGCGCGATCAGGGCCGGCGGGACGACGCCGATCACGAAGCCGACGTTCGGGATGAAGTTGGTGACGAACGACAGCACGCCCCACACGAACGCGCCCGGCACGCCCATCACGAGCAGCGCGCCCGAGTCGATGATCGCGACGACGAACCCGAAGCCGGCCGAGACCGCCATGTAGCTGCGGGTGCCGCGTGCGAAGCTGGCCAGCGCCTCGACGAGGTCCGGCTTGCGCTCGGTCAGCGTGCCGATGACCTTCATGGTCGGCGCGGCGTCGAAGGCCAGGAACAGCAGCAGGGTGGCGATGAAGAACAGGTCCGAGAGCACTCCGAGGATGCCGCTGAGGATGTTCGTCGCGACCCCGACCAGGCTGCCCACGTTGATCGAGGAGCGGATCGCGTCGACCTGCTCCTTGCCGACCCCGCGGTCCTGCAGCCACGAGCTCACGTCGCCGATGTAGCCGTTGATCTGCGGGCTGTAGTGCGGCACCAGCACGGCCAGGCGCCCGACCGAGATGACCAGGGCGAGCGTCACCAGCACCATCACCAGGTAGACCGAGAGGAGCAGCAGGAGCGAGGCCAGCCACCCGGGCACCTTGTGCTCGACCAGCCAGATCCGCACCGGGTAGACGGTGATGATCAGCACCAGCGCGAGGAACGCCGGACCGATGATCCCGGCGACGCCGCGCAGGCCGGCCAGCGCGATCGTCAGCGCGGCCAGACCGACCAGCACGGACAGCGCGCGGGGATGTGCTCGTTCCACGACGGACCTCCTCCTGGGTGCGACGAAGGTACTGCATTCCTGTCGGTGCACCGTGGGAGCGTGCACGCATGAGCCTCCAAGCCCCTGAGACGGCCGCCGACCCCCGCCGCTGGAAGGCCCTCGCGGTCCTCGGCCTGATCCAGTTCATGCTGATCCTCGACGTGACCGTGGTGAACGTCGCGCTGCCCGACATCCAGACCGACCTCGGGTTCAGCCGCTCGGGCCTGTCCTGGGTGGTCAACGGTTACGTGCTGATGGCCGGCGGTCTGCTGCTGCTCGGCGGACGCCTGGCTGACGTGTTCGGCCGCAAGAGGTTGTTCCTGATGGGCGTCGCGGTCTTCGCGGTCGCCTCGGCCACCTGCGGGTTCGCGGCCAACCCGGAGATGCTGGTCACCTCGCGCTTCGTCCAGGGCGTCGGCGAGGCACTGGCCGCGCCGGCCTCCCTCGGCCTGATCGCGCTGCTGTTCCCCGACCCTCTCGAGCGCATGAAGGCCTTGGGCATCTGGGGCGGTATCGCCGGTCTCGGCGGCACCTCGGGCACGGTGATCTCCGGTTTCCTGACCGAGATCTCGTGGCGCTGGATCTTCCTGATCAACCTCCCGGTCGCGATCGCCGCGCTGGTGATCGTGCCACGGCTGGTCACCGAGAGCCGGATGAAGCAGGGCTCCGACCGTCCGGACTACCTCGGTGCGATCATCGGCACCCTGGGGCTGATCAGCGTGGTCGACGGCCTGATCGGTGCTGGTGACCACGCGTGGGGCTCGACCCGCGTGCTCCTCCCGCTGCTGGGCGGCCTGGTGCTGATCGCGCTGATGCTCCTGGTGGAGTCCCTCTCCTCGGCGCCCCTGATCCCGTTGTCGTTCTTCCGCAACCGCACCCGGGTGGTCTCCAACTTCACCACCCTGTTCTTCTCCTCCTCGTTCTTCAGCTACTTCTTCCTGCTCACCCTCTACGAGCAGCAGATCCTGCACTGGAGCCCGTTGCGCAGCGGCCTGTCCTACCTGCCCTTCGGTCTCAGCATCGGTGCCGGCATCGGGCTGGCCACTGCGGTGATGCCGAAGATCGGGGTGAAGCCGGTGCTCACGACCGGGTTCTTCGGCGTCGCGCTGGGGCTGTACCTGACCAGCACGATCGGCGTCGACACCTCCTACGCCGCCCACGTGCTGCCCGGCATGATCGTGCTCGGCCTGTCCTCGGGCATCAGCTTCCCCGCGTTCGGCAACGCATCGCTCCACGAGGTCACCGGCCAGGACTCCTCGCTGGCCGCGGGAGTCCAGAGCGCGTTGCAGCAGATCGGCGGTGCGCTCGGCCTGGCCACGCTCGTCACGTTGGCCACCCGTCACGCCGCCCACCAGGTGATGCACGGCATCGACGCCGTGACGGCGCGGGTCGACGGCACCCAGCTCGCGTTCCGGGTCGGGGTCGGCATGTGCATCCTGGGCGGCCTGCTGGTCCTGGCGCTGCTCGAGCACGTGATCGCCGAGCCGCGCAACCCGCTGGCCGAGGAGGCAGCCGAGGTCGCTGCCTGACCTCGGCGCCTGATCTCGGCGCCTGATCTCGGCGCCTGATCTCGGCGCCTGCCTCAGCGCCGCCTGAGCAGCGTCAGCACCTCGACGTGGTCGGTGTGCGGGAACATGTCGAAGACCCGCGCACCGACCGCGGCGAAGCCGGGCATCGCTGCGAGATCACGCGCCAACGTCTCGGGGTTGCAGCTGGAGTAGAGCACGTACTCCGCGCGGGATCCGTCCAGCCAGCCGGCCAGCTCCTCGCCGATCCCGCGGCGCGGCGGGTTCACCACGACCAGGTCGGGAGCGTCACGCTGTCCGAGCGCCCAGTCAGTCGCGTCCGCGGCGACGAAGAGAGCCTCCACGCCCAGCCGATCAGCCGCGGTGCGTGCGCTCGCGACCGCCTCAGCGCTCGTCTCGACCCCGGTGACGCTGCGGCCCGGCGCGGCGAGGTTCAGCGCGAACCCGCCGACACCGCAGTAGAGGTCCCACACCTCGGGGACGTGCAGACCTGCGGTC
>JBJMIO010000175.1:0-12857 GCA_045806765.1 Marmoricola sp.
CAGGGTCTGGTCGTCGAGGCGCACCTGGACCGCGGTCGCGGCCCGGTCGCCACGGTGCTGGTCCAGCGCGGCACGCTGCGCGTGGGCGACTCGATCGTCGCGGGTCCGGCCTTCGGTCGCGTCCGCGCGATGCTCGACGAGCACGGCGACAACATCGAGGTCGCGGACCCCTCGCGTCCCGCGATGGTCCTGGGTCTGTCCGGTGTTCCGGGCGCGGGCCAGAACTTCATCGTGGTCGAGGACGACCGGATGGCCCGCCAGATCGCCGAGAAGCGCGAGGCGCGCGAGCGTGCCGCGATGCAGGCCAAGCGTCGTGTCCGCCGGTCGTTGGAAGACTTCATGGCCTCGATGGAGAAGGGCGAGAGCCAGGAGCTCAACCTCATCCTCAAGGGCGACGTCTCCGGTTCGGTCGAGGCTCTCGAGGACGCGCTGGCCAAGATCGACGTCGGCGACGAGGTCAGCCTGCGCGTCATCGACCGCGGTGTCGGTGCGATCACCGAGACCAACGTCGACCTGGCCGCGGCCTCCGACGCGATCATCATCGGCTTCAACGTCCGCCCGCAGGGCAAGGCGACCGAGATGGCCGACAAGGAAGGCGTGGAGATCCGGTACTACTCGGTGATCTACCAGGCCATCGAGGAGATCGAGGCAGCCCTCAAGGGCATGCTCAAGCCGGAGTTCGAGGAGTCGGTCCTGGGCCAGGCGGAGATCCGTGCGATCTTCCGCAGCTCGAAGATCGGCAACATCGCCGGCTGCATGGTCACCAGCGGTCTGCTGCGGCGCAACGCCAAGGTCCGCCTGATCCGCGACGGCGCCGTCATCGTCGAGACCGCCGACCTGGGCTCGCTCAAGCGCGAGAAGGACGACGCCTCCGAGGTCCGCGAGGGCTTCGAGTGCGGTCTGACGATCGAGGGCTTCAACGACATCAAGGAAGGCGATGTGGTCGAGGCCTACGAGATGAAGGAGATTCCGCGCAGCTGATCCTCGTGCGTCGGCCCGCCCGGGTGGCGGGCCGACGCCGGATCGACGTGCAGGACGAGGGAGAGACGAGCAGATGGCAAGCCCACGCGTGCGCAAGGTCGCCGACCGGATCAAGGTGATCGTCGCGGAGATGCTGGAGCGACGGATCAAGGACCCGCGGCTCGGCTTCGTCACCGTCACCGACGTCCGGGTCTCCGGTGACAGCCAGCAGGCATCGATCTTCTACACCGTCTACGGGCCGGAGGAGGACCTCGCCGGCACGGCTGCGGCCCTCGAGTCGGCCCGGGGCCTGCTGCGCTCCGAGGTCGCCAAGCAGCTCGGGATGCGGCACGCGCCGACGCTCGAGTTCATCCACGACGCGCTCCCGGAGACGGCCCGTGCGATCGACGACCTGCTCAACGTCGCCAGGGCGCAGGACGAGGCCGTGGCCGCGGTCCGCACCGGCGCTGCGTACGCCGGCGAGGCGGACCCGTACAAGAAGCCGCGCGCCGAGGACGAGCCCGGGGACGAGCCCGGGGTCGAGCTCGCGGACGACCTCGGGGACGACCTCGGGGACGACCTCGGGGACGACGAGGACGCGTGACCCGCTCCGGTCTGGTCGTCGTCGACAAGCCCGCCGGGATCACCTCGCACGACGTGGTCGCGCGGGTGCGCCGGCTCGCCGGGACCCGCAAGGTCGGCCACGCCGGCACCCTGGACCCGATGGCGACCGGCGTGCTCGTGGTCGGCGTGAACCGCGCCACCCGGCTGCTCGGCCACCTGATGCTGACCGAGAAGTCGTACGACGCCACGGTCCGCCTCGGCGTCTCGACCACGACGGATGATGCTGAGGGCGAGGTGGTCGCCACGGCACCGGTGACCCTCGAGCCCGACCAGGTCGCGGCAGCGTTCGCCGCGCAGGTCGGCGAGATCATGCAGGTGCCGACCGCGGTCAGTGCGATCAAGATCGACGGGAAGCGCGCCTACCAGCGGGTGCGTGACGGCGAGGAGGTCGTCCTCGAGCCCCGCGCCGTGACGGTCCACGAGCTCGAGGTCCGCGACCAGCGCGTCGAGGGCGACCGGCTCGACGTCGACATCAGCCTGCGCTGCTCGAGCGGTACCTACGTGCGGGCGATCGCGCGCGACGTGGGTGCGGCGCTCGGGGTCGGCGGACACCTGACGGCACTGCGACGCACCGCAGTCGGGCCGTTCGGGATCGACAGCGCCCGCACCCTCGACCAGCTCACCGACGACTTCGCGCTGGTCGATATCTCCGCGGCCGCCCGGGCCAGCTTCCCGGCGTACGAGCTCGACGGGGTGCAGGCCGCGATGGTGCGCGTCGGCAAGAAGCTGCCGCTCGACCTGCCCGGGCCTGGACCGGTCGCCGTGTTCGATCCGGACGGTGACTTCCTGGCGCTCTACGAGCGCGGGGGAGACCTCGCCCGCCCGATCGCGGTGTTCGCATGAGCCAGGTCGTGCCGGGACACGTCTTCCACCTCGCCCTGGCCTCGGACTGGGCTGCGGCCCGCGAGCACGGCGACTACCGGATCTCGACGCTGGGTCGCACGCTGGAGCAGGAAGGCTTCATCCACGCATCGCGCGAGGACCAGTGGCGAGAGACGCGCCGGCGCTTCTACGCCGACGTGCCCGAGGAGCTGGTGCTGCTCGAGATCGATCCCGCGCTGCTGACCTCCGAGCTGAGGGTCGAGGAGGTCGCCGAGGCCGGTGACTCCTTCCCGCACATCTACGGCCCGCTGAACCTCGACGCCGTGGTCGCGGTCCACGAGCAGTAGCACGACCAGTAACCTCCACCCATGCGCGTGTGGCGTTCCCTCGACCAGGTACCGGCCGACCTCGGCCGGACCGTCGTGGTCATCGGCAACTTCGACGGCGTCCACCTCGGCCACCAGCACGTGCTGGCCCGGGCGCGGGAGATCGCCGACGCGCGGGGGGTGCTGCTCGTCGTGGTCACCTTCGACCCCCACCCGATGGCGGTGCTGCGTCCCGACCACGCTCCGCAGATGCTCACCGGCATCGAGGCACGCTGCGCGCTGCTGGCCGCCGCGGGCGCCGACGACGTCCTGGTGATCCCGTTCAGCCGCGAGATCGCGGACTGGTCGCCGACCGACTTCATCGACCGGGTCCTGGTCGAGGCGCTGCACGCGCGCGCCGTCGTCGTCGGCGCGAACTTCCGCTTCGGCAACCGCGCCAGCGGCGATGTCGCCACGCTGACCGCTGCCGGTGCCCACGACGACTTCGAGGTCGAGGGCATCGCGCTGGACGGCGGCCCGCAGGTGTGGTCCTCGACGTACGTGCGCACCTGCCTGCTCGCCGGGGACGTCGAGGGTGCGGCCGAGGCGCTCGGACGCCCGTACGCCGTGACCGGCACGGTCGTCCGGGGCGACCAGCGGGGCCGCGAGCTCGGCTTCCCGACCGCCAACGTGCCCACGCAGGGGGTCGCTGCCCCCGCGGACGGCGTGTACGCCGGCTGGCTGCGCCGCGCCGACACCGGCGAGCGCTTCCCCGCCGCCATCTCGGTCGGCACCAACCCGACCTTCGACGGTGAGCGCGAGCGCCGGGTCGAGGCCTACGTCCTGGACCGCACCGACCTCGAGCTGTACGGCGTGGTCGTCGAGATCTCCTTCGTGGCCAGGCTGCGGGGCATGGTCGCGTTCGAGGGCATCGATGCGCTGGTGGAGACCATGCGCGGGGACGTCGAGCGCACCCGTCAGATCCTGGACGCATGAGTCCGGTGCGGCAGTCCGGCCGTGCGGTACTCGCGGCGTTCTCCTTCCTCACCGTGCTGCCGATCGCGCGGCGGGTCGTGCTCGACGGCACCGATGTCGCCCGTGGCTCGGTGCTGTTCCCGGTCGTCGGCGCGGCGATCGGCGCGACCACCGGTGGTGCGGCCTGGTACCTCGGCGACCACCTCCCGCCGCTGCTCGCGGCGGTGCTCGCGGTCGCCCTGGGGGCAGCGGTCACCGGTGCGCTCCACCTCGACGGCCTGGCCGACTGCGCAGACGGCTTCGGTGCGCGCACCCCCGAGGACCGGCTGCGCGTGATGCGCGACCACACCAACGGCACCTACGGCGGGACCGCCCTGCTGCTCGACCTGATGATCCGGGTGGCTGCGCTGTCGGCTCTCGCGGGCACGAAGGAGGCGCTGCTGTTCTCGGTCGCCGCCGGTGCCCTGTCGCGGATGGTCGGCCCCGTCCTGACCGAGTACCTCCCCTACGCCCAGGCGCGGCCCGGTGCGGGTGAGGCGCTCTCGGCGCACCCGAGCCTGGTGCGCGCCTGGGTCACCACCGTGGTCGCCTCGGCCCTGGCGTTCCCGGTGCTGATGAACGTCGGGGTCGGCGCGGACGGCGTCGGGCACGCCTACCCCGCCGCCCTCGGAACGTCCTTCGCGGTGATCGTCCTGGTCGGCTGGACCTCGCACCGCCGACTCGGTGGCGTCACCGGCGACGTGATGGGCGCCTGCTCCGAGCTGGTCGAGATCGCCGTGCTGACCGTCCTGGTGGGGGTGCTGCGATGAGGATCGAGCGCGGCACCATGGGCCTGCTCCCGTACGCCGCCACCGGGACGGGCCGCCCTGTCGTGGTGCTCGCCGGCATCAGCCCGAACACCGGGGTGGACAGCAACGCGTTCGTGCGCACCGTGCTCAGCCCGGTCCTGCCGATGGCCGACCACCGCCGGCTGGTCGCGCTCAACCGCCGCCGGGCGCTGCCGCAGGGAACGACGATGAGCGACCTCGCCGCGGAGCACGCGGCCGCCCTGCGCGAAGCCTTCGACGGGCCCGTCGACGTCGTCGGGGTCTCGACCGGCGGCAGCATCGCCCAGCAGCTCGCCGCCGAGCACCCCGACGTGGTCCGCCGCCTGGCCCTGATCAGTACCGGCTGCCGACTGGCGCCGCGTGCGCGTGCCGAGCAGGCCGAGCTCGCCGCGCTGGTGCGCGCCGAGAAGGTGCGTGCCGCGGGAGCCCTGCTGGCCACCGACGTCGTGCCGCCGTGGGCCGCTCCGCTGGGACGGGCACTCGGCTGGGCGGTCGCCCCGTGGATCCTCGGCGGCAGGACCGCGCGCGCCGACCTCGCCACCACGCTGGAGGCCGAGGACGAATTCGACCTGGCCGGCTGCCCCGCGGTCATCGCGGCCCCGACTCTGGTCGTGGGCGGGGCACGCGATCGCTTCTACCCGGCCGACATCTTCGCCGAGACCGTCGAGCTGATCCCCGGCTCCACGCTGCTCACGGTGCCGCGCCGCGGGCACATCACCGTCGCCGGTGACCGCCGTGCCCGCGCGCACGTGGCCGGGTTCCTGGACTTCGAGGACTCCTCCGGCGCCTAGACCCGCAGCCAGGCCAGCACCGCGCGCACCCGCCGGTTGTCGTCGATGTCGGGCGGCAGGTCGAGCTTGGTGAAGATGCTGTTGGTGTGCTTGGCCACCGCCTTCTCCGTGACGAACAGCGCCGCCGCGATCGCGGCGTTCGAGCGGCCCTCGGCCATCAGCGCGAGCACCTCGGACTCCCGGGCGGTCAACCGGTCGACCGGCTCCTCGGGCCGCCGGGCCATGATCGAGGCGATCACCTCCGGGTCGATCACGGTGCCGCCGGCCAGCACCCGGCGCAGTCCGTCGACGAACTCGCCCACGTCGGAGACCCGGTCCTTGAGCAGGTAGCCGATCGCGCCGTCCCCGCTGGCCAGCAGCTCACGGGCGTAGAGGTGCTCGACGTACTGGGAGAGAACCATCACCGGGAAGCCGGGTCGCTGGCGGCGTACCTCGACCGCGGCCCGCAGGCCCTCGTCGGTGAACGAGGGGTGCAGCCGTACGTCGAGCACGGCACCGTCCGCCGTCGGGTCGGCCAGCGCCTTCTCCAGCGCGGGGGCGTTGTCGACCGACGCGATGACGGTGAACCCGCCGGACTCCAGGATCCTGATCAGACCTTCGGCGAGGAGGGCGTGGTCTTCGGCGAGGACAAGGCGCACGGAACCTCCAGCGAGACGAGGGTCGGTCCCCGTTCGGGACTCGAGACCCTCATCGTGCCGTCAAATGCCGACAACCGCCGCATCACCCCGCGCATCCCGGTGCCGCGGTCCGGGTCCGCCCCGCCGCGGCCGTCGTCGCCGACGGTGGCGGTGAGCACGCCGTCGGCGTGCCGCAGGTCCACCCACGCGTGCTCGGCGCCGGAGTGCTTGGCCACGTTGGCCAGGCACTCGGCGACCGCGAAGTAGACCGCGGACTCCACCGGTGCCGGCGGGCGACCGGCGAGGTGCGTGGTCACCTCGACGGGCAGGGCCATGTCGAGGGCGAGCGCCTGCACCGCACCGCCGACGCCGCGGTCGGCCAGGACGGGCGGGTGGATGCCGCGCACCACCGAGCGCAGCTCGCCGAGCGCCGCGCTGGTGGTGCTGCGTGCGTCCTCGACCAGGCGCCGGGCCTGCTCGGGGTCGGTGGCGAACAGGCTCTCGGCCAGGCCGAGGCTCATCCCGACCGAGACCAGCCGGGCCTGGGCGCCGTCGTGCAGGTCGCGCTCGATGCGGCGCAGCTCGGCCGCGGAGTGGTCGATGGAGGCGGCCCGGGTCTCGGCGAGCACCTGGACGCGTTGCTCGAGCCGCTCGGTGTGACCGTAGGAGAGCAGCGCCCGGTCCATCCGGGCCCGGGCGCGCATGATCGGCTCGGCGCCGTACCACCACAGAGCCCCGGTGACGATGATGACGAAGAGCAGGAACGTCAGCAGCGAGAGCACGAAGCCGGCGGTCAGCGAGACCAGCATCCATCCCAGGTCGCGCCACGTCATCGGGTCCCTGGCCCAGGTGGTGACCCGGTCGACGAGGTGGGCGTCCTCGGGCAACGGCCGGTAGTCGGCCGGCACCGGGGAGCCGAGGATGCTCCCTGCCAGCAACCGGTGCCGGCCCGCCAGCCACCGGCTGGCCGGGACCGAGAGGAACAGCAGCCCGAGTCCCACCCAGGCCACCGCGAGCAGGCCGCCGATCACCGTCATCAGGAAGAACAGCAACGTCGGCAGCACCATCAGCAGGTGCGCGCCGGCGTACAGGGTCAGCCGGAACCGCCCCGGCAGGGGCAGGCCCGCTGTCGCCTCAGGGTGCTGTTCCACGTCCCCATCATGGTCGATCCCGGTCGCGGCTGCAGTGGTGCCAGGTCTACCCCAGGTGTGGTCGTGGGGCCCCTGACCCGTCGTCCGTGCCCGTCGAGGCTGGAGGCACACCCCTCCTCGGTGCGGGAGAAGAAGACAAAGGAGAACGTGATGTCCCCCCACGACACGACACGCAGGAACAAGCTGGCCGCGGTTCCGCTGCGCGCGGCGCGCTGGAGCGCCACCCACCCCTGGCAGGCCATCGGCGGCTGGTTCGCCTTCGTCGCGGTCGCCGTCGGGCTGGCCGTGATGATCCCGACCCAGCAGACCAAGGACGCCGACTACGATCTCGGCGACTCCGGGCGCGCGGCGGCGATCACCCGGTCCGCCGGCATGGACGCCCTGCCCGACGAGAGCGTCCTGATCACCGCGAAGGGCGGCCTCCTCGCCACGCCGCAGCAGAAGACCGCCGCCACCGCGGCGGCAGCCGACCTGGTCACGGCGCTGCGCGCGGTGCCCGAGGTCCACGACGTCGCCGCACCGGTCTGGAGCCCGTCGGGCAGGGCGCTGCTCGTCGACGTGCACCTGGACCGCGGCACCGACGACGTCGCGGCGATGAAGAAGGTCACCGGTGCGGCCGCGGCCGCGCACCCGGACCTGAGCATCCGGCAGGCCGGTGACGTCAGCATCGGCGACGGCGTCGACGACCGGGTCGCCCACGACCTCGGCTCTGCCGAGGGCATCAGCCTGCCGATCACGCTGGTCCTGATGCTGATCGCGTTCGGCGCTCTGATCGCCGCCGGGATCCCCGTGCTGATCGCTGCGAGCAGCGTGGCCGCGACGATCGGCATCACCGCACCGCTCTCGCACCTCGTGCACGCCGAGCCGACGGTGAGCTCGATGATCGTGCTGATCGGCATGGCCGTCGGGGTGGACTACTCGCTGTTCTACCTCAAGCGTGAGCGTGAGGAACGCGCCCGCGGCCGGAGCAGCGTGGACGCCGTGGAGATCGCGGCCGCCACCTCGGGCCACTCGATCCTGGTCTCCGGCTTCGCCGTGATCGCCGCGATGACCGGCCTGTACGTCGTCGGCGGGGCGACCTTCAACTCCCTGGCCACCGGGTCGATCCTGGTCGTCGCGATCGCGGTGCTCGGCTCGATCACCGTGCTCCCGGCCCTGCTGGCCCGGCTCGGACGCTGGGTCGACCGGCCGCGGGTCCCGCTGCTGTGGCGCCTGAACCGGCGGATCGGCAGCGGTGGGATCAGCCGGCGCGTGCTCGCCCCGGTGGTCGCGCACCCCGTGGTGGCGCTGGTCGTCGGCGGCGCGGCCGTGGTCGCACTCGCCGTACCGGCCCTGGGCATGAAGCTGCACGACGGCAACCTCGACACCCTGCCCGCCTCGATCCCGCAGGTCCAGACGATGCGGACCCTGATCGACCAGTTCCCCTCCGAGGGGGCCTCGGCCGACGTGGTGGTCAAGGCGGACGCCTCGGACCGTGCAGCCGTCGGCTCCGCGCTCGCGGACCTGCGCGAGCAGGCCGTCGGCACCGGTCGGTTCGTGGCCGGCGGCGACCCGGTCGCGGTCTCACGCGACGGGACCGTCTCGGTGCTTCACCTGACCATGGCCTTCGGCGAGGGCGACCACCGCGTCGACCCGAGCATCGAGACCCTGCGCGACAAGCTCGTCCCGGCGCACCTCGGAGCGCTCGAGCGCGACGGCGTGAAGGCGTACGTCGGCGGTGGCGACGCCCAGTCGCTCGACTCCGGTCACGCGCTCAGCTCCTCGCTGCCGCTGGTGGTCGGGTTCGTGCTCCTGCTGACCCTGCTGATGATGGGCATCTCGTTCCGCAGCGCCCCGATCGCCCTGGTCTCGACGCTGCTCAACCTGGCCTCGGTCGGGGTCGCGTTCGGCCTGATGACGCTGGTCTTCCAGCACGGCTGGTTCTCCGGTGCGCTCGGCTTCGAATCGCCGGGCTTCGTGGTCGACTGGCTGCCGACGTTCGTGCTGGTCGTCCTGGTCGGGCTCTCGATGGACTACCACGTCTTCGTGGTCAGCCGGATCCGCGAGCACCTCGACGCCGGGCTCCCGGCGCGGCTCGCGGTCGCCCGCGGCGTCTCGGACACGGCGGGCGTGGTCACCAGCGCCGCGGTGGTGATGGTCTCGGTGTTCAGCATCTTCGCGACGCTGAGCATGCTGGAGATGAAGACGATGGGTGTCGGCCTCGCCGGGGCGATCCTGCTCGACGCGACCCTGGTCCGGCTCGTGCTCCTGCCCGCCGCGCTGATCCTGCTGGGGGACCGCGCCTGGGGTCGCCGGCGGCCACGGCCCGCGGGGCAGCAGGTCGTGGAGACCGAGCCGGCCTACGAGCTGGTCTGACCCACGGTGGTCGAGGTGCGGCCGCGCCAGCGGACGCCTCGAAACCTCAGACCGCTGCGGGGACCAGCGCCTCGACCGTCACGGGAACGCCGCTCAGCGCGGCGTTCCCGCTGACGTCGAGGCGTTCGGGGTCGGTGAGGTCGTTGATCGAGACCCCGGCGACGCCGACGGCGTGACCCATCCGGGTGCCCTCGACCTGGTGGCCGTAGCCGTGGGGGAGCGAGACGACGCCAGGCATCATGTCGTCGACCGCGCTCACCTCGACCTCGACGGCACCGACCCGCGAGGCGACCCGGACCACCGAGCCGTCCTCGATGCCGCGGGCGGCGAGGTCGGCCGGGTTCATCAGCAGGTGGTGGCGCGGCTTGCCCCGGGTCAGGCGCTCGAGGTTGTGGGTCCAGGAGTTGCAGTCCTGCTTGTGGCGGCGGCCGATCAGGACCAGCTCGCCCTCCGAGGGCACGGGCATCGAGGTGCGCAAGCGGTCCAGGTCGGCGACCAGCGCTGCCGGTGCCAGGTCGATCCGCTTGTCCTTGGTGTGCAGCCGCGCAGGCATCGTGGGGCGCAGCTCGCCGAGGTCGACGCCCTCGGGGTGCAGGCGCAGCTGCTTCATCGAGGTCTTGCGTCCCAGGGCGAGCAGCAGCGTGACCATCAGCGTGGGGCTCATCGCGAGCCGTGCCCGCTCGGCGAGACGTTGCACCAGCGGCTTCTTGGTGTTCAGCCGCGCGTTGGTCCGGATCGCGAGCTCGCGGAAGATCTCCCAGTCGTGCATCTGGTCCTTGGTCTTCTCGAAGACCGCGGGGGTGAACCGGGCGGTGTTGCGCACGCTGAGCGCGTGGAAGACCAGGTCGTAGTGGTCGCGCTCCAGCGCCGTGGTCGGCGGCAGGATGACGTCGGCGTGCCGGGTCGTCTCGTTGAGGTAGATGTCGACGCTGGCCATGAAGTCCAGCCCGGCGAAGGACTCCGAGAGCCGCCGGCCGTCCGGGGTGGAGAGCACCGGGTTGCCGGCCAGGGTCAGCACGGCCTTGATCTGCCCGGTCCCCAGGGTGTCGATCTCCTCGCGGAAGCAGGAGACCGGCAGCTCTCCGCCGAACTCGGGCATGCCACGCACGCGGCTCTTCCACACCCCGAAGTGACCCGCGCTGAGCAGCCCGTTCTTGACCACGTCGATCGCCGGCTCGGGAAACAGCACGCCGCCGACGCGGTCGAAGTTGCCCGAGAGCAGGTTGAGCAGGTTGATCGCCCACTGGCAGATCGAGCCGAAGCCCTGGGTCGAGAGGCCCATCCGCCCGTAGGCGGCGGCCCCGTCGGCGCTCGCGAACTCCCGGGCGATCCGGACGATGTCCTCAGCCGCGACACCGCTGACGCCCGCGGCGTACTCGGGGGTGAACTCGGCGATCGCGCGCTGGAGGGCGTCGAGGTTGTCGACGTAGGCCGGGGGATCGGTCAGCCCCTCGGCGATCAGGGTGTTCACCATCGCCAGCAGTACGACGGCATCGGTGGCCGGGCGGATGAACTGGTGCTCGGAGGCCACCTTGGCGGTCTCGGTGCGCCGCGGGTCGAAGACGACCATCTTGCCGCCGCGCGCCTTGAGGTCGCGGACCCGGTTGGGGAAGTCCGGCACCGTCATCAGCGAGCCGTTGGAGGCCATCGGGTTGGCCCCGAAGACCAGGAAGTAGCTCGTCTTGTCGATGTCGGCGACCGGCAGCAGCAGCTGGTGACCGAACTGCAGCATCCCGACGTACATGTGCGGGATCTGGTCGACCGAGGAGGCGGAGAACTTGTTACGCGTCTTGAAGGTCTTGATGAGCTCGAACCCGTGGGTCATCGAGCCCAGCGAGTGCGCGTTGGGGTTGCCGACGTAGACGCCGAGCGCGTTCTTGTCGTTCTCGTTGATCGCCTTGGCCAGCCCGTCGGCAACGGTGTCGAGCGCCTCGTCCCAGCCGATCTCGGTCCAGGTCGCCTCCGCGCCCTTCCCGGTACGCCGCACCGGCCGGCGCAGGCGGTCGGGGTCGGTGTAGATGTCGGCCAGCGCCACGCCCTTGGGGCAGATGTGCCCGCGGGAGAGCGGGTCGGCCTCGTTGCCGCGGATGCCGGTGACAGCTCCGGACTCGATCGTCAGGGTCAGTCCGCAGATCGCCTCGCAGAGGTTGCAGACACCGTGCTTCGTGGTCGCCATGCCACGGATCGTCCCACGATTTCGGAGTTTCTGACCCCGCTGATAGTCTTCGTTGTTGCCGTTTGACGGCCGCGGATCCACAGTGCCCGGAGGGACATGCCCCGGCGCGCCGCGCAGCGAACAGAGAAGGGAGTCCACGTGTCCATCGGTACCGACGCGGAGACCAAGAAGAAGATCATCGCCGAGTACGCCACCGTTGACGGCGACACGGGCTCCCCGGAGGTCCAGATCGCGCTGCTCTCGCACCGCATCTCGCACCTCACCGAGCACCTCAAGGAGCACAAGCACGACCACCACAGCCGTCGTGGCCTGCTCCTCCTGGTGGGTCAGCGCCGTCGGCTGCTGAACTACCTGGCCAAGACCGACATCGAGCGCTACCGCTCGATCGTGCAGCGCCTCGGCCTGCGTCGATGATCACCCGGCACCCCGGTAGGCAACAGCCGCCGGGGTGCCGTCACAACTGAACAAGAATCCACAACCCAACAGGAGCGGCCCGCGAATGCCGGCCTTTGGTAGTGGCCTCCGGGTTCGTCTCGAACCCGTGGGCCTCGATCGAAGACCGGCCCCCGAAGGGCAGGCGCCCCGCAAGGGCTCGCGGATCGCTCCGCGAAGAGAAAGGGAATCCCTGTGAACGAGGGACCCGTCATTTCCGCCGTCGAGACCGTTCTCGACAACGGCAAGTTCGGTACGCGCACCATCAAGTTCGAGACCGGGCTGCTGGCCCGTCAGGCCGCCGGTGCTGTCACCGCCTACCTCGACGACGACACGATGCTGCTCTCGGCGACCACCGCCGGCAAGCAGCCCAAGGACCACTTCGACTTCTTCCCCCTCACCATCGACGTCGAGGAGCGGATGTACGCCGCGGGTCGGATCCCCGGCTCGTTCTTCCGCTCCGAGGGTCGTCCCGGCGAGGACGCGATCCTCGCCTGCCGGCTGATCGACCGCCCGCTGCGCCCGACCTTCAAGAAGGGCCTGCGCAACGAGGTCCAGGTCGTCATCACCGTGATGGCGCTCAACCCCGACGCCCAGTACGACGTGCTCGCGATCAACGCCGCGTCGGCCTCCACCCAGATCTCCGGCCTGCCGTTCACCGGCCCGGTCGGCGCCACCCGGGTCGCCCTGATCGAGGGCCAGTGGGTCGCGTTCCCCTCGCACAGCCAGACCGAGAAGGCCGTCTTCGACATGGTCGTGGCCGGTCGGGTCACCGAGACCGGTGACGTCGCGATCATGATGGTCGAGGCCGAGGCCACCGAG
>JBJMIO010000176.1:0-4318 GCA_045806765.1 Marmoricola sp.
CCTCGGCGAGCTCTCTCATCTCGGCGCGGGTGAACCAGCGGGCGTCCTCGATCTCGTCGCGGTCGACGGTCACCTCGGTGGTGACCGCGCGTGCGACGAACCCCAGCATCAGGCTGGCGGGCAGCGGCCACGGCTGGTTGCCGAAGTAGGACACCTCGCCGACGACGACCCCGACCTCCTCTGCGACCTCACGGCGTACGGCGTCCTCGAGGGTCTCCCCGGGCTCGCAGAACCCGGCCAGCGTCGAGTAGCGGCCCTCGGGCCAGGCCGGGTGGCGTCCGAGCAGGCAGCGGTCATCGGGGTACTCGCCGTCGGTGACGACCATGATCACCGCGGGGTCGGTGCGCGGGAACTCCTCGCGGCCGCAGTCGGTGCAGCGCAGCACGTGCCCCAGGTGGATCGGCTCGTAGAGCCCCCCGCACCGGATGCAGTGCTTGGTCGCCCAGAGCCACTCGGCGATCCCCATCGCATGAAGCAGGTACGGCGCGTCGTCCTCCTCGAAGGTGCCGAGCAGCCCGCGCAGCGGCAGGTGGCCCTCGCCCGCGGTGGAGCCGTCCGCGACCACCGCGAAGCGCACGACACCGTCGCGCTCACCGAGCAGCACCTTGGTCCCCTCGGGGGCTCGGGCCGACGAGACCCAGGCGATCTTTCCCTCGACCGGTGCGTGCCGGGTCCCCGCGATCACGAGCACCTCGGTGGCCGGGTCGGCCCACACCTCGGCGAGCCAGGCCTCATCCGTACGCCGCTCGGCGATCCGGTCGTGCGGGTGCAGGGAGAAGGCGATCTCCGCCGCGGCCTGCGTGAACGGGTCGGCGCTCACCGGTTCAACCACTCGCTGAAGGCGGCGGTGTCGTACGGGCGGCCCAGGAAGTCGGCGACCAGCGCAGCGGCGTCGCGCGAGCCGCCGGCAGCCAGCACGGTGTCGCGGTAGCGCCTCGCTCGATCGGGGTCGAAGAGGTTCTCGGGGTCGAAGGCACTGAACATGTCCTTCGCGATCACCAGGCTCCACATGTAGGTGTAGTACGCCGAGGAGTAGCCGTCGAGGTGGCCGAAACCGGCGTGGAAGTGCGTGTCGGGCAACGGGGTGATCAGGCTGTAGCGCGGGTAGAGCTCGAGCATCCGCGCGGTCAGGTCCTCGGGCACCTCGAGGTGGAAGCGGTAGGACAGCGAGGCGTAGAACATCTGGGTGCGCACCAGGAACGCCTTGCCGAACTCGTCCGCCGCGCGCATCCGCTCCACCAGCGCCGCCGGGATCGGGGTGCCGTCCTCGTCGGTGGCGAAGACCTGCAGGACCGAGGCGTCCCAGGCCCACTCCTCGAGCATCTGTGACGGCGCCTCGACGAAGTCCCACTCCGTGGCGACCCCGGAGAAGCGCACCCACTCGTGCCGCCCCGCGAGCACGTGGTGCATCAGGTGACCGAACTCGTGGAACAACGTGACGACCTCGTCGTGGTCCATCAGCCCGCGCGGGAAGTTGCACACCAGCACGCCCTCGGCGAGCTGGCGGTCGCGCACGCCGGGCACCAGGTCGAACTGCGCGGCGTGGTTGTACTTGCGGTCCCGCGGGTGCAGGTCGAGGTGGATCCGCCCCAGGCGCTCGCCGTCGAGGTGCACGTCGTAGGACGTCACGTCCTCGTGCCACGAGCGCGCCTCGACCGGCTGGTAGGTCAGGCCGAAGAGCCGGCTGGTGACGTCGAGCAGGCCCGCCTGCACCTTGGTGAAGTCGAAGTACCGGCGGACCTCCTGGGCATCGACGCCGTACTCCTCGCGCTTGACGGCCTCGAAGATGTAGCGCCAGCTCGACGCGTCGACCTGGTCGATCCCGTCACGCGCCCCGCGCTCGAGCAGCACCGTGAGATCGCGCTTCGCCGCGTCAGCGGCATCACTGCTGACCTGCTCGATGAACGCAGCGATCGCATCGCCGTTGCCGATCATCTTGACCTCGGCGTCGAAGTCGGGCCAGCTCGTGTAACCGACGAGCCCGGCCTTCTCGCGGCGCAGCCGGAGCAGCTCGCCGAGGACGGCGTCGTTCTCGGGCCAGGCGAGGTTGAAGTACTCCGTCGCGACGGCGCGGCGCGCATCGCCGTCGCGGCTGAAGGTCGTGAACGGCACCACGTCGGGGTACTCGGTGGTGATCGCGACGAGTCCGTCCTCGCCGGGCGGGTGCGACTCCACGAAGTCGTCCGGCAGGCCCTCGAGCGCGGAGACCGGCACGCGCGCCGTACGCCGCCCGTCGCGGATGTTGCGCGCGAAGGACTGGCTCAGGGCGGTGAGCTGCTCGTTGAGCCCGCGCACCTTCTCGCGGGTGCCCTCGTCGCGGTCGACACCCGAGCGGCGGAAGGAGCGCAGCGCGTCAGCGAGCACCCGGCGCGCACCGTCGTCGAGCGGGTCGGGACGCAGGGAGGAGAGCTGGTCGAAGACGTCGCGGTCCAGCAGCAGGTCGGAACCGAAGCGCTTGACCTCGACCTCGATCGCCTCGGCCAGCTCGATCACCTCCGCGTCGGGGTGCACCGAGCTGAGCAGCTCGGTGACCGCGGAGGCGTTGGCGAGCGAGATCGCCGCGTCGTTCCACAGCTGCAGGATCGCGGTGTCGCCGGCGGGCGCGGTCTTCAGCGCGGCGACCTGGTCGGCGGCGGTGCGCAGGGAGCCCCGCGCCCGCTCGTCGAGCCAGCCCTTCCAGTCGTCGGTCGGCAGCGAGAGAGGCACCAGGCTCATGGGGTCGAGGCTAGTGCGTCGGTCCTCGCGCGTCGCGCGGGATAGCGTCTCGCCATGAGCACCCACATCGGAGCCGCGCCCGGTCAGGTCGCGCCAACCGTGCTGCTGCCCGGAGATCCGCTGCGCGCGCGCTGGATCGCCGAGACCTTCCTCGACGACGCCGCGTGCTACACCGAGGTGCGCGGTATGTACGGCTTCACGGGGACCTGGAAGGGCCGTCCGGTCTCGGTCCAGGGCTCGGGCATGGGCCAGCCGTCCATGGCGATCTACGTCAACGAGCTGTTCGCCTCCTACGGGGTCGAGCAGATCGTGCGGGTCGGCTCGTGCGGTGCCCTCACCACCGACGTCGCCCTCCGCGACGTCGTGATCGCCTCGGGCGCGTGCACCGATTCCTCGATGAACCGGCACCGCTTCGCCGGTCTGGACTACGCGCCGGTCGCGGACTTCGGCCTGCTCCGCGCTGCGGTCGGAGCCGCCGAGGCACGCACCGACGTCACCCACCACGTCGGGCTCATCTACTCCTCCGACAGCTTCTACAACCCCCGCGCAGCGGAGCTGACCAAGCCGCTGGTCGAGCACGGCGTGCTCGCGGTGGAGATGGAGGCCTCGGCGCTGTACACGCTCGCCGCCTCCTACCGGCGCAAGGCGCTGGCCATCTGCACGGTCTCGGACCACATCGTCACGGGTGAGGAGACGACCGCGGAGGAGCGGGAGCAGACCTTCGGCGCGATGGTCGAGATCGCGCTCACGGCAGCGCTGGGCTGAGCAGCGCGGTGAGCTCCTCGCGTCCGGCGAGTCCGTCGGGCTCGACGATGTCGCCGGAGCGCACGAACACGAACGCCGCCCGCACCCGCGCCGGCTCGACGCCCATCAGCTCGGCCCAGGCGAGCCGGTAGACAGCCAGCTGCACCGGGTCGGCGACCGAGGCTCGGCTGGTCTTCCAGTCGACGATGAGCCAACCGCCGTCGGGCTCTGCGTACACCGCGTCGATCCGCCCCCGGACCACCTGTCCGCCGAGCACCAGCGAGAACGGCGCCTCGACCGCGAACGGCACCCGGTCCGCGAACGGACCCGCCTCGAAGGCCTCGATCACCGCCGCCAGGTCGGCGTCGTCCTCGATGCCGGCGTCGCCGCGCCCGAAGAGCTCATCGGGCTCGATGAGGCCCTGCTGACCGAAGCGGGTCTCGACCCATGCGTGGAAGCGCGTGCCGAAGCGCGCTGCCGAGGACGGTGCGCGCGGCATCGGCCGGGCCAGGTCGCGCAGGAAGGTCTCAGGCTCCTCGCGCAGCCGAGCCAGCGAGGTGGCTGACAAGCTTGCCGGCAGCGAGACGTCGATCACCTCGGCGACACCCGTCCGGGCCTCGGCGACCAGCCGCTCGAGCTCGTCGTCCCACTCAGCGACGCGGGCGGTCTCGACCATGTCGAGGTCCTCGTCGAGGACCGAGGGATCTGCGGCACGGACCCGCGCCGCGGCGTCGAGGCGCCGGACCACCTCCTCCCCCGGGCTGCCGGCAGGCCACGGACGGGAGGTGTCGACGTCGCCGTACGGATTCGGCGTCCCCTTCTCGGGCTTCTCCAGCCAGCGCTCGACCGGTTCGCCGCG
>JBJMIO010000177.1:0-46047 GCA_045806765.1 Marmoricola sp.
CGAGAAGGTGCGCCGCAAGCCGTTCTCCGTGGTGCTCTTCGACGAGGTCGAGAAGGCCCACCCCGACATCTTCAACAGCCTGTTGCAGATCCTGGAGGAAGGTCGCCTGACCGACAGCCAGGGTCGGGTGATCGACTTCAAGAACACCGTGATCATCATGACCACGAACCTCGGTTCGCGCGACATCAGCAAGGGCGTCAGCCTGGGCTTCGGCAACGCCTCGGACACCCAGGGCTCCTACGAGCGGATGAAGTCGAAGGTGCAGGAGGAGCTCAAGCAGCACTTCCGGCCGGAGTTCCTCAACCGTGTCGACGAGGTCATCGTGTTCCCGCCGCTGAGCCAGGAGCAGATCATCTCGATGGTGGACAACATGATCGCCTCGGTGGAGCTGCGCCTGAAGGACCGGGACATGTCCCTGGAGCTGACGCAGGACGCCAAGGACCTGCTCGCCACCAAGGGCTTCGACCCGGTGCTGGGCGCCCGTCCGCTGCGACGCACGGTCCAGCGCGAGATCGAGGACGTGCTGGCCGAGAAGATGCTCTACGGCGAGGTCGGCCCCGGCCAGATCGTGCTCGTGGGCGTCGAGGGCGAAGGCGCGGAGAAGGTGTTCACCTTCCGGGGGACGCCGCGCGTCGAGCTTCCCGACACCCCGCCGGTCGAGGTGGCCGGCGGCGGCGAGGAAGCCCCGGTCTGATCGCGACGAGCAACCTGCTCTCGACAGGCTCGGCCCTCGTGGCCGGGCCTGTCGAGGCGGTTTTGCGCCCGGTACGCCGCCAGCTCGCGGCCACGCTGCGTGAGCGGGTCGCCGGCAAGGACGCCGAGACGAAGGCAGTGGAGATCTGGCAGACCCCGGGACCACGGTGGTTCACCGAGCAGGACCCGGTCTGGAAGGTCCACGCCGACGCCTCGATGTTCGTCGGCGGGATCCGCGCCCTGCTGCTGCAGTCGCTGCACCCGCTCGCGATGGCGGGCGTCGCCGGGCACTCGGGCTACCGCAGCGACCCGTGGGGCCGGCTCGAGCGCACCAGCGCGTTCCTCGCCACCACCACCTTCGGCACCGTGGAGCACGCGGAGCAGGCGATCGCCCGGGTCCGCGGGATCCACGAACGGGTGCGCGGCCGGGCACCCGACGGACGTGCGTACGCCGCCAGCGACCCGCACCTGCTGGACTGGGTGCACCTGGCCGAGGTCGACAGCTTCCTGAGCGCCTACCAGCGCTTCGGTCCGGCCCCGCTGAGCGCGGAGGATGCCGACCGCTACGTCGCACAGACCGCAGGCGTGGCGGCGCGCCTCGGTGCGACCGAGCCGCCCACGACGGTCGCGGAGCTGGAGAGCCGGATCGCGGCCTTCCGCCCCGAGCTCGCCTCGACGGCCGAGTCGCGTGACGTCGCCCGGTTCCTGCTGCTCAACCCGCCGCTGCCGCTGGCGGCCCGGCCCGGCTACGGGATGCTCGTCGCCGGGGCGGTGACGACGCTGCCCGGCTGGGCCCGCCGTGCATTGCGGCTGCCTCCGGCCTTCGCGGCCTGGGACCTGCCCGGCCGGCAGCTCGGCGTGGTCGGCGCCGGGGTCGTGCGCTGGGCGATGACCGACCCCCGGAGCCCGCGCCGCTAGCCGGGCAGGCTGTAGCGGCTGCCGCGGCGTACCACCAGGCCGTCGGCGAGCAGCGAGGCGAGCGCGCGTCCGCGCTGCACCTCCTCGGTCCACACGGCGTCGAGCGCGCTGCGGGGCACCGAGCCGGTCGCGTCGCGCAGCACGGCCAGCAGCCGTCCGCGGCACTGGCGGTCGGTGCCGGCATAGGTCTGGCCCTTGCGCGCCGGGCCGTCGTACGCCGGGCGCCCCGCGCGCTGCCAGGCGCACAGCTCGAGCACGGGGCAGTCGGCGCAGCGCGGGGCCGTCGCCGTGCAGACCAGGGCACCGAGCTCCATCACCGCGACGGCCCAGACCTCCGGATCCTGCTCGGGCACGAGAGAACCGGCCAGGTCGCGCTCGGCGCGGGTGAGATTCGCGGCCGGGTACTCGATCCCGCTGATCGCGCGGCCCAGGACGCGGCGCACGTTGGTGTCCAGCACCGGGTGCGCGCGACCGAAGGCGAAGGAGGCGATCGCGGCAGCGGTGTAGTCCCCGATCCCGGGCAGCTCGACCAGCTCGGCGTAGGTGTCGGGTACCTGACCGCCGTGCCGCTGCGTGATCGCGACGGCGGAGGCGTGCAGGCGCAGCGCGCGTCGCGGGTAACCGAGCCGTCCCCACGCGCGCACCGCTTCCCCGGCCGGGGCGGCGGCCAGGTCGGAGGGGGTCGGCCAGGTGCGCAGCCACTCCTCGTGCACCGGCAGGACCCGGGACACGGGCGTCTGCTGGAGCATGAATTCGGAGACCATCACCGACCACGCACTCGCGCCCGGTCGGCGCCACGGCAGGTCGCGCGCGTTGGCCGCGTACCACGTGGTGACCGGCTCGAGCAGGGGGTTCACGGAGGTCAGCCTAGGTGGTGCGAATCCCCATCCCGGCAAGGAGATCCGGGCCCGTGCGGTGCGCCTCCACGACACCGGTGCGGAAGTTTCCTACCGTCGTGGACATGACCGCCCCGAAGCGCCGTCCCTCCGGCCGCCGCCTCCCCGCGCGCGTCTACTGGTTCCGCCGGGCGCTGGTCCTCGCCACGGCGCTCGCGCTGGTGTTCGGCGTCGCCCACCTGCTCACCGGTTCGAGCAACCCCAGCACCCCGGCGGCCAAGCAGGTCTCGCAGGTCCGGACGACCCCCACAGGTGCCGGCGCGCCGTACGGTCCGACCGGCATCAACCCGTCCACGCCGACCGCGACCGGCACCGCACCGACCGTCGGACTCGCCTCGCCCGACGGCCCGTGCTCGATCGACGACGTCACCGTGACCCCGGTGGCGGGTTCCTCGAACGCCGGTGGCCCGATCTCGCTGAGCCTGCAGCTGACCGGCATCGCGCCGGCGTGCACCTTCGAGGTCTCCGCCAACTCCCTGGTCGCCAAGATCACCCAGGGGTCGAAGAGGATCTGGTCGACCCAGGACTGCCCGCACGCCGTCTCCGCGACCTCGGTCGTGCTCCGCAGCGGTACGCCGACCACCGTGCCGGTGACCTGGAGCGGGCGCTACTCCGACTCCGAGTGCAGCCGGTCCTCGGACTGGGCCCTCCCGGGCACCTACACCGTCCAGGCAGCGGCGATCGGTTCGGAGCCGAGCGAGGCGACGGTCAAGCTGATCGCGCCGCCGCGCCCGGTGGTCACCAAGACGGTGCACCCGAAGGGCCAGAAGGCGATCACCAAGCGCAAGGGCACGACCCAGACGCCCGCGACGGGCCACCGGGTCGACTGAGGCCCGGCGGCTCCTCGCGGAGCAGCGCTCAGACGTAACGCTCGAGGATGCTGGACTCGGCCAGCCGCGAGAGTCCCTCGCGCACGCTGCGTGCCCGCAGCTCACCGACGCCCTCGACGATCTGGAGCTCCTCGACGCCGGCGGAGAGCAGCTTCTGCAGAGTGTCGAACTGCTCGATGAGCCCGTCCACGACGGTGGCGGGCAACCGGGGGACCTTGGCCAGCAGCCGGTAGCCGCGCGGGGTGACGGCGCCGTCGAGGTGCTCGGCCTGGCCGAGACCCAGCGCACGGGCGACCATCGAGATGTCGACCAGGTCGGTGGGGGAGAGTGCCTCGAGGTCGGAGAGCACGGTCTCCGGGGTGCGCTTGCGGCGACCGCCGGGCAGGTAGTCGCGCACGACCAGCTCGCGCTCGATGTCCACGCCGGTGACGAGCTCCTCGAGCTGCAGGGCGAGCAGACGGCCGTCCGAGCCGAGCTCCAGGACGTAGTCCTCGATCTCGCGAGCGATGCGGGTGACCATCTCCAGGCGCTGGGCGACCACGGCGACGTCGCGCACGGTGACGAGGTCCTCGATCTCGAGCGCGGAGAGCGTCGAGGAGACCTCGTCGAGGCGCAGCTTGTAGCGCTCGAGCGTGGCGAGTGCCTGGTTGGCCCGGGAGAGGATCGAACCGGTGTCCTCCAGGACGTAGCGGGTCTCCCCGACGTACGCCGCGATGATCTGCATCGACTGGGAGACCGAGATGACCGGGAACCCGGTCTGCTTGGCGACGCGGTCCGCGGTGCGGTGCCGGGTGCCGGTCTCCTCGGAGGGGATGGTGTGGTCGGGCATCAGGTGGACGTTGGCGCGGATGATCCGGGTGACCTCCGCGTCGACGACGATGGCGCCGTCCATCTTCGCCAGCTCGCGCAGACCGGTCGCGGTGAACGGCACGTCGAGGGTGAAGCCGCCGGTCGCGATCGTCTCCATGGTCTTGTCCGAGCCGAGGACGATCAGCGCGCCGGTGCGTCCGCGCAGGATGCGCTCGAGGCCGTCGCGCAGGGACGTACCCGGCGCGATGTTCGCGAGCGTTGCGCGGAGGCGATCGGCCTCTGCGGCGTCGTCAGTGCTTACCACGCGCCGAGCCTACCGAGCGCCCGAGCTTGCTCGTGGCCGAGTGGGCGAGAGCGCGTTGACGAGCGGAGCGAGGATCACGGGCCCGAGTCTAGGGGTCGCGACTGCCTGCGCCGACCTACTTTGGTATCGACGGGCGCCGACCCAGGTCGGCTCAGCCGCCCGCCACAGCTCCACCGTGGTCGGTCATCCCGAGCAGGTCCAGCGCGCGGGCGACGTTGTCGACGTCGACCACCCGCATCCCGTCGGCGACCCGGCTGCGGCCGACCGTCTCGGGCCCTTCAGCCGGGACGGCCGCCGAGCGGAACCCCATCCGGCCGGCCTCGGCGAGCCGCACGTCGAGGTCGCGCACCCGGCGCAGCTCCCCGGACAGGCCGAGCTCGCCGACGGCGACGACCTGTCGGCCGAGCGCCTGGCCGCGGTAGGCCGAGGCGATCGCCAGCGCGATCGCCAGGTCGTTGCTCGGCTCGGTCAGGCGGGCGCCGCCCACGCTGGAGACGAAGACGTCGTGGTTGTGCAGCCGGATGCCGGCGTGCTGCTGGAGGACGGCGAGGATCATCGCGACGCGGGAGGCGTCGACGCCCGAGGTGGTGCGCCGGGGGCGCTCGTTCGGGCTGTGGGCGACCAGCGCCTGCACCTCGGTGAGCAGCGGCCGGCGGCCCTCCATCGCGACCGCGACGCAGGTGCCCGGCACGGCTCCGTGGCGCACGTCGAGGAACAGGCCGGTCGGGTCGGTGATCGCCACGATCCCGGTGGCGGAGAGGTCGAAGCAGCCGACCTCGTCGACCGGCCCGAAACGGTTCTTCACCGCGCGCACCATGCGCAGCCGCGAGGACCGCTCGCCCTCGAAGTGCAGCACCACGTCGACGAGGTGCTCGAGCACGCGCGGGCCGGCGATGCTGCCGTCCTTGGTGACGTGGCCGACCAGCACCACGGTGATGTTGCGCAGCTTGGCCATCCGGATCAGCGCGGCCGCGACCTCCTTGACCTGGGTCACGCCCCCCGGCACGCCGTCGATGTCGCCGGCGCTGATCGTCTGGATCGAGTCGATCACCAGCAGCGTCGGCTTCACCTCCTCGACGTGACCGAGCACGGCGCCGAGGTCCGTCTCGGCGGCGAGGTAGAGCTCCTCCTGGATCCCACCGGTGCGGTCGGCGCGCAGGCGCACCTGCGCGGCGGACTCCTCACCGGTCAGGTAGAGGGTGCGGCGACCGTAGCGGGCGGTCTGGGCGGCCACCTCGAGCAGCAGCGTCGACTTGCCGACCCCGGGCTCACCCGCGAGCAGGATCGCTGCACCGGGCACCAGCCCACCGCCGAGCACGCGGTCGAGCTCGGGCACGCCGCTCGAGCGCGCGTGCGACTCCTCGACCGGGATGTCGCCGATCGGCAGCGCCGGCTGCGTCACCGGTCCGGCGGAGACCCGGCTCTTGGGCGCGGAACGCTCCACGACCGTCCCCCAGGCCTGGCACTCGCCGCAGCGGCCGACCCACTTCGCGGTCTCCCAGCCGCACTCGCCGCAGTGGTAGCGGACCGGGACCGTCTTCGCCTTCGCCATGGGATCGAACATACGTGCGAGCGCCGACACATCGGTGCAGGCGCGCGGACCGGCCGCGCACCGTAGGCTTGGATCGTTCCAGACGCACCGCTGAGAGGGAGGCGTGATGAGTCCGATGCGCCGCCTGGCCGGGGACCAGCCGACGCTGGCGACCGTGGCCGAGCGAGCCGGTGTCTCGAGGCAGACGGTCTCGAACGCGCTGAACAACCCCGAGCTTCTCCGCGAGGACACCCTGGCGCGGGTCCGGGCGGTGATCGAGGAGCTGGGCTACACCCCCAACCGGGCGGCCCGGGCGCTGCGCACCCGCGCCTCGCACATGATCGGCCTGCGCTTCGAGCCGGCCCAGGAGGGCACCAGCAACGCGCTGATGGACCGCTTCGTGCACACGCTGGTGGAGACGACCGCCCGTACCGGGCACCACATCGTGCTCTTCGCCGGCGACCCGGAGGATCCGCTCGACGGCTACGACGCGCTGCTGCGCGGCACCGCGGTCGATGCGTTCGTGATCACCGACACCTACGCCGGCACCCCGCAGGCCGACCTGCTGCGCCGCGTCGGCGCGCCGTTCGTGACCTTCGGACGTCCGTGGGACGACCCCTCGGCGCAGCACCCCTGGGTCGACGTCGACGGCGCCCGTGGCGCCGAGCTCGCCACCGAGCACCTGCTCGCGGCCGGCCACCCGCGGGTGGCCTGGATCGGCTGGGAGAAGTCCTCGCGGATCGGTGAGGACCGTCGCTCGGGCTGGCAGCGCGCGATGACCTCCGCCGGCATCGCGACCACCGGGCTCGGGGTGCGCACCACCGACAACGTCGACGCCGCGCGGATGGAGGCGCACACGCTGCTCGGCCAGGGCGTGACGGCTTTCTCCTGCGTCAGCGACACCACTGCCATCGGGGTGCTGCACGCGCTGGCCGAGCGTGACCTGCGCCCCGGGGCCGATGTCGGCGTGGTCGGGTTCGACGACTCGCTCGGCGCGCACGTCGCCTGGCCCGGCCTGACCTCGGTGCGCCAGCCTCTGGAGCAGGTCGCGATCGAGGTCGTCGACCTGCTGCACACGGTGCTCTCCCTGCGCACGCCCGAGCGGCCCGGCCGGATGCTCGAGCCGAGCCTCGTCGTACGACGCTCGACCCAGCCTGGTGAGGCCTGATGCTGCTCGACTGCGCCGAGGCCGCCGACAGCGTGCTCGTGCAGCTGCTCAGCCGTTCACGCCGCTGAGCCGCTCGACCTCCTCGGCACTCAGCTCGATACCCGCCGCGGCGGTGTTCGACTCCAGGTGTGCGACCTTCGAGGTGCCGGGGATCGGCAGCATCACCGGGGAGAGGTGCAGCAGCCAGGCCAGCGCGACCTGGGTGGGGGTCGCGTCGTGGGCGCTCGCGATCTCGGCGAGCGCTCCACCGTCGGCGGTGTGGTCGGCGACCGGACGCCACGGGATGAACCCGATGCCGTTCGCCTCGCTGTGCGCGAGCAGCGCGTCGGAGTCGCGGGTGCCGAGGCTGAACCGGTTCTGCACGCTCGCGATCGGCGTGATCCGCTCGGCCGCCTGCAGCTCCTCGACGCTCACCTCCGAGAGACCGATGTGCTTGATCTTGCCCTCGTCCTTGAGCTTCGCCAGCTCCCCGACCTGGTCCTCGAGCGGGACGGCGGGGTCGATGCGGTGCAGCTGGAAGAGGTCGATCGCCTCGACCTCCAGGCGGCGCAGGCTCAGCTCGGCCTGCTGGCGCAGGTACGCCGGGACGCCGAGCGGCGTCCACAGCCCGGGCCCCTGACGTGTCAGGCCCGCCTTCGTCGCGATGACCACGTCGTCGGCGTACGGGTGCAGCGCCTCGGCGAGGAGCTCCTCGGCCACGACCGGTCCGTAGGAGTCCGCGGTGTCGAAGAAGGTGATCCCGAGCTCGACCGCGCGCCGCAGCACCGCGACCGCCTCGTCGTGGTCCTTCGGCGGGCCCCAGACCCCGTCGCCGGTGAGCTGCATCGTCCCGTAGCCGAGCCGGACGACCGGGAGGTCGCCGCCGAGGGAGAAGGTGCCGGACAGGGATGCGTCGGTGGAAGTCATACCCTCCCCAACACCGAGGACGGGTCGGCTGATTCCGATCGGCGACACGATCACCGGTTGCCACGTGAGGGCTGTCCGCGGAGCGGCTGGGCCGTGCCCAGGGCGCAAACGACGAGGGGAGTCCGTGCCGCAGGTCTAGCCCAGTCATCGAGAACTGGAACCTGTTCTCGTTCACCTCTGGATATCGGGTCCCGCTCCTGATATCTCTCACGGACAGGCCCGTACCGGGTCGCAGCCGGCTCCCACTGGCGGAACGAGGTTCTGATGACGACCCATCTCCGATCGTGGACCGGCACGTGGCGGGCACGCAGCGCGGCCGCGGGCCTGCTGGTGACCGTCGTCGCCCTCGTCCTCGCCGGGTGCGGCAGCGCGATCAAGCCCGACGTGGCCGCCAAGGCCCGCGCGGCGACCGAGCTGGGAAGCACCGGCAACCAGCAGGCGGCCGGCAGCAACGGTCCCTCGGATTCCGGCGTGGTGAACCCGGGGACCACCGACCCGGGCACACCGGGCACACCGGGCAGCACCGGCGGCGGGTCCACCTCGCAACCGGGGTCGACCGCCAGTGGCGGCGGTGGCGGCAGCACCGGCGGAGGAGGCGGCAGCACCGGCGGAGGAGGCGGGGCCCCGCCGGCCGGGGTGAGCGGTGCGTCGTGCGCCGGCTTCAAGAACGGACCGGGCATCACCAGCACGACGATCCGGATCGGCAACTCATCCGACATCAGCGGGCCGGTGCCCGGCCTGTTCACCGCGGCGCAGCAGGCGACCAAGGCGTACGTCGACTACTTCAACTCCACCGGCGCGACGATCTGTGGGCGCAAGCTGCAGCTCGACCTCTACGACAGCCGCACCGACGCCGCCGCCGACCAGACCGGCTACGCCAAGGGCTGCGAGAACGACTTCGCCATGGTCGGCTCGATGTCGTCCTTCGACTCCGGCGGCGCGCAGACGGCCCAGAGCTGCGGACTGCCGGACATCCGGGCGATCTCGACGACCACCGCGCGCGGGAACTGCACGACGTGCTTCGGCGCCCAGCCCGCAGGACCGCAGGCGTTCCAGAAGGTGGTCTCGGAGTTCATCATCAAGCACAGTGGTGGCAGGAGCGCCGCGATGCTCTACATCGACATCGGCGCCGCGGCGGCCAACGGGCAGAGCCAGGCCGGCCACGAGAAGGCCGCGGGCGTCAACATCACCGTCGAGAAGGGCATCGACGTCGCCGACTTCAACTACTCGCCCTACGTGCAGGCGCTGAAGTCCGCGAACGTCACCTCGGTCCAGTTCATCGCCTCCTCGGCGCAGTTCGCCCGGCTCGCGCAGGCGTTCGCGCAGTCCGACTACAAGCCGAAGGTGTTCCTGCTCGACCCGACGGCCTACAACGAGGACTACCCGAAGCTGGCCGGATCGGCGGCGAAGGGCACCTACGTCTTCCTCAACTTCACCCCGTTCGAGGAAGCCCGCAGCAACCGCGAGATGAACCTGTACCTGCAGTACCTGAACCAGGTCTCCCCGGGTGCCAAGCCCTCCTTCTTCGGACTGTTCGCGTGGTCCTCGGCCCGACTCTTCGCCGAGCAGGCGACCAAGCTCGGCGGCAAGCTCACGCGGGCCTCGCTGATCGCCTCGATGCACAAGGTCGACAACTGGACCGACAACGGCGCGCACGCGCCGCAGCACGTCGGGTCGAAGCAGATCGGCGACTGCTGGCGCTTCCTCCAGTGGAACGGCAGCGCCTGGGTCCCGGTCGACGGCACGAAGTACCAGTGCCACGGCCTGACCTACGCGAGCAAGTGAGCCGGGTCCGGTTCAGAACCGGCGCCACCACAGGTTGACGGCGTAGTCGACACCGACCGCGTCCGGGTGCTCGGCGAGCACGTCCTCGGCGACGTCGGTCGGCAGCTCGATGCGGACCACCGCCTCGAAGTCCGCACGGCTCTCGAAGTCCCAGGCGATCAGCAGGCGTTCGCGCGACCACCCCTGCTCGGACCAGAACCTCTCGACGACCTCCGGGTCGACGTCGGGGAACCCGCGGCGGAACCAGTCGCCGAACCTCGAGCGGGTCGGGTCGTTGTCGATCACGAACGCCGTGCCGCCCGGACGGAGCACCCGGGCGAGCTCGGCCAGGCCCGGTTCGCAGCCGGGGCCGAAGAAGTAGGCCCAGCGCGCGTGGGCGACGTCCACGCTCGCAGCGGGCAGCGGCAGGTCCGCTGCGCCGGCCTCGTGGACCGTGACGCCTTCCAGGCGTCGGACCCGGCGGCGGGCGATCGCGGCCAGAGGCGGGTGCGGCTCGATGCCGATCACGCTGCGTGCCTGCGCGGCGAAGCGCGCAAGGTGGAAGCCGGTGCCGCACCCGACGTCGAGGACGTCACGGTCGCGCCAGTCGGCGAGGGTGCGCATCGTCGACTCGATCAGGCCCTCGCGGTCGACAGCGAGGTTCTCGATCTCGTACGTCGCCGGGTTGTCCCAGATGTTGGGGGAGCGCCGCACCGAGCGGCCCGGGCTCCTGGGAGAGGGTTGCTGCGCAACCTCCTCGGGAACCACCACTACAGCCGGACGAGGCCGTTCGGCGTCTGGAAGGCGACCGCGACGATTCCGGGCGTCCCGTTCGGCGCGACCCACTCGACCTTCACGTCCTCCAGCGGACGCTCGACCGGCTGGCCGAGCCACTCGGTCACCCGCGCCGGGTCACCGGCGATCTCCAGGCTCTCCAGCGAGATCTTGCCGCTGGCGCCGTTCGAGGGGTGCAGGTCGGGGGAGGTCTGCCACTCGACGAAGTACGGCAGCTGCGGGTCGGACTGCAGGCCCTTGACGCCCAGCTGCTTCCAGAGCAGCTCGGTGCCGTCGGGGCGGTGCCGGTTGCCCTTGACCGACTCGCGGCCCAGGCGCTCCTCGAGCGGCGCCATGTCGTCGACCGCGACGACCCAGCCCATCCAGCCGCCGCCGAGCTCGGAGCGCGCCCGCACCGCCTGGCCGAACGGAGCCTTGTCCGAGGCAGGGTGGTCGAGCACCTCGACGAGCTCGAGGTAGGTGCCGTCGGTCAGCGGGAGGATCCGGTTGCGGGTGCCGAAGCGTGGATGCACACCACCATCGATGAAGTCCTCGCCCAGCAGGGCCGAGAGGCGGGTAGCCGTGCCCGCGAGACCGTCGGGGCCGGCAGCGAAGACGATGTGATCCAAGCGCATGGAAGGATTGTGACCCGCCCGCGATCTCGGTCACACACCGGGGTCACCCCAATGTTCGCGCGCCGCCTCAGCGCTGCGGGGAGGCCGGGTGCAGCGCGAGCGTGGACCGCGAGCGCAGGTGCTTCTCGCACGCCGCCGCCAGCACGTCGTACGCCGCCTGCCCCATCAGCGTGATCAGCTCGGTGGCGTTGGAGAGGTAGACCGGCTCGACCCCGACGTGGGCCTCGGTGTTGCCCGAGCAGTACCAGTCGAGGTCGTGGCCGCCGGGTCCCCAGCCGCGCCGGTCGTACTCGCCGATGCTCACCTCGGTGTACTCGGTCTCGTCCTGGCGCGAGACCGTGCGGAACGTGCGCCGGATCGGCAGCTGCCAGCACACGTCCGGCTTGGTCTCGACGAAGTGCACGCCCTCGCGCAGCGCCAGGGCGTGCAGCGCACAGCCGTAGCCACCCTCGAAGTCGCGGCTGTTGTGGAAGATGCACGCGCGGCCCGCATCGCCGGTGACCGCGAGGGTCTTGCGCTCGCCGTCCTCGACCTCGGTCCACTTCTTGCGCGCCACCTTGCCCTTGCCGTTCAGCGCCTCGCCGCGTCGCTGCCACAACGAGTCGTCGAGCTTGTCGACCCAGACCGCCACCCGCTCCTCGTCCTCGGCGTCGGAGAAGTGCGCACCCAGGGTGCAGCAGCCGGAATCCGGGGAGTCGGCGTAGATGCCCTCGCAGCCGTTGCCGAAGATGCACGTCCAGCTCGAGGTCAACCAGGTCAGGTCGCAGCGGAAGACCTGGTCCCCGTCCGCGGGGTCGACGAACTCGTAGAAGGCACGGGGAAAGACCAGATCGACCTCAGGCACGGGCAGAACCCTACGCCGCTGCTCACCCGCGCACGGGCATGATGGGCAGCATGGACCGCTCGGTGAGGATCCCTGCTCTCACGGTCGCCCTCGTGGTCATGGCTGTGCTGTGCACCTGGGTCCTGGGCCACCTGCCCTGGGTGATGGACGGCTTCCGCACCAACCGGGACAGCACCGTGGGTGGATCGGCCGAGGGTCTGGCCGACGTGCGACTGGCGATCCCGCTCGTGGCGGGGCGGATCACCGAGCTCGTCGCCTTCACCGCGATCGGCGCCATCGTCGCCATGCTGCTGCCGCTCGTCTTCCCCGACCTGCCCCGGTCCCTGGCCGTGGTGACCTGCGGGCTGACGGTCGCGGCGACGACGCTGGTGATCACCTTCGCCTCCCGGTCGGGCATCTCGAGCCACGCGACCGACGCGTTCGCGGGCGACCAGCGCGTGCTCGACGGACTCGTGACCGGTGTCCTGCTCACCGCTCTCGGTGCCGCGGTGCTCGGGTCGCTGGCCTCGGCGCAGATCGGCTTCCTCCCGCTGGCGACCGCGGTGCTGGTCAGCCAGCTCCCGGTCTGGCTCGGCGCGCTCCTCGACGACCGGAGCGCCGCCGACGCCGCCTACCGCGTGCTGGCGGTGGTGATGCTGACAGCAGCCTTCGTGCTCTCGGTGCGCCGCGCTCTCGGCTGGATCGTGCTGTGGCCGGTCGCGCTGCTGGTGGTGTGGACGGCCGCTCCGCTGCGGATCGCCACCGGTCGGCTGGAGGACCGGCTCAGGCCGGCCAGCGGCGTGAACGGGGCGAACCTGAGCGATGTCTTCGCCGATGCGCGCGAGGTGTTCCGGGCGTCGTACTGGCATGCCCAACAGGTCTGGTGGCCCGGGGTGCTCGCGGTCGTGCTCGCGCTCGCATGGGTGCTCGTCCAGCGTCGTCGCGGCGACCGGGCACCCCGGCCCAGCCCTGTAGCCTGAAATACATGAGATTGGGCGTCCTCGACATCGGGTCCAACACCGGGCACCTGCTCGTGGTGGACGCGCACGCGGGCGCCGCGCCGATGCCTGCGTCGTCCTACAAGGAACCGCTCCGGCTCGCCGAGCACCTCGACGAGGACGGTGCCGTGAGCCAGCGCGGCATCGAGGCGCTGACCGAGTTCGTCGGCAACGCGCTCGGTCTCGCCGAGGACAAGGGCTGCGAGGACATCTACGCCTTCGCGACCTCGGCGGTGCGCGACTCGGTGAACGCCGACGCGGTCCTCGAGCACGTCCGCCTGCACACCGGCGCGCGGATCAAGGTGCTCGCCGGCGAGGACGAGGCCCGGCTGACGTTCCTCGCCGTACGACGCTGGTTCGGCTGGTCCTCGGGCCGCCTGGGCGTCTTCGACATCGGCGGCGGCTCGCTCGAGATCGCCGCCGGCGACGCCGAGGCGCCCGACGTCGCGTGGTCGCTCCCGCTCGGCGCCGGACGCGTGTCGCGGACCTGGTTCCGCGACGGCAGTCCCGACGAGGGTGGGCTGCGCGAGCTGCGCCGGTCGATCCGTGCCGACATCGCCCGCGACGCCGGCAGCCTGCTGCGCGGCGGCCCGCTCGACCACGCCGTGGCGACGTCGAAGACCTTCCGCTCGCTCTCGCGGATCTGCGGCTCGGCACCTTCGAGCGAGGGACTGTTCGTACGCCGGATGCTGCCTGCCGACGTGCTGGAGAGCTGGCTCCCCAAGCTGGTCTCGATGACCACCGAGGAGATCTCCGACCTGCCGGGCGTCTCGCAGGACCGCGCGCACCAGGTCGTCGCGGGTGCGTTCGTGGCCTCCGCGGTGCTCGACATCTTCGACCTCACCGAGCTCGAGATCTGTCCGTGGGCGCTGCGCGAGGGCATCATCCTCGAGCGCCTCGACAAGCTGCGGGTCCTGGGCGACTGACGATGCCTGGCCCGCTCTTCGCGCTGTCGACGGCCTCGGTCTACCCCGAGACGGTCGCGCACGCCTTCGAGTACGCGGCAGCGCTGGGCTACGACGCCGTCGAGGTGATGGTCAGCATCGACTCGCTGAGCCAGTCGGCCGAGAAGGTCCGCAAGCTGCGCGACTACCACGAGGTCCCTGTCTGCGCCGTGCACGCGCCCTGCCTTCTGATCACCCAGCGGGTGTGGGGCACCGACCCCTGGGTCAAGCTCGAGCGCAGCGCCGAGATGGCCCACGAGCTCGACGCCGACGTGGTCGTGGTGCACCCGCCGTTCCGGTGGCAGAAGGACTACGCGGCAGGCTTCGTCGAGGGCATCGCCGACCTCGAGGAGCGCACCGGCATCGCCTTCGCGGTCGAGAACATGTATCCCTGGCGTGCGACCTCGCGCCGCGAGATGGACGTCTACCAGCCGCACTGGGACCCCAGCCGCGAGGACTACGCGAACACCACGATCGACCTCTCGCACGCAGCCACCGCGCAGTCCGACCCGATCGAGATGGCGCGACGCCTCGGTGACCGGCTGCGCCACATCCACATGACCGACGGCAGCGGGTCGCCCAAGGACGAGCACCTCGTGCCCGGGCGCGGCTCGCAGCCGTGCGGTGAGTTCCTGGAGTACCTCGCGGAGCAGGAGTTCTCCGGTCACATCGTGATGGAGATCAACACCCGCCGAGCCGGCACGCGCGAGGCCCGCGAGCGCGACCTGCTGGAGTCGCTGGCATTCGGGAAGCTGCACCTCGCGACGGAGTCGCGAAGTGTGCAGAGCGCGACGGAGTCGCGAAGTGTGCAGAGCGCGACGGAGCAGCGAGACGGGAAGAGTGCGACGGAGCAGCGGCGCCGAGGATGATGCCGTCCGTGGGTGAGTCCTCGAGCCGCGGTCGCGGCCGCCGACGCGGTTCGCCGGACACGCGCGCCGCGATCCTCGAGGCCGCCCGGACGCTGTTCTCCGAGAAGGGTTTCGCCGGCACCTCGCTGCGGGCGATCGCCACGGCTGCCGAGGTCGACCCCGCGCTGGTGCACCACTACTTCGCGGGCAAGGACGACCTGTTCATCGCCGCGCTGTCCTTGACGATCGATCCCCGCGAGGTCTTCGCCGGTTTCGCGGGCAGCGGTCCCGAGGGTGCCGGCGAGCGTCTGGTGCGCGGCTTCCTCTCGGTCTGGGACGACCCCGCTCTCCAGGTCTCGATGGTGGCCTTCGCCCGCGGGTTGATCGAGCCGTCGGCGGCGACCTTCCTGCGGGAGGGATTCCTCAAGGTCGTGATCTGGCCGCTGGGCGAGGCGCTCGGGATCGAGGAGCCCGAGCGCCGGATGCCGCTGGTCGCCAGCCAGGTGATCGGGATCGTGATGCTGCGCTACCTGATCGCGGTCGAGCCGCTGGCCTCGATGCCGGCCGAGGACGTGGTGGCGATCTACGCCCCGACCCTGCAGCGCTACCTCACCGGCGACCTCCCCGGCTGAGCCCAGGTTCGAAGGGGCGCGGTCACGCTTGCGGGGATGCCTGCGTCCGGATATATTCATCGCATGGTGAATAAAGATGTCGAGGTCGCGGACCTCACTGTCGTGCGCGGCGGGCACCAGGTGCTCGACCACCTGGACTTCGTGGTCCGCGCCGGCGAGGTGACCGGCCTGCTCGGCCCCTCGGGGTGCGGCAAGTCCACGCTCATGCGTGCCGTCGTCGGGGTCCAGAAGATCGCGAGCGGCTCGGTCACCGTCCTCGGGGAGCCCGCGGGCAGCCGGGCGCTGCGCAGCCGCATCGGCTACGTGACCCAGGCCCCGAGCGTCTACGACGACCTGACCGTGGAGGAGAACCTGGCGTTCTTCGCGCGCGTCCTCGGGGTCGCCTCCGAGCGCGTCGGGACCTGCATCGACCTCGTCGACCTGGGATCGCACCGCGACCAGGTCGTCAGCCGGCTCTCGGGCGGCCAGCGCTCGCGGGTCTCGCTGGGGGTCGCGCTGCTCGGCGAACCCGCTGTGGTCGTGCTCGACGAGCCGACCGTCGGGCTGGACCCCGTCCTGCGCAAGGACCTCTGGGAGACCTTCCACCGGCTCGCCGCGAACGGTGCTGCCGTGCTCGTCTCGAGCCACGTGATGGACGAGGCCACCCGGTGCGACAGGCTGCTGCTGATGCGCGAAGGCCGGCTGATCGCCGACGACACCCCCGCGGCTCTGCTCGCCGCGACCGGGGCTGCCGACGTCGAGGGAGCGTTCTTGGCGATCGTGAGTGCGGCATGAGCGCGCGGATCACCCTTGCCGTCGCGCGCCGCGTGCTGATCCAGCTGCGCCGCGACCGACGTACGCTCGCGATGCTGCTGGTCCTGCCGTGCGCGGTGATGACGTTGCTGTGGTGGATGTTCACCGACCAACCGGGCCGCGGCTTCTCCGCGCTCGCACCGGCGCTGCTCGCGCTGATCCCTTTCATCGTGATGTTCCTGGTGACCTCGGTGACCACGCTGCGCGAGCGGACCTCGGGCACCCTGGAGCGCCTGCTGGCGATGCCGATGGGCAAGGGCGACTTCCTGCTCGGGTACGCCGTGGCGTTCGGCGTCGTCGCCGCCGTCCAGTCCGGCCTCGCGGTGCTGCTCTCCACCTGGCTGCTGGACCTCAACGTCGTCGGGCCGACCTGGTTGCTCCTGGTGGTCGCCGTGCTCGACGCCGTGCTGGGCACCGCACTGGGCCTGTTCGTCTCGGCGTTCGCGCGCACCGAGTTCCAGGCGGTCCAGTTCATGCCGGTCCTCGTGGTCCCGCAGATCCTGCTGTGCGGGCTCTTCGTCGACCGCGACCGGCTGCCCGGTTTCCTGCACGGGGTCTCCAGCTGCCTGCCGCTCTCCTACGCTGTCGACGCGATGACGAAGGTGGCCGACGAGCAGGCGCCGCAGGTGGTCGGCGACCTGGGCCTGGTGGCCGGGTTCGCGCTCGCAGCCCTCGTGCTCGGCGCGCTCACGCTGCGCCGCCGGTCCGACTGAGCCAGGCGCACGAGCACGCTCGCGGCGTGCTCGGCTCGTCGCGTAACGTGGCTGTGAGCGGCACAACGGTGTGCCGCACGAATCGGTCTGGGAGGTCCGGTTGCTGCGCCAGGGTTTGTTGCTCCTCGCCAGGAGCACGCAGGTCAAGGAACTCGTCACGAGGCTTCCGGTGAGCAGCGGGATCGTCTCCCGCTACGTCCCCGGGGAGCAGATCGCGGAGGTCGTCGAGGCGGCCCGGGTGCTCGCGGGCGACGGCCGGCTGGCGACCATCGACTTCCTCGGCGAGGACACGCTCGACGAGGACCAGGCCGAGGCGACCGTCACGGCGTACCTGCAGCTGCTCGAGGCCCTCGCGCGTGAGGGTCTGGCGCGCAGCACCGAGGTCAGCGTGAAGCTGAGCGCCATCGGCCAGGCGCTGCCGGAGGTGGGGCCGAAGCTGAGCCTGGAGAACGCGCGGCGGATCGCGCGCGCGGCGCGCAACGCCGGCACCACGGTGACCCTCGACATGGAGGACCACACCACCACCGACCAGACGCTGGAGACGTTGCGCGAGCTCCGCAAGGACTTTCCCGAGACCGGGGCCGTCGTGCAGGCCTACCTGCGCCGGACCGAGGACGACTGCCGCGCGCTCGCCTTCGAGGGCTCCCGGGTGCGGTTGTGCAAGGGCGCCTACAACGAGCCGGAGTCGGTCGCGTTCACCGACCGCCACGAGGTCGACAAGTCCTACGTGCGCTGCCTCAAGGTGCTGATGGCCGGGCAGGGCTACCCGATGGTCGCGACCCACGATCCGCGGATGGTCCGGATCGCCGGCGCGCTCGCGACCCGCTTCGACCGCTCGCCCGGCACGTACGAGTACCAGATGCTCTTCGGCATCCGCACCGAGGAGCAGAAGCGCCTCGCCGCTGCCGGTGAGCGGATGCGGGTCTACGTCCCCTTCGGGCAGGAGTGGTACGGCTACCTGATGAGAAGGCTCGCCGAGCGCCCGGCGAACCTGACATTCTTCCTGCGTTCGCTCGTCTCGCAGTCCTAGGCGTCCAGCAGCAGACCACGAGCAGTGCAGTAGGAAAGGGGCCCGCCATGACCGTAGCCATCATCGGCGCCGGCGTGATGGGGGAGACCCTGCTCTCCGGCCTGATCCGCGGCGGTCACGACGTCGCCGACCTGATGGTCGGGGAGAAGCGCGCCGAGCGTGCCGCTGAGCTGACCGAGAAGTACGGCGTCCGGGTCGTCGGCAACACCGACGCCGCCGCGGCCGACACGGTCGTACTGGTGGTCAAGCCGCAGGACATGGCCGACGTGCTCACCGAGATCGCGCCGCACCTGCGCGCCGGGCAGCTGCTCGTCTCGCTGGCTGCCGGGATCTCCACCGCGGCCATCGAGAAGCACATCCCCGACGGTGTCGCCGTGGTCCGGGTCATGCCCAACACCCCGGCCCTGGTCGACGAGGGCATGGCGGCGATCTCGCCGGGCACGCACTGCGACGACGAGCACCTCGCGATCGCCGAGGGTCTGCTGCGCTCGACCGGGCGGGTGGTCCGGGTGCCGGAGAAGCAGCAGGACGCGGTCACCGCGATCTCCGGCTCCGGCCCGGCGTACCTGTTCTTCGTGGTGGAGGCGATGATCGAGGCTGGGGTGCACCTCGGCCTGCCCCGGACCACTGCCACCGAGCTGGTCGTGCAGACGGTCGTCGGCTCGGCCAAGCTGCTGCGCGAGACCGGCGAGCACCCGACCGTGCTGCGCGAGCAGGTGACCTCGCCGGGCGGGACCACCGCGGCAGCGATCCGCCAGCTCGAGGACCACAAGGTCCGGGCCGCGTTCATCACCGCGATGGAGGCCGCGCGCGACCGCTCCCGCTCGCTCGCCGAGGGGATGGACTGACCCGGTGACCGCGGCAGGGTCGTGCGGTGCCACCTGCGTGGTCTACGACGAGTCGCTGACCGGCTACGACTTCGGTCCTGCGCACCCGATGAACCCGGTGCGGGTCGACCTGACGATGGGCCTGACCCGGGCCCTCGGGCTTCTCGAGGTGCCCGGTGGGCTGCAGGCCGTGCCCGCGCCGGACGCGACGGACGAGGACCTGCTGCTGGTCCACGACCCCGCGCTGATCGAGGCCGTACGCCGGGCCGGTGCCGACCCGAGCCGTGCCGATCCGCGCTTCGGCCTGGGGACCGACGACAACCCGACCTTCGCCAACATGCACGCCGCCGCCCGGCACGTGGTCGGCGCCAGCGTGGAGGCAGCCCGCCGGGTCTGGAGCGGCGAGGCGGTGCACGCCGCGAACGTCGCCGGCGGCCTGCACCACGCGATGCGCTCGAGCGCGAGCGGCTTCTGCGTCTACAACGACGTCGCGGTCGCGATCCGCTGGCTGCTGGACCACGGGGCCGAGCGGGTGGCCTACGTCGATGTCGACGTCCACCACGGCGACGGCGTCCAGAAGCTGTTCTACGACGACCCGCGGGTGCTGACGATCTCGCTGCACGAGACCGGCCAGATGCTCTTCCCCGGCACCGGGTTCCCCGAGGAGACCGGCGGACCTGACGCGCGCGGGAGCTCGGTCAACGTGGCGCTGCCGCCGGGTACCTCCGATGCCGGCTGGCTGCGCGCCTTCCACGCGGTGGTCCCGCCCCTGGTGCGGGCCTTCGCGCCCGACGTGCTGGTCACCCAGCACGGCTGCGACTCCCACCGCGAGGACCCGCTGGCGCACCTGATGCTCACCGTCGACGGGCAGCGCGCCAGCTACCTGGCGCTGCACGACCTGGCGCACGAGGTCTGCGACGGGAAGTGGCTGGCCACCGGAGGAGGTGGGTACGCGGTCCTGGAGGTCGTCCCGCGATCGTGGAGCCACCTGCTCGCGATCGTCGGCGGCCATCCGCTCGATCCCGCGACCCCGACCCCGGCCGAGTGGCACGAGCTGGTCGCCGAGAGGCTCGGGGGAGCCGCCCGCGACCGGGCTCCACGGGCCATGACCGATGGTGCCGACGCGGCGTACCGGGACTTCTCCGAGGGCTTCGATCCCGACTCCTGGCTGGACCGCGCGGTCTCCGAGACACGCGCGGCGGTCTTCCCGGAGCACGGTTTGGACCCTGTGTCCTGGTAATGGGGAAATATAGTGACTCAGAACTATCCTGAATGCTCCTCTTCCCCACGAGTCACAACAGGCCCTATTCTCTCAGACATCGAGCACGTGTGACCTCCGGTGGGGAAGCCGGAGAGCGTGCCCATGGAAAGTGCGGTGCGAGATGGGTTCGAACCTGTCCGGAGACATCTCCGAGGTGAAGTTCCTGACTATTGCCGAGGTTGCTTCGGTGATGCGGGTGTCCAAGATGACGGTCTACCGACTGGTGCACGGCGGCGAGCTGCCGGCAGTCCGGGTGGGGCGGTCGTTCCGCGTGAGCGAGGAAGACGTCAACGAGTACTTGCGCAACAGCTTCTTCCAGACCGGCTGAGGCCGTTCAGGACGCTGGGCGACGGATCGGACGTGAGACCTTTCACGTCCGATTCGTATGTCCGCGCCCGGACGGATACTCTTGGGTCTTCCGTGGGGTCCCAGAGCGACTCCGACGTAGTTGAGTCGTAGAAAAGGGAATCCGTGGGTTCTGTCATCAAGAAGCGCCGCAAGCGCATGGCGAAGAAGAAGCACCGCAAGCTGCTCAAGAAGACGCGCGTCCAGCGTCGTCGTCTCGGCAAGTAGCGCACCACCAAGGGAACTCTCGTGGGCCGTGTCGTCCTCGTCACCGGAGTCGCACGCGACCTGGGGCGCCGTTTTGCCCGTCAGCTGGCCGCAGCGCCGGCCGTCGACCGGGTGATCGCGGTCGACGTGCAACCGCCCCGGGGGGACCTCGGTGGGGTCTCGTTCGTCCGCGCCGACATCCGCAACCCGGTGATCGCCAAGGTGATCATGCGCGAGCACGTGGACACCGTCGTGCACATGAGTGTCCTGCCCTCCGCGGGCGCGGCCGGTCGTACGACGGCCAAGGAGCTCAACGTCATCGGGACGATGCAGCTGCTCGCGGCCTGCCAGCAGTCACCCGACCTCGAGCACTTCGTGCTCAAGTCCAGCTCGTCGGTCTACGGTTCCTCGAACCGCGATCCGGCGATGTTCTCCGAGGAGATGAACGCCAAGCGCGTCGGCGGCCTCGGATTCGTCAAGGACATCAACGAGGTCGAGGGCTACGTGCGCGGATTCGCGCGGCGGCGACCGGACGTCCGGGTCACCACGCTGCGCACGGCCCCGGCCCTCGGGCCCGGCCTGACGACCCCGACCGCGGGCTACTTCCGGTTGCCGGTGATCCCGACCGTGCTCGGCTTCGACCCGCGGATGCAGTTCCTCAACGACACCGACCTGCTCGACGCGATCGAGCACGCGACGCTGAGCGACGTCCGCGGCACCTTCAACATCGCCGGTGACGGCGTCATGATGCTCTCCCAGGCGATCCGGCGGCTCGGGCGCCCGGCGCTGCCGCTGCCGGCGTTCGCCGTGGGCGCGTTCGGCTCCGCGATGCGCCAGGCGCGGGTCGCGGACTTCTCCCGCGAGCAGGTGGCCTTCCTGGCCTACGGCCGCGGCATGGACACCAGCCGGATGCGTGACGTCCTCGGCTACCACCCCTCGCGCACCACCGAGCAGGCGTTCGGCGAGTTCGCCGCCTCGCTCCAGCCGGGCCCTCTCTCCGAGGGCCGCGTGCGCGCCGCGGAGGCCGCCCTCGTCGGCGTGCTGAGCTCGGGTGGCACCCGCGAGACCGAGCCCGCACAGATCCCCGGACCTGGAGGCAGCCATGGGTGACGCCGAGATCATCCCGATCGGCACCCGAGGCAAGCCCGGGCGCGGTACCGGCAGCGAGAAGCCGTCGTCCTCGGCCCGCGGGCTGGCGCCCAAGGTGGCGACGAAGTCGCCCAAGCGCAAGCCGGCCGAGCAGCCGGGCAACGACGAGCACGTCGACCGGGCGGTCGAGGCACCCGCCCACAGGCCGGCCGCGTCGCCCGCCCCTGCGGGCGAGCAGCAGGTGCCGGCTCCGCTCGCCGAGAGCGCTGAGCGCACGCAGGCCGCCCCGCTCGTGCACCCGGCGACCACGACCGACCACCGGCACCCCACCGCCGGGATCCCTGCCGTGGACTGGCTCCAGGGTTTCACCACCGCGGCCGTCGAGGTCTTCGGCGCCGACTGGGAGCCGCGGCTGGCCGCGTTCCTGGCGTTCCTGCGCCGCCGGCTGACCGGCGACTACACGGTCGACGAGTACGGGTTCGACGCCGAGATCACCCAGCGCTTCTTCATGACCGCGATCCGGCCCGTGGCCGAGAAGTGGTTCCGCATCGAGGTCCGCGGTGTGGAGAACATCCCCGCGGTCGGCGGTGCCCTGGTCGTCTCGAACCACTCCGGCACCATCCCGGTCGACGGGCTGATGACCGCGGTCTCGATCCACGACCACGCCCACCGGTTCCTGCGCCCGCTCGGTGCGGACCTGGTCTTCCGGCTCCCGGTCGTCAGCGAGCTGGCCCGCAAGGGCGGCGTGACGCTGGCGTGCAACGAGGACGCCGAACGGATGCTCCGCGGCGGAGAGATCGTCGGTGTCTGGCCCGAGGGCTTCAAGGGCATCGGCAAGCCGTACAGCGAGCGCTACAAGCTGCAGCGCTTCGGCCGGGGCGGCTTCGTCTCGGCGGCCGTGCGCACCGGCGTACCGATCATCCCGACCTCGGTGGTCGGCGCCGAGGAGATCTACCCGCTGGTCGGAAACGTCCCCTCGCTCGCGCGGCTCCTCGGGGTGCCCTACATCCCGATCACGCCGTTCTTCCCGCTGCTCGGCCCGCTGGGCCTGGTCCCGCTGCCGAGCAAGTGGATCATCGAGTTCGGCGAGCCGATCCGCACCGATGCGTACGACGAGGGTGCCGCCGACGACCCGATGCTGGTCTTCAACGTCACCGACCAGGTGCGCGAGACCATCCAGCAGACGCTCTACGGGCTGCTGATGCAGCGCAAGAGCGTGTTCGGCTGAGCAAGGACGCGCCAGCGGACCTGCTCGTCGGTGGTCGAGCAGCGAGATCGACCGAGGAAACGAAGTCGGTGCCGAGCGTGTCGAAAACCCGGTGACCTACCCAGCGACGCCGGGCACGGCTCACTTGAGCAGGTTGCCGAGCCCGTCCAGGGTGTTGGTGAGCGTGTCCGTCAGCGGTGAGTCGCCCAGGAGGGCCTGGACGCCCGAGGACAGCTCGCCCACGACGCCACCCAGACCGCCCGCGTCCGGCTTCGGCAGCGGAAGGCCACCGGCCGGCGGGGTGGTGGTGCCGCCAGCGGGCGGGGTGGTGGTGCCACCCGCCTTGGTCGGCGAGAGGTTGGTCTGCGTGTGCTTGGCGATCTGACCCGCACGCTGGGCGAGCTTCTCGCTGCGCGCGGCGGCCGCGGCTGCACGGTCGGCCTGCGTGGTGGTCGGGATGTTCAGCAGGTTGCTCAGCGACGGGCCGGCGACGGTGCTGCCGACGTCGGAGATCCCGGTGCCACCGCAGCCGCTGCACAGCACCGCTGCCTGCTGGTCGAGGTCGTTGAGCAGCTGCTTGGCGTCCGCGAAGGCGGCCTGGGTGCCCGCCGGGGCGCCGCTGGCCATCTGGTCGAGCTGGGAGAGCTGCGAGCCGAGCATGGCGCGCAGGCGGGTGATGTCCGCGGTGTCGCCGTTGCGCTGGTAGTCGTTGAAGAGCAGGTCGGCGCCGTCGGAGGCGCTGCTCTTGAAGGCCGAGAGCGTCTGCGTGATCGCCGCGGTCGACTCGTGCTGCTTCATCAGCGCCTGGGTCTCGTCGAGACGCGTGCCGGCCATCCGCAGCAGGTCCTGACCCTTGCCGGAGTCGCTGGAGTTCAAGGAGACCTGGGCGCTCTCGAGGCCGCGCTTGATCGGGTACAGCGCGTCGCCGGGCAGCGCGCTCTCCGCGGCGGCCGCGACACCCGCCGTACCGCCGATGACGACGAAGGCGGCCGCGGCGATGCTCACGCGGCGCTGGCGACGGTTGGCGTGCACGCCCAGCGGCACGACCGGGGCCAGCTCGGCGCCGACCGGGAGGAGAAGCTCGTCGGCGGCGTCCATCAGACGCATCCGGAGGTCGGCGACGAAGTCGGTGCGCGGGACAGGGATCTCCTGGCCACGGAGCACGTCCACGCACTCGAGGAGGTCGGCGTAGCGCTCGCCCGCCTCACCGCGCGTGCCGTCGACCACGCTCGCGAACTCTTCGGCGGCTCTGCGCGCCGGGCTCAGCGGGGTCATGATTCGGATCCTGATTCCTGGGAGGGATCGCCCGGAGCGGCCGCAGGGGTGGCGCGGCGCGTCGAACGCTCGTACAAGGAGTCCAACGAGGCGCCTTGTACCCGGGTTACGCGTGATCTACGCATCATTCGCGCTCACCCGCCGGAATCAGCTTCGCCAGATTTCGGACACCGCGGAGCTGGAGCTGCTTGACCGCTCCGCTGCTGCGTCCGAGGATCTCGGCGGTCTCCGCGATGGACAGGCCCTGGAGGAAGCGCATGATCAGGCACTCGCGCTGCTCGGTGGGCAGCTCACCGAGCGCGCGGAGCAGGGCCTCGTTGGTCAGCGAGGCCAGGACCTCGATCTCCGGGCCCTCCGAGGTGGTGTCGAGGGTCTGCATGTCCTCGGTGGTCTGCTCGAGGCGGGTGCGGCCGGCCTTGAAGTGGTCGGCGGTCAGGTTGCGCGCGATGGTCATCAGCCACGCGCCGAAGTCCTTGCCCTGCCAACGGAACGAGTGCATGCTCCGCAGCGCCCGGAAGAACGTCTCCGCGGTCAGGTCCTCGGCCAGGGTCATCGACCCCACGCGGTAGTAGAGGAAGCGGTAGACCGAGGACTGGTAGTGGTCGTAGAGCTGGCCGAAGGCTTCCTTGTCGCCGTTGCGGGCGAGCTCGACCAGCGCGATCAGGCGGGTCCCGACGGCCTCGTCCTCCGCGGAGGAGGCAGCGAGCTCGGAGTCGCCGTGGTCGTGGCCGGGTTCGTGGCCGGGGCCGCCGGTCGCGGAGCCGGGCTCGTCGCTGGAGGGGCGCGGTGGGACGGGGTACGCGCCGGCAGCGTTGGTCAGGTGCTTGCGGCGGGTCCCGACCGTGGCCGAGGAGGTCAGGACGCGGTCGTCGTCGAGCCACGAGTACGCCGGGAAGCCGGCGATCGCGAGCGCGGGGGTGCTGGAGATCTGGGCCACGGCGCGACGAAGCGCGGTCAGACCGCGCACGTACTCCGCACTGACGCCCATGAACAATTTCTCCCTCCCGGCCCCCCGCCAGGTACAACGGCTCTCAGGATATGCATCGGCCGCGATATTTGGGAATGAAGTCGTTCAAATCGCCCATCTGGGCGGCGGTTTGTCCAGACCAGTTCCGGAACTGGTCCGAACCCGTGTACGGCGGGGCTCAGACGAGCTTGCGCCGGATCGCAGATCCGGCGGCGACGGTCCCGACCGCGGCACCGGCCACCGCGGCGGTGAAGACGCCCGCGCGGGCCGCCTTCCGGCCGGTCCGGTAGTCCCGGATCCGCCAGCCCTCGGCCTTGGCGTGGGCGCGCAGCTTGGAGTCGGGATTGATCGCGCACGGGTCGCCTACCAGGGAGAGCATGGTGACGTCGTTGTAGGAGTCGGAGTACGCCGAGCAGCGACTCAGGTCGAGCCCCTCGCGTGCGGCCAGCGCGAGGATCGCCTCGCCCTTGGCCGGCCCGTGCAGCATCTCGCCGACCAGGTTGCCGGTGTAGACGCCGTTGATGTGCTCCGCGACGGTGCCCAGGGCACCGGTCAGCCCGAGGCGGCGCGCGATGATCGTGGCGATCTCGATCGGCGCCGCGGTCACCAGCCAGACCCGCTGGCCCTGGTCGAGGTGCAGCTGGGCCAGGGCGCGGGTGCCGGGCCAGATCCGGTGCGCCATCGCCTCGTCGAAGATCTCCTCACCGAGCTCCTCGAGCTCGGTGGTGGTGTGCCCGGCGATGAAGGCGAGCGCGGCCGAGCGTGCTTCGGCCACGTGCTCGGGGTCCTCGACCCCGACGACCCGGAAGTAGGCCTGCTTCCACGCGGCGCCGACGATGTCGCGGGTGGTGAAGAACTTGCGCCGGTGCAGCCCGCGGGCGAGGTGGAAGATCGAGGCGCCCTGCATCACGGTGTTGTCGACGTCGAAGAACGCGGCGCTGGTGGGGTCGGCGTCGACGGCGAGGCTGTTCTCGACCTCGGCGATGGCCGCGGCAGCCTCGCCCGCGAGACGCGAGCGGCGCTTGAGGTTCGGTGTCGGACGACTGGCCACGGGATCAGCCTAGGCCGCGCGGGCGTGGTGGGCGCATGCCTGCCCACCGGCTCACTGTCCGCCACTCGTTGGTGCTGTGTTCGTCGCTTCGCTTCTCAACAGGACTCAATCGCCTCGGCAGCAGAGCCGACTCCGGAAAAGCGTTGGAGTCGGTTCCGCTGCACTCGGCTCGATCGCCTGTGCGAGACTCCCCGGATGGAGAGCACCGTCGCCGATCTCCTGGCTGCTGCCGCTCGCGCGGAGCCGAACAAGATCGCACTGTCCGAGGCCGCAACAGGCCGCACCGTCACGTGGGCCGCCCTCGACGACCTCGCCGACCGCGTCGCCCACGGGCTCTCGGCTGCCGGGATGGTCGCGGGCTACCGGGTGATGATCGCGGTGACCAACCGGATCGAGTTCGTCGCGACGTACCTCGGGGTGCTGCGCTCGCGGATGGTCGCCGTCCCGATCAACACCCGCAGCGCCACCGGTGAGGTGGTCCGGATGCTCGTCGACTCCGGTGCCCGGATGGTCGTGACCGACGGCACCACCATCGGCACCGTGCGCAGCGCCGTGGCCGGGGTGGGCGAGGCGATGGAGGCCGCCGAGGACGCGGGCACCGTTCCCCGTCCGCGCATCGTCGTGATCGGGACCACCCCCGAGGCCGGCGAGCGTGCCTGGGACGACCTGGTGCGCGAGACCGGTGAGGCGGCACCCGGGACCACCGACCCGGAGTCGATCGCCGTCCTGCTCTACACCAGCGGCACCTCGGGCCGTCCCCGTGCGGCGATGCTGAGCCACCGCGCGCTGGCCGCCAACATCGAGCAGGCCGCCTCGGTCGTGCCGCCGATGATCAACGGCCGCGACGTCGTTCTCGGGGTGCTCCCGCTCTTCCACGTCTACGGCCTCAACGCCGTCCTGGGCCAGGTGCTGCGCCAGCACGCCCGGATCGTGCTGGTCGACGGATTCGATCCCGAGGGCTCGCTGGACCTGATCGAGGACGAGGCGATCTCGGTGCTCCCCGTCGCGCCCCCGGTCTTCGCCTACTGGATGCAGCTGCCGGCGCTGGAGGACCGCTTCGGACCGGTGCGCACCGTGCTGTCGGGCTCGGCCCCGCTGGCCCCCGACCTGACCGCTGCCTTCAGCGAGCGCACCGGCCTGGTCATCCAGCAGGGCTACGGCCTGACCGAGGCCGCCCCCGTGGTGACCTCGACGCAGTGCAGCGCCGATCCCGACGCGCGCTCGGTCGGTGCTCCGCTGCCGGGCATCGAGGTCAGGCTCGTCGACGAGAGCGGTCGCGCGCCCGAGGACGAGGACAGCGGCGAGATCTGGATCCGCGGCGACAACCTCTTCTCCGGCTACTGGCCCGACGGCGCCGACGGTCCGGACGCGGAGGGCTGGTGGCCGACCGGGGACGTCGGGTACCTCACCGAGGTCGGGGACCTCTTCCTGGTCGACCGGCTCAAGGAGCTCGTGATCGTCTCGGGCTTCAACGTCTACCCCAGCGAGGTCGAGGACGTCATCGCCGAGGTCGCCGGGGTCGCGGAGGCGGCGGTGATCGGCGTCGAGGACGAGATCACCGGCGAGGCCGTCACGGCCTACGTCATGCCGGAGGCCGAGGCCGACGCCGACGAGCTGGTCGCCCGGATCCGGGCGCACTGCGAGGCTCGCCTGGCGGGGTTCAAGCAGCCGCACGTCATCCACGTCGTCGACGCGCTGCCCTACACGGTCACCGGCAAGGTCCAGAAGGGCCGCCTGCGTGCCACCGAGCGCCGGCGCGCGCTCGGTCTGCTGGAGTGACCGGGATGAACGGGGAGCCACGTGGCTGAGCCGCGGGTGCTCTTGTACTCCCGTCCGGGCTGCCACCTGTGCGACGACGCCAGGACGGTCATCGAGCGCGTCTGCGCGGAGGCCGGGACGGCGTACGAGGAGGTCGACATCACCGGTGACCCCGCGCTGGTGCACGCCTACGGCGAGCAGATCCCGGTCACCTTCGTCGACGGGGCCCAGCACGACTTCTGGCGGGTCGACGAGCGGCGGCTCCGGGTGGCGCTGGGCGTGTGAGGGTACGGCGGGGGACCCCGCCGAGTGGCGAACGTCTCACCTGTGGTAGCTCAGTTTGTTCCCACGTTCACAAACTCTTAGAGTGATTGGGCTGACCACTCTGGACACAGGCCCGACTCCACGGGCCCGGAGTGCGTGGCTGGAGAGTTGACCGTGAGCCCTACGCGTATCCCTGAGGCGACCGTCGCGCGCCTGCCGGTGTACCTCCGGGCACTCAATTCGCTGCTCGAGGGCGACATCCGCACGTGCTCCTCGGAGGAGCTCGCGAGCGCCGCCGGGGTGAACTCGGCGAAGCTGCGCAAGGACCTCTCGCACCTCGGCTCCTACGGCACCCGCGGGGTCGGGTACGACGTGGAGTACCTGCGCTACCAGATCTCGCGCGAGATCGGCCTGACCCAGGACTGGCCCGTGGTCATCGTCGGGATCGGCAACCTCGGGCACGCGCTGGCCAACTACTCCGGCTTCTCCTCGCGCGGCTTCCGCACCGTCGCCCTCCTCGACGCCGACAGCAAGCGGACCGGCGAGCTCGTCGCCGGGCTCAAGATCCGCGCGTTCGGCGAGCTCACCGCGATCGTGCACGAGCACGGTGTGGCCATCGGCGTCATCGCGACCCCGGCCGCGGCCGCGCAGGCGGTGGCCGACCAGATGGTCGGGGCCGGCATCCGGAGCATCCTCAACTTCGCACCGACCGTGCTCAGCGTCCCCGAGGGTGTCGACGTCCGGATGGTCGACCTCTCCAGCGAGCTGCAGATCCTGGCGTACCACGAGCAGCGCAAGTCGGCAGGAACCCCGGGTGAGGGCGAGGTCGTCGCATGAGCGTGCTCGTCGTCGGCATGTCCCACAACTCCGCACCGGTCCGCGTGCTCGAGCAGGTCGCCCGTGACTCCGAGGGCACCCTGAAGCTGATCCACGACGTCGCCGAGGCCGACCACGTCGTCGAGGCGACCGTCCTCTCGACCTGCAACCGGGTCGAGGTCTACGCCGAGGTCGACCGGTTCCACGGCAGTGTCGAGTCGATCTCGCGGATGCTGCTCGCGACCGCGGACGGCCTCCCCGAGGACTACGTGCCGCACCTCTACGTGCACTACGACGACGGTGCCGTCTCGCACCTGTTCAACGTCGCCTCCGGCCTCGACTCGATGGTCGTGGGCGAGAGCCAGATCCTCGGCCAGGCCCGTGAGGCGCTGCGTGCCGGGCAGGAGTCCGGGACCGTCGGCCCGGCGCTGAACTCGCTGTTCCAGCAGGCACTCAGGGTCGGCAAGCGTGCCCACGCCGAGACCGACATCGACCGTGCGGCACCGACGCTGGTCACCGCCGCGCTCGAGCAGGCCACCGCGCACCTGGGCCGCGACGCCGACCTGAAGGCACTGGTCGTCGGCGCCGGCGCGATGGCCGGGCTCTCGGTCGCCACGCTCTCGCGCGGACCCGCTGTCTCGGTCGTGGTCGCCAACCGCACCCCGGCCCGGGCCCAGCGACTGGCTGACGCGTACGGCGCCCGCACGGTCGGGCTCGCCGACATCGCGGCCGAGGTGGCCGACGTCGACCTCGTCATCACCTGCACCGACTCGACCGGCATCCAGCTCGACGTCGAACGCTTCCGCGCGGCCCGCGTCGGGCAGCGCCCGGTCGCGATCATCGACCTGGCCCTGCCGCGCGACGTCGACCCCGAGGTCGGCGCCGAGCCCGGCGTACGACTGATCGACCTGGCCTCGCTGGCCGCCGAGCTCGAGTCCTCGGGTGACCGTGGCGAGGTCGAGGACGTCCGCCGGATCGTCGGCCAGGAGCTGCAGGCGTTCCTCGCCGCGCGGCACGCCGCTGCCGTCACCCCGACCGTCGTCGCGCTGCGCACGATGGCCACCGGGGTGGTCGAGACCGAGCTGCAGCGCCTCGCGGGCCGGCTGCCCGACCTCGACGACGAGGCGCGGGCCGAGATCGAGCACGCCGTGCGACGCGTGGCCGACAAGCTGCTCCACCAGCCGACCGTGCGGGTCAAGGAGCTGGCGAACGAGACCGGTGCGGTCTCCTACGCCGCCGCTCTCGCCGAGCTCTTCTCCCTCGACCCCGACGCCGTCGACGCCGTGACCCGGGTGGAGGGCGTATGACCCTTCGAGGCTCGCAGGCTCGCACCTCAGGGCAAGCCGCACTGAGAATCGGTACCCGTGCGTCGACGCTGGCCCGGACCCAGTCCGGGATGGTCGCCGACCTCATCACCGAGCGCACCGGTCGCGCGGTCGAGCTCGTCTCCATCACCACCGAGGGCGACGTGACCTCGGGTCCGCTGGCCGCGCTCGGCGGCACCGGCGTCTTCGTCAGCGCGCTGCGTGACGCCCTGCTCGCCGGCGAGGTCGACCTCGCCGTGCACTCGCTCAAGGACCTCCCCACCGGACCCGCCGAGGGCATCGCCCTGGCCGCGGTCCCCACCCGCGAGGACCCGCGCGACGTCGTGGTCGCGCGTGACGGCCTGACCCTCGGCGAGCTCCCGCCCGGCAGCCGGGTCGGCACCGGCTCGCCACGCCGCGTCGCACAGCTCGAGGCCCTCGGGCTCGGCATCGAGCTGGTCGGCGTGCGCGGCAACGTCGACACCCGGATCGGCAAGGTGCGCTCCGGTGAGCTCGACGCCGTCGTGCTCGCGCGCGCCGGCATCGCCCGCCTCGGCAGGCTCGAGGAGGTCACCGAGGTGCTCGACCCGATCCAGGTGCTGCCGGCTCCGGGCCAGGGCGCCCTCGCGGTCGAGTGCCGCGCCTCGGACACCGAGCTGGTCGCCCTGATCGCCGGAGCGCTCGACGACGCCCACTCCCGTGCGGCCGTCGAGTGCGAGCGGATGGTCCTCGCCGAGCTGGAGGCCGGCTGCTCCGCGCCGGTCGGCGCGCTGGCCGACGTCGTCGAGGGTGAGGACGGCCCCGACTCCCCACCGGAGCTCTGGATCCGTGCCGTCGCCAGCTCCCTGGACGGCGCGCTCGCCGTCCGGCTCTCCGCCTCCGGTCCCTACGACGACCCGATCGGCCTGGGGCGCAAGCTCGCCGCCGAGATGATCGCCGAGGGCGCCCACGAACTTCTCGACCAACCCGACCCTGCACCTCTCACCTCCGCGGCCGACTCCACGTCCGAGGATCACGCCAGTGGCAAGTAGCAAGAAGGCAACTGTGACCAGTACTGCACCCAGCACCTCCTCCCGCCAGCCCCGGTGGGTGTCCTTCGTGGGCGCCGGACCCGGCGACCCGTCCCTGCTCACCGTGCGCGCGGTCGAGCTGCTCAAGGACGCCGAGATCGTGATCACCGAGCTGCCCGAGCACGAGACGCTCGTGCGCGGTCTGCTCGGTATCCCCGAGCCGGTGCTGCCCGAGGAGGACGACGCCCTTCGAGACGGCGCTGGCGCGCCTCCTCAGGATTCACCGGACGTGCCGGCCGGCCCGGTCTTCGTCGACGGAGGCTTCGGTGAGGACGGCCAGCCGCTGACCCACGCCTCCCGTGCGAAGGTCGTGATCCGGCAGGCGAAGACCGGCAAGCGGGTGGTCCGGCTGATGGCCGGCGACCCGTTCCTCTACGCCTCGGGTCCCGAGGAGGCGCAGGCGTGCGCGAAGGCCGAGATCGGCTTCGAGGTCGTGCCCGGTGTCTCCTCGGTCAACGCGGTCCCCGCGTACGCCGGCATCCCGCTGACCACGAAGAACCACCGCGAGGTCACGGTCGTGTCCTGCAGCGGCGCGAACGTCGACTGGGCGGCGTACGTCGACCGCCCGACGCTGGTGCTGCTCTCCGCGGTCGGCAGCATCGGTGAGATCGCGCGCGAGCTGATCGCCGCCGGTCGCGACCCGGAGACCTCGGTCTCGATGACCCGCACCGGCACGGTGACCACCCAGCGCACGCTGGTCTCGACGCTGGCCAGCATCGCCGCCGACGCGCGCGCCGCCCGGATGGAGGCCCCCGCGGTCACCGTCGTCGGCCCGGTCGTCGACCTGCGCCAGCAGCTGTCGTGGTTCGAGAACAAGCCGCTCTTCGGCTGGCGGGTCCTGGTGCCGCGCACCAAGGAGCAGGCTGCCTCGCTCTCCACCCGGCTGCGCGCCTTCGGCTCCGAGCCGGAAGAGGTGCCGACCATCTCGGTCGAGCCCCCGCGCAACCCCCAGCAGATGGACAAGGCCGTGCGCGGCCTGGTCGAGGGCCGCTACGAGTGGATCGCCTTCACCTCGGTCAACGCCGTGCGCGCGGTCCGCGAGAAGTTCGAGGAGTACGGCCTGGATGCTCGCGCGTTCTCCGGCCTGAAGATCGCCGCGGTCGGCGAGAAGACCGCCGCCTCGCTGGCCGACTGGGGCCTGCGTGCCGACCTGGTGCCCTCGGGCGAGCAGTCGGCCGCCGGTCTGCTCGAGGACTGGCCGCCCTTCGACGAGCTGCTCGACCCGATCAACCGGGTCTTCCTGCCGCGCGCCGACATCGCCACCGAGAACCTGGTCGCCGGCCTGGTCGACCTGGGCTGGGAGGTCGACGACGTCACGGCGTACCGCACCGTGCGCGCCGCCCCGCCGCCGGCACCGACGCGTGAGGCGATCAAGTCGGGCAAGTTCGACGCGGTCGTCTTCACCTCCTCCTCCACGGTGCGCAACCTGGTCGGCATCGCCGGCAAGCCGCACGCCTCGACGATCATCGCCGTGATCGGGCCGGCCACCGCCAAGACCGCCGAGGAGCACGGCCTGCGCGTCGACGTGATGGCGGCGCACCCCTCGGTCGAGGAGCTGGCCGAGGCACTCGCCGACTTCGGTGCCGCTCGGCGTGCCTCGATGCTCGAGCAGGGGCTGCCGGTCACCAAGCCGTCCGAACGCCGTGCCGCGGGCCGGAGGAAGGCCAGCTCGAAGTGAGCGACTACCCGGACATCCGCCCCCGTCGTCTGCGACGCACCCCGGCCCTGCGCCGGCTCGTCGCCGAGTCGGGAGTGGCGCCGCGCCAGCTCGTGCTGCCGGTGTTCGTCCGGGAGGGCGCGAGCGAGGTCACGCCCATCTCCTCGATGCCCGGCGTCGTCCAGCACACCCGCGAGACCCTGAAGAAGACCGTCAACGAAGCCGTCACCGCCGGCCTCGGCGGCGTGATGCTCTTCGGCATCCCGGAGTCCAAGGACGCGGTCGGCTCGGGGGCGGTGGACCCGCGCGGCATCCTCAACCTCGCGATCACCGACGTGGTCGCCGAGGTCGGTGACGAGCTCACCGTGATGTCGGACCTGTGCCTCGACGAGTTCACCGACCACGGCCACTGCGGCGTGCTCGACGGTGACGGCAACGTCGACAACGACCGCACCCTCGACGTCTACGCCACGATGGCGATCGCCCAGGCCGCGGCCGGCGTCGACCTGGTCAGCCCCAGCGGCATGATGGACGGCCAGGTGCGCGCGATCCGCGCGGCACTCGACTCCGAGGAGCACACCGGCGTTGGCATCCTGGCCTACTCCGCGAAGTACGCCTCGGCGTTCTACGGTCCCTTCCGCGAGGCCGTGGACTCCTCGCTCCAAGGCGACCGGCGCACCTACCAGCAGGACCCCGCCAACCGTCTCGAGGGCGTGCGCGAGGCCCGGCTCGACGTGGCCGAGGGTGCGGACATCGTGATGGTGAAGCCGGCCCTGGGTTACCTCGACGTGCTCAGCGCCGTGAAGGCCGCGGTCGACGTGCCCGTGGCGGCGTACAACGTCTCGGGTGAGTACTCGATGGTCGAGGCTGCCGCCGCGCGTGGCTGGATCGACCGCGAGGCCGCCATCCTGGAGTCGCTCACCTCCATCCACCGCGCCGGCGCCGACATCGTGCTGACCTACTGGGCCCTCGAGGCCGCCGCCCTGCTCCGTCGCTGATCGGGCGCGTGAACGACGTCGAGCTCGGCGAAGCGCACCTTATTCGTCGTGTCTCGCCGAGCTTCACCGGTTGACCGGTGAAACCTGCGCCGCAAATGCATCGAGCCCCCGACCACACAGGGTCGGGGGCTCGTCTGCTCCCTCAGGTCAGAGACCGAGCCAGGACAGGAGGGCTTTGAGCGTGTTGGGGATGACCGAGGCCGCGTCGTCGGTGGTCATGCCCTGGACGCGGGTCGCGCAGCGCTTCTTCGCGGTGTCGAGCAGGTGCAGCGGGTCGGCCATGTTGGCCATCTGGCTGTTGCAGAAGTCCAGGGCCTGCGCGAGCGTGTTCAGCGTGGTCACCACCGGCTGGGTGATCCCGTTGACCGTGTTGGTCACCGTGTCGGTCAGGCCCTTGACCGGGTTCGGCGGGACCGTCGGCTTCGTCGGCGGGGTGGTCGTGCCGCCGCCGGTGCCCGGGTCGGTGGTGCCCGGGTCGCCCGTGGTGCCGGTGGTCGGGGTGGCCGGCGTGGTCGGGTGGTGCGGGTGCTGCTTGCGGGTCTGGATCGCCGAGGAGTAGCTCGGGGTGAAGACGTTGCCGCCGTAGGTGCCCGACGGGATCGCGCTGTAGTCGCCCTGGCTGTAAGCCTCCATCAGGCGCAGCACGAGGTCGACGTAGTCGTGGCTGTGGTTGTAGCGGTAGACCGAGGCCTCCTGGCCGCCGCGCGAGGAGAGGTCCTCGGAGCCGGAGCACAGGTAGACGGCCGCGGCGAGCGAGGCGTCGTCGATGTCCTGGGGGTTGCGCTGGCCGTCGCCGTCGGCGTCGACCTTCACCGAGGACCAGGTCGAGGGGATGAACTGCATCGCGCCGACCGCACGGTCGTAGACCGGGTCCTTGTCGAGCTGGCCACCGTCGGTGTCCATGATCGCCTGGGTGCCGTTCTTGCCGTTGAGCTGCGGACCGTAGATGCCCGGCGAGCTGACGCCGTCGCTCTCCAGGATGTTGCCGCCGTACTGGCCGTGGTCGGACTCGACGCGGCCGATGGCGGCGATGAGCTCCCACGGGATGTTGCAGGTCGGGTCCGCCGCGTCGATGATCTGGGCTGCGCGCTGGTAGGCCGACAGCGCGGCCGAGGGGATGCCGCTGGTCGAGGCGCCGGCGACGACGGAGTCCTCGCTGCCGAGCGGGACGCTGGGCGCGACCGCACCGGGGACCGGGACGCTGGCGGGAGCCTGGATCGCCTGGCTGGGCACGGAGGTGCCGTCGGGCAGGTCCTTGGCCACCGAGCGCGAGGCGTTCGCGGTGTCGGCTCCGGCGAGGCTGGCGGTCCAGGCAGCCGAGAGCAGCGCCAGCGGCACGAGCGTGGCGGCCTTGCTCTTGCGGCTCTTCATCAGTGCGGACATGCGGTGAGTCTCCCTGTGGTCCAAACGGCCCGATTGTGATGAATCGGTCGTCTCCCTCTCCAACGATTATCACCCAAACGGGTCACGGCGGGCCATTAGTGTTTTTTCCGGCACCGGGCGAGGGGAGGTCAACTGCTCCTGAGACGGGCGAGCGCGAGGTTCATGGCGCGAATTCGGCGAAGAATTCCTTAGCCGATTCTCACCCCGGGCCGCGGTCGCGCTGCTCGCCCCGATTCGTCGCTGTGCGGGGGTGTCAGGGAGAATGCGCAGGTGTCTGATTCCTCCCGGCTCTGGTTCGACCGCGCGCGCGTCGTCACGCCCGGAGGCGTGAACTCGCCGGTGCGCGCGTTCGCCGCCGTCGGAGGAACTCCCCGCTTCATGGCCTCGGGCCAGGGTGCGTGGCTGACCGACGTCGACGGAGCCTCCTACGTCGACCTGATCTGCTCGTGGGGCCCGATGCTGCTCGGGCACGCGCACCCCGAGGTCGTCGAGGCCGTGCAAGCGGCGGTCTCGCGCGGCAGCTCCTTCGGTACGCCGACCGCGACCGAGGTCGAGCTGGCCGAGGAGATCGTCGCGCGCACGCCGGTCGAGCAGGTCCGCCTGGTCAGCTCCGGCACCGAGGCGACGATGTCGGCGATCCGGCTGGCCCGCGGGTTCACCGGTCGCGACCTGGTCGTGAAGTTCGCCGGCTGCTACCACGGGCACGTCGACTCGCTGCTCGCCAGCGCCGGCTCCGGCCTGGCCACCCTGGGGGTCAGCACCATCCCCGGAGTGCCGGAGTCCTCGGCGCACCAGACCATCGTGCTGCCCTACAACGACCGGGCCGCGGTCGAGGCCGCGTTCGCCGAGCACGGCGACGCGATCGCCTGCCTGATCACCGAGGCCTCGCCGGGCAACATGGGGGTCGTCCCTCCCGAGCCCGGCTTCAACGCGTTCCTCGCCGAGACCTGCACCCGCCACGGCGCGCTGTTCGTCTCCGACGAGGTCATGACCGGCTTCCGTGTCTCGCGCTCGGGACAGTGGGGTCTCGACGGCGCCGTCGAGGGCTGGACCCCGGACCTGGTCACATTCGGCAAGGTGATGGGTGGCGGCTTCCCGGCCGCGGCCTTCGGCGGTCGCGCCGAGGTGATGGCGATGCTCTCGCCGGCCGGCCCGGTCTACCAGGCAGGCACCCTCTCGGGGAACCCGGTCGCGACGGCGGCCGGCCTGGCCACGCTGCGGCTCGCGACCCCTGACGTCTACGCCCGCGTCGACCAGGTGGCCGCGACGATCTCGAGCGCCGCCACCGAGGCGCTGACCGCGGCCGGCGTACCGCACCGCCTGCAGAGCAACGGCAACATGTTCTCGGTCTTCTTCGGCGATGTCGTCGCCGGTGGCCCCGTGCGCGACTACGCAGGAGCGCAGACCCAGGACGTGGGTGCGTTCAAGGCGTTCTTCAACGCGATGCTCGACGCCGGTGTCTACCTGCCCCCGAGCGCGTTCGAGGCGTGGTTCGTCTCGGCTGCGCACGACGACCGCGCGGTCCAGCACGTGATCGACTCCTTGCCCGCAGCAGCCCAGGCCGCTGCCGCCACGACGTCCCGGGAGGACCTCCGATGACCACGACGACCGTTGTCCACGTCCTGCGCCACGGCGAGGTCTACAACCCCGAGGGCATCCTCTACGGACGCGCCCCGGGCTTCCACCTCTCCGACCGCGGCCTGGCGATGGCCGAGCGGGTGGCCGAGCGCGTGGGGGACCGCGACATCACCTACGTGGTGGCCTCGCCGCTCGAGCGCGCGCAGGAGACCGCGGCGCCGCTGGCGAAGCGTCGCGGCGTGGAGATCGTCACCGACCCGCGGGTGATCGAGTCGACCAACATCTTCGAGGGCAAGCCGTTCTCGGTCGGCGACGGAGTCATCCGCCGGCCTTCGGCGTGGAAGCACCTGTGGAACCCGTTCAAGCCGTCGTGGGGCGAGCCGTACGCCGAGGTCGCGGCCCGCATGTGGGCGGCCGTGGAGGACGCGCGCACGGCGGCCGAGGGTCACGAGGCGCTGATCGTCTCCCACCAGCTGCCGATCTGGATCTGCCGCCTGCACGCCGAGCGCCGCCGCTTCCTGCACGACCCGCGCAAGCGCCAGTGCACCCTGGCCAGCCTGACCTCCTTCACCTTCGAGGGCACCGAGCTCGTCTCCGTCGCGTACGCCGAACCGGCCGGAGACATGATCCCGGAGGCCGAGCGCCGTGCCGCGTTCTCCTCGGGCACCGGCTTCACCGAGCCCAATGACCTGGCCGCCCAGCCGGGTTCGACCGAGAACCTCGACGACTGACCGATGGCCCGCTCCCGCCGTACGCTCGCGCTCACCACGCTGCTCGCGCTCGTGGTCGCGCTCGCGACGGCCGGGTGCAGCTCGGGGCTGAAGACGGGCAACAACAACTTCGTCCTGGGTGACGGAGTCATCACCGTGCTCGACGGGGCGAAGCGGGTCGCGCCGGGCCCCGTCTCCGGCACCACCCTGGACGGCGCCAAGGTCACCCTCTCCCAGTACGCCGGCAAGGTCGTGGTGATCAACGTCTGGGGCTCGTGGTGCGCGCCGTGCCGGTCCGAGGCCGCGAACCTCGCGAAGGCGGCCGGTGAGCTGATGCCGAAGGGCGTGGTCTTCCTCGGCATCAACACCCGCGACACGAGCGCCGACAACGCCCGTGCCTTCGAGCGCACCCACGCCATGCCCTACCCCTCGATCTACGACCCGGGCGGGGAGAGCCTGCTCGCCTTCCACCACACGCTGCGCCCCAACGCGATCCCCAGCACGGTGGTGATCGACAAGGACGGCAGGGTCGCGGCCAGCATCATCGGCGCGGTCACCACGGCGCAGACCCTGGTGGACGTGGTCGGCGAGGTGGAGGGGAAGTGACCGCGCTCGACCTCGGCAGCTGGTTCGCCAGCACCGCGCTGAACGGGTCGCTCGTGCTTGCGATCCCGGTCGCGCTGGTCGCCGGCCTGGTCTCCTTCTTCAGCCCGTGCGTGGTGCCGCTGCTGCCCGGCTACCTCTCCTACACCACCGGGCTCTCGGGCGCCGACCTCGAGTCGGCGCACCGCGGCCGCATGCTCGCCGGCTCGGTGCTCTTCGTCTCCGGCTTCAGCTTCGTCTTCGTCACCTACACCGTGTTCTTCGGCGCCGTGGGTCAGTGGCTCTTCCGCTACCAGGACACCATCACCCGGGTCCTCGGCGGCTTCACGATCCTGCTCGGCATCGCCTTCCTCGGCGTGCTGCCGTTCATGCAGCGCGACTGGCGCATCCACAAGGTCCCGGCCGTCGGGCTGGGCGCGGCTCCGCTGCTGGGTGTCCTGTTCGGGTTGGGGTGGACTCCGTGCATCGGTCCGACGCTCGCCGCGATCACCTCGCTGGCGCTGACCGAGGGGAGCGCCACCCGCGCCGGCGTGCTCGGGGTCGTCTACTCCTTCGGGCTCGGCATCCCGTTCATCATCGCCGCGGTCTTCTACCGCCGTGCCCTCGGCGGGATCCGCTGGGTGCGACGGCACCAGGCCTGGGTGACGCGGATCGGCGGGGTGATGCTGATCGCGGTCGGCCTGCTGCTGGTCTCGGGGCAGTGGACCGCGATCGTCGATGACCTGCGCTCCACGATCTCCGGGTTCACGGTCAGCGTATGAGCGACCAGAGCGGCTACACCAACGAGCGCGACCGGCCCCGCAGCGTGGCCCCGCTGGCTCCGCGCGAGTTCCTGCGCTGGACCTGGCGACAGCTCACCTCGATGCGCACCGCGCTCGTGCTGCTCTTCCTGCTCGCCCTCGGCGCGGTCCCCGGATCGGTCATCCCGCAGGACGCGGTGTCCTCGTTCACCGCGGCGACCTGGCGCGACCAGCACCCGAAGCTGACCCCGGTCTACGAGAAGCTCGGGCTCTTCCACGTCTACAGCTCGCCGTGGTTCTCCGCGATCTACCTGCTGCTGATGGTCTCGCTGGTCGGCTGCATCCTGCCGCGCACCCGCGTCTACGCGAAGGCGATGCGCGCACGTCCGCCGCGCACCCCGCGCAACCTGGCGCGCCTGCCCGAGCACCGCACGTTCGCCGTCGACGCCGAGCCCGGCGTGGTGCTGGCCAAGGCGCGCGAGGCACTGTCCGGCTACCGGGTCGACTCCTACCCCGAGGAGGACGGCACCGCCTCGGTCGCCGCCGAGCGCGGTTACCTGCGCGAGGCCGGCAACCTGCTCTTCCACCTCTCCGTGCTGATCGTGCTGGTCGGCTTCGCCGCCGGATCGCTGCTCGGCTACAAGGGCTCCGTCGTGGTGGTCACCGGCGGGCAGTTCGCCAACGTCTCGAGCCAGTACGACGACTTCACCCCCGGCGGGCTCTTCGACGTCAAGAACCTGGCCCCGTTCTCCTTCAAGCTCGACGACTTCGACGTCACCTACAGCCGCGAGGAGTCCAACTTCGCCGCTGCCTCGGACTTCTCCGCCGGGTTGACCTACCAGACCTCGCCGGGCAGCGCCGAGCGCACGGCGCGGGTCTCGGTCAACCACCCGCTCTCGATCGAGGGCACCCAGATCTACCTCGTCGGGCACGGCTACGCCCCGGACATCACGGTGCGCGACGGCAAGGGCAACATCGCGTTCTCGGGCCCGGTCGTCTTCAAGCCCGAGGACCAGCGCTTCTTCACCTCCTTCGGGGTCGTGAAGGTCCCCGAGGCGCAGCCGGCGCAGCTCGGCTTCCAGGGCGAGCTCTACCCGACGGCCGGTTTCTCGATGGCCACCGGTCCGTTCTCGGCGTTCCCCGACGACAAGCTCCCGCTGCTCTCGCTGCAGGTCTTCTCCGGCAACCTCGGTCTCGACGGCGGCATCCCGCAGTCGGTCTACGCCCTGGACACCAGCCACATGAAGGCGGTCAAGAAGGACGGCAAGGACTTCCGTGCCGACCTCGCACTCGGTGCCGGGATGACGCTGAACGGCAAGAAGATCGGCAGCACCGTGACCCTGCCCGACGGTCTCGGGTCGATCACCTTCAACGGCGTGCAGAAGTTCGTCCAGCTCCAGGTCAGCCACAACCCCTCGGAGAAGGTGGCGCTGGCCGGGATGGTGCTGGCGCTGCTCGGCCTGCTCGGATCGTTGTTCATCCGTCCACGGCGTATCTGGGTCGCCGCCCGTCGTGAGGACGGGCGTACTGTCGTGGACGTCGCGGGGCTCGACCGCTCGGCCGGAGGCGACCTGTCCGGTGAGGTCGACGACCTCGCGAAGACACTGGAGGAATCGTGACGCACGTGCAATTCGAGACGCTGAGCAACCAGGCGGTCGCCGTCTGCGGCGTGTTCTACTTCCTGGCGCTGCTCAGCCACCTGGCCGAGTGGGCGGTGGGGCGCAAGGTGCCGATCGACGTGCCCGTCCCGGTCGCCGTCGGTGCAGGTGGGGTTGGCGGCGTCGGTGACCCGGTCGTGCACACCGTCGTGGATCCCGAGGTCGAGGAGTCGACCGAGCGGATGGAGCGCTTCGCGCGCTGGGGCCTGGTGGCCACCATCACCGCCGCCGGCGTGCACCTGGTGGCCGTGGTCTCGCGCGGTCTCGCGGCCGACCCGGTGCGGGTGCCGTGGGGCAACATGTACGAGTTCACGATGACCGCGACGCTGGTCGTCACGATCGGCTACCTCCTGCTCTACAAGAAGCTCGGCCTCTCCTGGCTCTCCCCGGTCGTCACCGGCTTCGTGCTGGTCGTGCTGATGCTCGACGCCCTCCTGCTCTACGACCCGGTCACCCCGCTCAAGGACGCCCTGCAGTCGCCGTGGCTGGTGATCCACGTGGTCGCGGCGATCACCGCGACCGGTGCGTTCACGCTCGGCGGGATGGCCTCGGTGCTCTACCTGGTCAAGGAGCGCTGGCTCGAGCGCGGTGGCGCCGCGTCGGGCAAGTCGGGCTACCTGGCCCGCCTGCCCGAGCTCGCCCAGCTCGACCGGACGGCCTACCGCGTGCACGCGTTCGCGTTCCCGGTGTGGACCTTCGCGGCCCTGATCGCCGGACCCATCTGGGCCCAGGCGGCGTGGGGCAAGTACTGGGGCTGGGACCCCAAGGAGGTCTGGGCCTTCATCACCTGGGTCGTCTACGCGGCGTACCTGCACGCGCGGGCGACCGCCGGCTGGAAGGGCCGCGCGGCCGCCGTCGTGGCGATCGTCGGACTCGCCACGCTGTGGTTCAACTTCGTCGGCATCAACTTCTTCTTCGGCAACGGGAGCATGCACTCCTACGCCGGGAAGTGAGTGTCCAGGCACGTCAGGAACGCGGGACGCCCGCTATCCGCCGCAGTACTTCGTCAAGCACCGGAGTGGGCGTCAACCGGGCCGCGATGCTCTGGATCTTCGGACCGGTGCCGACCACGTAGCGGGCGCGTGGCCGTCGTGCCCGCAGCGACTTCTCGATCGCAGCGGCGACGCCGCCGGCAGGCCCGGCCATCCTCTGGGACACCGGAATCATCCGCCGCATTCCGCTGATGTGGGGGCCGTAGAGGGTTCGGTGCTCCGCGTCAGCGTCGCCACGGTCGCATCGAGCTCGGCCTCCGCGGTTCGCCACAGGTCGGTGTCGTCTGTGCCGGCTCCACGATCGCCACGCGGATGCCCCAGGGGCGGACCTCCAGCCGAAGGGCGTCGGCGATGGCCTCCAGCGCGGACCTCGTCGGGGTTGGTGACGTCGAGCTGCACCGGTTCGACCCTGCCTGTCGAGTCGGCGACGAGCTTCTCGCCGCCCTCAGCGCGCCGGACGCCGGCCAGGACGTTCCATCCCTGAGCAGCGAGGAGCAACGTGCTGGCACGGCCGACGCCGCGGCCGGCCCCGGTCACGAGGACCGTCGGCGCGGTCACGTGCCAGCCTTGCGTGATCGCAGCCCGACGACCACGACGACCAGGGAGACCGGGATCAGGACAGCGTAGAAGATGTGGGCCGAGTGGTGAACGGACTCGAACTCTCCGAGGACGGACATCGCGAGCAGGAACACTCCGATGACGGTCAAGACGATTCCTCGAGTGGACATGACTCCTCCTTCAGCCGATCAGGTCGACGTGCAGCACGGTGCTGCCATCGTCGTTGTCCGTGTAACGCACCGTCCCACGGGCGTTGGCGTAGCGGCCAGTTCCTCCGGTGATGGCCAGGGTGCCGCCGTTCAGCGGCGGTTCCTCGATCCCCTGCCCGACCAGCTGTCCGCCGGGGAGTGACAGGCTCGCGTTCAGCTGCAGCTCCCCCGGAGAGCCCTCACCGCCGAACGGCGTCACGCCGACGCTGACCAGGGCGAAGTGGCCGACCACCTTGCCCGCCCGGCTGACGGCGCCGGCGTCGTACTCGGTGCCGCCGATGTGGGCACCGTCGGGCTGCGAGAACACGATGCAGTCGTCGCACGGACGAGCGAGCAGCGACGTGGTCGGCGCGGCCGCCACCAGGACGAACCGGTGATGGGCGGGCCTCGCGGCGTGCGCCACCCCTGCGGTGGCGAGTCCGGCGCCGCCGAGAACGGTGCCGATCGCAATCTGGATCTTGTTCATCGAGTGCCTCCTGAACGTTGGTTTCGGCGGTCGTTGCGACGCTAGGTCGCGGGCCTGGGCGTCGGCATCGGGGCGACCACCCGAGATGACGTGCGTACTACTACTGATGACCGTCGGGCTGCCGCGGGTGGACACTGCAAGAGTGGTGCGGACGGCGAGGTGGACGCTGGCGTTGACCGGCGTGGTCAGCGTGGGTCTGTCGACCGCGCTCGAGCTCTCCCACCCCGCACCGCGCGACATGAGCCTGTTCGAGCTCGTCGCGACGATCGCCGCGGTCCTGGTCAGCGCGGTGCTCGGCATCCGGATCCTCCAGCGATATCCCTGGCACGGCATGGGGTGGTTGCTCGTCGCCATGGCGGCGGTGGGCGGTCTGCTGACGCTCGGCGAGGTCTACGCGTTCGACGCGCTCGTCCGCCACCACGGTCCCGGCTTCGGCGCCGAGGTGTGCAACGTGGCGACGCAGTCGTCCTGGGTGGTCGCGTATGCGGCTCTGTCGCTGGTGGCGCTGCTGTTCCCGACCGGCCGGCTCACCGGACCAGGGTGGCGACCGCTGGCCGGTGGGTGCGCCGTCGCGTTCCCCACCGCGATCGTGCTGATCGCCGTCCAGCCGGGTCCTGAGGACGAACCGTTCGCGCCATTGGCAAACCCTGGGGGTGTCGGGTGGGTGGGTAGCGGTCCCGGCCAGATCGCGACCGCCGCGGTGATGATGGTCGCGCTCGGTTGCATGGCCGGGTGCGTCGCTGCACTCTTCGTCCGCTTCGCCGGGGCGGGTGCCGTCGAGAGGCAGCAGATCAAGGCGCTGCTGTACGCCGCCTCGGTGACTCCGATCGCCTTCGTCGCGTGCTTGGCGACCGGCTCCGACGGTCTGGCGACCCTGCTGCTTCCCTTGGCCCTCGCGCTCGTCCCGCTCGCCGTCGGCCTCGCCGTCCTGCGCTACCGGCTCTACGACGTCGACCGGCTGATCAATCGCAGCGCCCTGTACGTCGTGCTGACCACGGTGCTCTCGCTGACCTACCTCGGGGCTTCGGCAGCCGTCGAGCTGGTCACCCCGTCCCCGTGGGCGACGGCTGTCGCGACCGGCCTGGTCGTTCTGGCGTTCCGGCCTCTGCGCGACCTGGTCCAGACCCAGATCGATCGACGGTTCGCCCGTTCGTCGGCGCGCGCACGCGCCCTTCTGCGGTCGTTCACCGACGACCTGCGTCAGGGCAGACGACGTCCGGAGGAGCTGCAGTCGGTCCTCGCGACCGCGTTCGGGGACGACGCCCTGACTCTGCGCTTCTGGCTCGAGGAGCCCGGTTGGCACGTCGACGGCAGCGGGGTGCGCGTCCCCGGGGACACCGGGTGGCAGGCGTTCGGCGCCGGGGGTGCCCAGATCCACTCGTCGTCGGTCGGACGGGGTCTGCTGTTCGACACCGTGGTCCGGGAGTCCGCGCTCGCGGTCGAGGTGGCGAGGCTTCGTGCCGAGGTCCGGGCGCAGTCCGCGTTCGTAGCCGAGGCGCAGATCAGGATCGTCGAGGCAGGGCTCGAGGAGCGACGCCGTGTCGAGAGGGACCTGCACGACGGCGCCCAGCAGCGCTTGTTGGCACTGGGTCTGCAATTGCGTCGGCTCCAGCGTTTCTTGCCGGCCCGCGCGGCTGTCCTGGAACCGGCACTCGACGCGGCGGTGGAGGAGATCGGGCGCACGATCGCCGATCTGCGCCGGCTCGCGGGAGGTGATGGACCGGCAGCGTTGCGCGGCGGGTTGGGTCCGGCGCTCTCCGAGCTCGCTGGCGGCCTGCCGGTGCCGTTGGACCTGGACCTACCTCCCGGACGGCTCCCGGCTCGCGTCGAGGCCGCCGCGTACTTCGTCGCCTGCGAGGCTGTCACCAACGCGGTCAAGCATTCCGGCGCCACCCACATCAGCTTGCAGGCCCGGGTGATCGACGGTGCGCTTCACGTGACCGTGATCGACGACGGGCACGGTGGAGCACGGGCGACCGGTTCCGGGCTCGCCGGGCTCGCCGAGCGCGTACAGGCCCACAGCGGGACCCTGCGCCTCGACAGCCCCGTCGGAATCGGTACGACGGTGCAGGCGGTGCTGCCGTGCGAGTCGTGATCGCCGAGGACGCCGCACTGCTGAGGGAGGGTGTCGCGTCGTTGTTCGCCGACGCCGGCCACGACGTCGTCTGCAAGCTCGACCGAGCCGACTCCCTGCTCGCCGTGGTGGCGGAGCACGAGCCCGACCTGGTCCTGGTCGACGTGAGGATGCCGCCGACGTACCGCGACGAGGGTTTGCGCGCTGCCCTGGAGATCCGGTCTCAACGCCCGGAGGTCGCCGTGCTGGTGCTCTCCCAGCACATCGAGACGGCGCACGCCGTCGAGCTGGTCGCCACCGGGGGAGGGTTCGGCTACCTGCTCAAGGACCGCGTCCTCGACGTCGACGAATTCCTCGAATCAGCGGTGCGGGTGGCCCGAGGTGGTTCGGCGCTCGACCCTGACATCGTCACCGCGCTGGTGGCTGCCGGTCGTCGCGAGGATCCGCTCTCGGCTCTCAGCGCCCGCGAGCAGGAAGTACTTCGGTTGATGGCTGAGGGGCTGACGAATGCCGGCATAGCCCGACGGCTGTGGTGCCAGGAGCGGACCGTCGAGTCGCACACGCGCTCGATCTTCTCCAAGTGGGACCTCGGTGGCGGAGCCGACGATCACCGACGTGTGCTCGCGGTCGTCGCCTACCTGCGGGCTCGCGCCGACGCAGACTGACCTCAGCCCTGGAGAGCCTTCTCGATGTCGCCAGCGATCTTCTCCGGCTTGGTCGTCGAGCCGTAGCGCTTGATCACCTGGCCGTCGCGGCCGATCAGGAACTTGGTGAAGTTCCACTTGATCTTCTCGCCCAGGACGCCGCCCTTCTCCGCCTTCATCCACTGGTAGAGCGGGTGCGCGTCCTCGCCGTTGACGTCGACCTTCTCCATCATCGGGAAGCTGACGCCGTAGTTCTTCTGGCAGAACTCGCCGATCTCGTCACTGGTGCCCGGGTCCTGGGAGGCGAACTGGTTGCACGGGAAGCCG